>NZ_JBFAWW010000007.1:0-289656 GCF_040680495.1 Streptomyces sp. NPDC052036 | reverse complement strand
GGGCCCCCCCCCCCGGGGCCCCGCGGGGTGCAGCCCCCCCCACCCCCCCCCCGCGGGGGGCGCCCCGGGGGGACTTCCTCGTGGCCGCCGACGGCGTTCGGTGTGCTACCGCCGCGTGGGCCCGGTGGGGGCCGGGCGGCTCAGCCGACCTGGTTGTACATCGCGCCGGCCGCCGGCCAGCCCGTGGGCTCCGGGACCGGTTCCGGCTGGGTGCGGCCGCGTACCTGCGCGGCCGTGAGACCGCCCGCGGCGGGCATGCCGGGCATGCCGCGCCGGTTCTGGGCGGCCGCCGCGAGTCCGGGCAGACCCGTCTGCGGAACGGCCTGCAGACCGGCCGCGGGCGCCGGGAAGACCCCCGGGGGCATGGCAGCGGCCGGGGCCATCCCGGGAGGCATGGCGGCCGCCGGGGCCATCCCCGCAGGCGGGGCCATCGGCAGCGGCGGGGCCATCGGCAGCGGAGCGGGAGCGGAGACCGGTGCGGCCGACGCGGGGGCGGGCATCGGCGCCGGGGCCGGGACGGCCATGGGAGCGGGGGCCGGCAGCGGAGTCGGCGCGGGCGCCGGGGGCGGGGCGGCGGCCGGCGCCGGCGCGGGGGCCGAGCCCGGGGCCAGCTGCGGCATCGCCGCGGCCTGCGCGGCGAGCGGCAGCCCCGTCCCGTTGGTCTCGCTGATCAGCCGGTCCACGGCCGCCGTGCCCGAGCTGTAGCTGGTCCCTGTGCTCAGCTCGGGCACGGCGGTTCCCTTCCTGGCCCCGTAGAGCACCTGCTCCAGGGCGGACACCAGGCGACGCACGTCCACCTCGGGGCGCACCACGAGGCGCAGGAAGCGGCTGGATGAACCGATCTTGTTGCCGCACTCGCGGACCAGGATCCGGTGCTCGGCCAGCAGCCGGTCGCGGACCACGGTGCCCTCGGCGCCCACCGGGAGGCGCACGAAGAGGAAGTTGCCCTGGGACGGGTAGACCGTCAGACCGGGCAGCTGGGAGAGCTGGCGGGACATCTCCAGACGGTCCCGGCGGACCTGGTGCAGGCTCTCCAGGTACTCGGCGCCGTGCTCCTTCAGCATGAAGACCACGTGCTCGGCGAAGGAGTTGAGGTTCCACTTCGGCAGCATCGAGCGGATCCTGTGCGCGAGCGCGGGGTTGGCGACCAGGTAGCCGAAGCGGATGCCGTGCAGGCCGAAGTTCTTGCCGAGGCTGCGCAGCACGATGACGTTGGGGCGCAGCACGGCGTCCTGGACGACGCTGGGCTCGTTCTCGGCGTCGGCGAACTCCAGGAACGACTCGTCGATCACGATCAGGTCCAGGTCCGCCATCGCGTCCATGAACTGCACCAGCGTCTGCCGCGGCACGAACCCGCCGTCGGGGTTGTTGGGGTTGCAGACGACCGCGACGCGGGTGCCGCGCTTGCGGATGAACTCGGAGTACTGGGCCAGGTCCAGGGCGAAGCCGCTGGACTCCTGGAGCGGGAACATGTCGACGCGCTTGCCGGTCTCCATCGGCTGGTCGGTCCAGCGGCCGAAGGTGGGGACGGGGACGGCGAGGGACTCGCGGACCAGCAGATGGTCGATCCAGGTGATCAGCTCGGTCGAGCCGTTGCCCATGGCCACGCACTGCGTCGGCAGCTGGAGCAGATCGCACAGCTCGGCCGTGATCGTGTCGGCGCTGCTCGGGTAGTAGGTGATGATCTCGCGCAGTCGGCCCGCCATCTCGTCGTACATGGCGGGCGTGGGGAAGTACGGGTTGCACGGAATACAGAAGTCCACGGGCCCCGTCCCGTCGCCGCCCTCCCGCGTCAGCGCCGCCATCGAGGGGCTGTGCGCCGTGGTGCTGCGGAACAACGAGGTGACGTTGTCGGCCATGGAACCTCCGTATGCGCGGGCCGGGTGGGGAGGGCGGGCCCGTTGTCCTGGGGCGGCCCGCGCGGGGGAGCGCGGGCCGCCCCCTCATACGGATACGGAGGTGGTGTTGTTCAAGGGTTGTGAGACTGGTGTGACTTCGGGAACCGATTCCACCGCCCGGCGCGTTACGCGCTGAACGTGTGGATCGTCGTCGACCGGTACGTCTGCCCGGGCCGCAGCACGGTCGACGGGAAGTTCGCGTGGTTGGGCGAGTCCGGGAAGTGCTGGGTCTCCAGGCACAGCGCGTCGCCCTGGCGGTAGGTGTGGCCGCCGGTGCCGACGAGCGTGCCGTCGAGGAAGTTGCCCGAGTAGAACTGCAGGCCCGGCTGGTCGGTGGCGATCTTCAGAGTGCGGCCGGAGTGCGGGTCGTGGAGGGTCGCGATGTGCTCGGGCTTCGCCGTGATGCCCTTGTCGAGGACCCAGTTGTGGTCGTAGCCCTTGGCCTGGACCTGCTGCACGTGGCCCGCCCGGATGTCCCGGCCGATGGCCTTGGCGCGCCGGAAGTCGAAGGGGGTGCCCGCGACGGGGGCGAGCTCGCCGGTGGGGATGAGGCCCGAGTCGGTGGGGGTGTAGCGGCTCGCGGCGATCGTCAGCTCGTGGCCCTCGATACCCCCGGTGCCCTCGCCCGCGAGGTTCCAGTAGGTGTGGTTGGTGAGGTTGACGACGGTCGGCTTGTCGGTGGTGGCCTCGTAGTCGATGCGCCAGTCGCCCTGCCGGGTGAGGGTGTACGTCACCTTCGCCCTGAGCGTGCCCGGGTAGCCCATCTCGCCGTCGACGCTGGTGTAGTGGAGGTGCAGGCCGACGTCGGAGCCCTCGGTGAACGGCTCGATGTCCCAGATGTGCTTGTCGAAGCCCTGCGTGCCGCCGTGCAGGCTGTTCACGCCGTCGTTGACGGACAGTTGGTGGCTCTTGCCGTCCAGCGTGAACCGGCCCTTGGCGATGCGGTTGCCGTAGCGGCCGATGAGAGCACCGAAGTACGGGGTCTTCGCCACGTAGTCGTCGATGGTGTCGAAGCCCAGGGACACGTTGGCACAGCGGCCGTGCCGGTCGGGGATCTCCAGGCCCTGGACCACACCGCCCCAGTTCAGGACCCTGAGGCGGGTGCCGCCGTTCTCCAGGGACCAGCGGTAGACCTTGGTGCCGTCGGCCAGCTTGCCGAAGGGTTCCCGCACCGGCTTCCCGCTGCCCGAAGCGGCCTGTGCCGTGCCTGTGCCCAGGGTGGTCGCGGCGATACCGGCTGCCGCGGCTCCCGCGATGACCGTGCGTCTGTTCAGTTCCATGTGCGGCTCCCGTGAAGGTTGGGCCCCGCCGCTGACCGGCGGGGCCCGAGCTGACTTACGAACCGGACTTGCGCTTGTTCCACACGTCGAAGCCGACCGCCACCAGCAGGGCCAGGCCCTTGATGACCTGCTGCCAGTCGGTGCCGACACTGAGGAGGTTCATGCCGTTGTTCAGCACGCCGAGGACGAGACCGCCGATGATCGCGCCGAGGACGGTGCCCACACCGCCGCTCATGGACGCGCCTCCGATGAACGACGAGGCGATCGCCTCCAGCTCGAAGTTCACGCCCGCCTTCGGCGAGGCCGCGTTCAGCCGGGCGGCGACCACCAGACCGGCCAGGGCCGCGAGCACGCCCATGTTCAGGAAGACCTGGAAGGTGACCCTCCTGTCCTTGACGCCGGACAGCTTCGCCGCCGGCAGATTGCCGCCGATGGCGTAGATGTGGCGGCCGAAGACGGCGTTGCGCATCACGTAGCCGTAGCCGACCACCAGGACGCCGAGGACGATGAGGATGATCGGCGCGCCGTTGTAGCTGGCGAGCAGCATGGTGAGGGTGAGGATCGCGGCGACCAGGGCGACGAGCTTCAGCGCGAACAGCCGCGCGGGCAGCGCGTCCAGGGCGAACTCCTGCTGCCGGCGCCGGTCGCGCAGTTCCTGCCACACCACGGCGGCGATCAGGACGAGGCCGAGCAGCAGCGTGAGGTTGTGGTAGTTGGTGTTCGGACCGACCTCGGGCAGGAAGCCGTTGCCGAGCTTCTGCAGCCCGTCCGGGAACGGGCCGAGGGTCTGCCCCTTGAGCAGGATCTCGGTGAGCCCGCGGAAGAGCAGCATGCCGGCGAGGGTGACGATGAACGACGGTATGCCGAGATACGCGATCAGAAAGCCCTGCACCGCCCCCGCGACCGCGCCCACCAGCAGGCACAGCACCAGGGCGATCGGCCACGCCACACTGTGCTGCACCGTCAGCACGGCCGCGAACGCGCCCACGAACGCCGTCAGCGAGCCGACCGACAGGTCGATGTGCCCGGCGATGATCACCAGCATCATGCCGATCGCGAGGATCAGGATGTAGCTGTTCTGCAGGACCAGGTTGGAGACGTTGCGCGGCAGCAGCAGGTCGCCGCCGGTCCAGATCTGGAAGAGGACGACGATCAGGCCGAGCGCGATCAGCATGCCGTACTGCCGCATGTTGCGGCGCAGGCCGTTCAGCATCAGCCGGAGCAGGCCGTCGCCCGTGGCCGATCCGCTCTTGCCCGGCGGCGCGGGGGCCGGGGTCCTGGCGGTCACATCCGTGCTCATCGGGTTACCTCTTTGTCCTTCGTCATGTGGCGCATCAGCACTTCCTGCGTGGCCTCGGCCCGCGGCACCTCACCTGTCAGCCGTCCCGCGGCCATCGTGTAGATGCGGTCGCACATGCCGAGCAGCTCCGGCAGCTCGGAGGAGATGAAGACGACCGCCTTGCCCTGCGCGGCCAGCTGGTCGATGACCGTGTAGATCTCGTATTTGGCGCCCACGTCGATGCCGCGCGTGGGCTCGTCCAGGATCAGCACGTCAGGACCGGCGAAGATCCACTTGCTGAGGACGACCTTCTGCTGGTTGCCGCCGGACAGCTTGCCGACCGGCTCGAAGACCGTCGGTGCCTTGATGTTCATGGACGTGCGGAAGCCCTCGGAGACCTGACGCTCCTCGTGTTCGTCGACGATCCCCCGCCTGGCGACCTTGCTGAGCGCGGTCAGCGAGATGTTGCGGTTGATGGTGTCGATGAGGTTGAGGCCGTAGTGCTTGCGGTCCTCGGTGACGTACGCGATGCCGTGGTCGACCGCCTCGGCGACGGTCTTCGTGCGGATCTCCTTGCCGTCCTTGAGGACCGTGCCGCCCGCGTACCGGCCGTAGGCGCGCCCGAAGACGTTCATCGCCAGCTCGGTGCGGCCGGCGCCCATCAGCCCCGCGATGCCGACGATCTCCCCGCGCCGCACCTTGATCGACACATCGTCGACGACCTTGCGCTGCTGGTCGATCGGGTGGAGCACGGTCCAGTCGCGGATCTCCAGGGCCGGGGCCGCGTCCGCCTCTCCCTCGTACGACGTGCGCTCGGGGAAGCGGTGGTCGAGGTCGCGGCCGACCATGCCGCTGATGATCCGGTCCTCGGTGGTCTCCGGCGCCTTCACGTCGAGCGTCTCGATGGACTGCCCGTCGCGGATGATCGTCACCGAGTCGGCGACCCGGCGGATCTCGTTCAGCTTGTGGGAGATGATGATCGAGGTGATGCCCTGCTTCTTCAACTCCAGGATGAGATCGAGGAGTTTGCCGCTGTCCTCGTCGTTCAGAGCCGCCGTCGGTTCATCGAGGATGAGCAGCTTCACCTGCTTCGACAGGGCCTTGGCGATCTCCACGAGCTGCTGCTTGCCCACGCCGATGTCGGCGATCCGGGTCTCCGGGTGCTCGTCGAGGCCGACGCGGCGCAGCAGTTCGGTGGCGTGCCTGAGCGTGTCGTTCCAGTTGATGAACCCGCGGGTGGCGTGTTCGTTGCCGAGGAAGATGTTCTCGGCGATGGAGAGATACGGCACCAGTGCCAGTTCCTGGTGGATGATGACGATGCCGTGGTGCTCGCTCGCCCGGATGTCCTTGAAGCGGCAGACCTCTCCCTCGAAGAGGATGTCCCCCTCGTAACTGCCGTGCGGGTGGACGCCGGAGAGGACCTTCATCAGGGTCGACTTGCCGGCGCCGTTCTCCCCGCAGATGGCGTGGACCTCGCCCGGCCGGACGGTCAGATTGACGTCCGACAGCGCCTTGACGCCGGGAAAGGTCTTGACGATCGAGCGCATTTCCAGGACGGGTCCCGCCATGGTCGTGCCTTCCAGTCGTTGCGGTCGGTGGGGGATGCGTCGGCTACTTCAGCTGGGCGTCGGTGTAGTAGCCGCCCTTGACCAGGACGTCCTCGTAGTTGGTCTTGTCGACGCTCACCGGCTGGAGCAGGTAGGCGGGGACGACCTTGGTGCCGTTGTCGTAGGTCTTGGTGTCGTTGGTCTGCGGCGTCTTGCCGTCGAGGGCGTCGTCGACCATGGTCGCGGCGACCTTGGCGAGCTGGCGGGTGTCCTTGTAGACGGTCTGCGTCTGCTCACCGGCGATGATCGACTTCACCGAGGCGAGCTCGGCGTCCTGGCCGGTGATGACCGGCAGCGGCTTGCTCCCCGAGCCGTAGCCGTCCGACTTCAGCGCGGACAGGATGCCGATCGAGATGCCGTCGTAGGGCGAGAGCACCGCGTCGACCCTGCCGCTCTTGTAGGCGGAGGTGAGGACGTCCTCCATGCGCTTCTGCGCGGTGGTGCCGTCCCAGCGCAGGGTGGTGACCTGGTTGAGCTTGGTCTGGCCGGACTTGACCACCAGCTCCTTCTTGTCGATGTACGGCTGCAGCACGCTCATCGCACCGCCGAAGAAGTACTTGGTGTTGTTGTCGTCGTTCGACCCGGCGAACAGCTCGATGTTGAACGGGCCCTTCTTGCCGCTGTCCAGACCGAGCTTGTGCACGATGTACGTGCCCTGGAGCACGCCGACCTTCTCGTTGTCGAACGAGGCGTAGTAGTCGACGTCCTTGGTGCCGAGGATCAGCCGGTCGTAGGCGATGACCGGGATCTTCGCCTGGGCGGCCTGCTGAAGCACGTTGTTCAGCGACTTGTTGTCGATGGCCGCGATGATCAGGCCCTTGACGCCCTGGGTGATCAGGTTCTCGATCTGCGAGACCTGGGTGTCCGGGTCGTCCTCGCCGTAGACCAGCTTGGCCTTGTACCCCTTGGCCTCCAGGTCCTTGACGACGTTGTTGCCGTCGTTGATCCAGCGCTCGGAGGACTTGGTCGGCATCGCGATGCCGATGGTTCCGCCCTTGGCGCTTCCCTTGTCCTCCTTGCTGCCGCCCGAGCTGTTCTGGCCGCAGGCGGTCAGGGTGAGGGCCAGGGAGACGGCGCCGGCTATCGCGGTGAGAGCGGCTCTGCGAGTGCGCATGCTGATCAGTCCTTGTTCTACTCGTCGTTGACAGGGGTGCGGCCGGCGGTTCAGGCGCCGGTGGGGAAGCGGTTGAGCGCACCGGGCAGCCGGGAGCCGAGCGGCGCCATGTCGCCGTCCGCGCCGTGCCGGGCGAGCAGGTCGAGAGCGAGCCGGCCGCGCCGCACCCGCTCCCGGGCGGTGTCCAGGGTCACGTCCCGCAGATGCGTCCCGTACGGGTAGATCCCGGGCGCCTTGGACAGACCGAACTTCAGATACAGCGGTGCGCCGCGCCGGATCAGCTCGGCGACCTCGTACATCCGCACATAGCCGCCGAGGTCGTCGGGGGCCTCGATGTACATGTCCATGGGGGCGGCGGAGACCCGCCGGATCTCCGTCAGGTGGTGCAGCGTCAGATCGCTGGGGACGTTGAGCGAGTCGGCGCCGAGCCGCTCGTACACGGCGTACGAGGCCGGATTGACCGGGCCGACCAGGGCCGAGACCTTCAGGGTGGTGTCGGCCGGGATGATCCCCTGCTGCCGGGCGCGGTGCAGTGTCCACAGCACGCCCTCGTCGGCGACGAGCAGGCACGTGACGCCCAGCTCGGTGGCCCGTACGGCGTCCTCGACGCATCCGGCCACCGCGTCGTGGCCCCGCGCCCGCAGGCCGGCGCCGCGCGAGTCTGAACGGACCGAGCCGCCGATGTCCCAGGTGCCGCGCGGGCCGGTGAACAGGCAGAGCTCGATGTCGCGTTCGCGGGTGGCCTCGACCATCTCGGTGATCTCGGCGTCGGTCAGCATCCATACGCCGCTGCCCTGGCTGATCCGGTGGATCGGCACGTCGAGCCGCGAGGACTCCTTGAGGACCACCGCCAGCGCCTCGGGCCCCTCGCACGAGGGGATCTCGGTGCGCCAGCGGCCGCCTCCCGGGAAGGTGTGCGGCGAGGCGTCGGCGGAAGAGAGGGCGGGCCCGGCCAGGCCGAGCGTGGCGAGGGCCTGCTCACCGGGCCTGCGGGCGGCGGTAGCGGAGTCGGTCACGGGGGTGTCCTTCATGTTCGGGGCATGTTCGGTATTTCGGACAAGGTTCGAGACTTGGGGTGCGGGAGGGGCCGGACCTACGCCGGTACGGAGCCGTCAGGTCACTCCGTACCGGCGTACGCCTCCGGAAGGCGTCAAGGCCGCAGCAGGACCTTGCCGACCTTCGGATCCCCGGCCCCCACCAGCTCGATGGCCGCCGGGAACTCGGTGAGCGGCAGCTCGTGCGTGACCAGCGGCAGCGGATCGAGCAGCCCCGCGCCGAAGACCCGCACCGTGTGCGCCCAGGCGTCCGGCGGCGCCCCGAACACGGTGTGCACCTCCAGTTGCCGTACGACGAGATCGGTGGGGTCGAGCCCCTCGGCGCCCGGCGCCGGGATACCCGTCAGGACGAGGCGTCCGCCGCGCCTGAGCAGACCGGCGGCGGTGCGCGCGGCGGACGCGGACCCGGCGGTCTCGATGACGACGTCGATGTCGTCGGGGAGCTCCTGGTCCCGGGTGCGGAAGTCGGTGGCGCCGAACTGCCGGGACAGGGCCTCGCGGTCCCGTCCGGTGCCGACCACCAGCAGCCGGGCCGGAGAGACGGCCGTCAGGAACTGCACGGCGAACATGCCGAGCGTGCCGGTGCCGACCACCGCGACGCGCTCACCGGGCCGGGCGTTCGCCTTCAGGGCGGCGGCCGCGATGCAGGCGGCGGGCTCCAGAAGAGCGGCGGCCGTGAGATCGGCGTCGTCCGGCAGCATGTGCAGCAGCCGGGCGGGCAGGGTCAGCGTGGCGGCCATCGCGCCGGGCTGGGTGAAGCCGGTCTCCTCGTACCCCGAGGTGCACAGCGTCGTCTCGCCCGCGTGACAGCGGTCGCAGACCTGGCAGTTGCGAAAGCCCTCCCCGACGACCTTGCGGCCGGCCAGCGACCCCGGCACCCCGGCGCCGACCGACCGGACCGTGCCGGACCACTCATGGCCGGGCGTGAGCGGATAACGGACATACCCCTCGGGCCGGTTGCCCTGGTACACCTCGCGGTCGCTGCCGCAGATGCCGACCGCGTGCACGTCGACCAGCGCCTCGCCTGGACCGGGATCGCGCGGCGCGTGCGCCACGAGCCGGTGCTCGCCCGGCGCCTCGACGACGACCGCGGTGCTCACTGGGTGCCCTTCGGCCGGCGCTGCTCCCAGCCGTCGGCCCACAGGTCGAACCGGGCCTGCTGCTGCGGGAACTCGGCCGCCGCGTCGGTGTCCAGCTCGACCCCGAGACCGGGGGCGTCGGAGAGGTGGAAGTAGCCGTCGACGACCTCCGGCGCGCCCTTGACCACCTTCTTGATCTCCGCGTCGGCGAAGTCGTTGAAGTGCTCCAGGATCTTGAAGTTCGGCGAGGTGAAGCCGACCTGGAGGGAGGCCGCGGTGAGCACGGAGCCGCCCACGTTGTGCGGGGCGACCAGCATGTAGTGGGTCTCGGCGGTGGCGGCCAGCTTCCGGGTCTCCCAGATGCCGCCGATATGGCCGACGTCGGGCTGGAGGATGTCGGCGGCCTGGTTCTCGAACAGCTCCCGGAACTCGATCCGGTCGTGGATGCGCTCACCGGTGGCGACCGGCAGGTCCACCTTCTCGGCGACCTTCTTCAGCGCCTTGAGGTTCTCCGGCGGCACCGGCTCCTCCAGCCAGGCCGGCCGGAAGGGCGCCATCTCCTTGGCCAGCCGGACGGCGGTGGCGGGGGAGAAGCGCCCGTGCATCTCCAGCATCAGCTCGGCGTCGGGCCCGATCGCGTCCCGCACCGCCTCGATGAGGGAGACGGAATAGCGGGTCTGCTCGTGGTCCAGTTCGAAGTGCCCGGTGCCGAAGGGGTCGATCTTCAGAGCCCGGTACCCGCGGGCGACGACCTCCGCGGCGGCCTTGTGATACGCCTCCGGGGTCCGCTCGGTGGTGTACCAGCCGTTGGCGTAGGCCTTGACCCGGTCGGTGACCTTGCCGCCGAGGAGCTGCCAGACGGGGACGCCGAGGGCCTTGCCCTTGATGTCCCAGCAGGCCATCTCGACGACCGCGACGCCGGACATCACGATCTCGCCCGCGCGGCCGTAGTCGCCGTACTTCATGCGGCGGACGAGGTCCTCCACGGCGAACGGGTCCGAGCCGAGCAGGTGATTGTCCTCCGCCTCCCGCAGATAGCCGATCAGCGCGTCGGTACGGCCCAGCATCCGGGTCTCGCCGACTCCGGTGAGGCCCTCGTCGGTGTGCACCTGAACGTAGGTCAGGTTGCGCCACGGCGTCCCGACCACGTGTGTGCTGATTCCGGTGATGCGCACGGCAGTTGCCCCTCAGATGTTCGATATTTCGTCACCCGTTCGAAATGCTGGCGTGACAGTAAGGAGGGGGTGTGGGGGGTGTCAATGGGGCGCGCTGGTAACGGTTTCGGCAAGACTTTCGAGAGTTTTTTCGGTTCGCCACAGAACCTTCACCGTGGGGCCTAGGAACGCGACGTCTGCGGAACTTAGTCTTCCGGCGTCATGGACTACTGCCACCCGTGCCGAAGGCACCTCAACGGCGCCCTCGCCTGCCCGGGGTGCGGCACTCCGGTCGAGGAACTGCGTGCGTACGCCGACGACGGTGCCGCGCGCCCCCTTGAGCACACCCCCCACGGTGACGACGGCCCGAGCGGGTCCGACGACGAGGCGTCCGCCGAGGACCGGGCCGCGCGACCCGGGCGGGCCCAGAACCGCAGGCGCGCCCAGGGGCGCGGCGCGGCCGGTGACCGTGACGACGGCCGCGGTACGCGGTCCGGTCGTCGCGACCGCAAGGCCGCCGCGCACCGGCGGCGCCGGCGGCGGGTGCTGTTCGTGGGTGCCGGGCTGCTGCTGGCGGCGGGCGGGCTGAGCCTGGCCGAACTCGGTGTCGAGGCGCCGGGATCCACCCCGAAGACCGCGACCGCCGGGGACGAGACCGTGGACGGCGGGGCCTCCCCGGGGGAGACGACCGGGCCGTCCCGGGGCACCGCGGGCGCGGGGACCGGCGGTGCGGCCTCCGCGTCGGCCTCGCGCTCCGCGTCCCCGTCGGCGTCCGCGTCCGCGAAGGACAAGAAGTCCGACAAGGACAAGGGGAAGGACGGGGTCACCCCGTCGGCGACCCCGACCGGGCTGCCGGGCCGCCCGGACCCGCAGCCCACCGCGACGGCGACCACGGCCCCGAGCGCGACTCCGACGGCGCATCCGACGCCGACGAACCCGCACCCCACCCCGTCGCCGACGAAAACGTGCAACCGGTTCCTCTGGTGGTGCGCCTAGTGCTGCGACCGGAAGGGTTCACCGGCTCGCGACTCCCCCAGCCTGGCGGCTGGGAGGTGCCGTGCCAGGCGTCGCGGGCCAGACGGGGCTTTCGAAACACGCCCTAGTTCCTGGCGCTCGCGCTCGGCGGGCCGACGGCGGTCGTCGGGACGGTCGTCACCGGTCGTTCTCGGTGGTGTCCCCCAGCATCCGGCGCAGGAGATCCCGCAGGGCCAGCTGTTCCTCGTGGGACAGCCCGGCGAGGGGTTCGCGGGCGAAGTCGAGGGACTCCCGCAGGCCGCGGGCCACGCGGAGGCCCTCCTCCGTCACCGCCGCGAGCTTCACCCGGCGGTCCGCCGGGTCCGGGCGCCGCTCCACCAGCCCCCGCGCCTCCAGCCGGTCCACGATGCCGGTGACGTTGGACGGCTCGCACTTCAGCTTCTGCGCCACCCGTCGCATCGGCAGCGGCTCCAGCGACAGCAGGCCCAGCAGCCGCGCCTGCGACCCGGTCAGGGCATGCTCGGCCGCCGCCTCCTCGTACTCCTCGTGGAAGCGGGCCACCACCGATCCGATGAGGTCCAGGACCTCCAGCGTCAGGGGGTCCATCCGGGGTGTCTTCTGCGTGGCCATACCTTCCAGGTTACCTCCTTACTTGACACGCTGAAATATTTAGGAGCATGGTTGTTTCAGGTTCTGAAGTATTCGTGCCGACGTGATCGAGCCGCACCGCGGCACACCGCGCCCGGCACGCGGCGCCCAGGGCGCCGCACATCGCACGTGAGGAAAGGCCCCCATGCCCGAGACCCCCGCCCTCCCCGCCGTCAGCCGTGAATGGCACCTGCGCAGCCGCCCCGTCGGCTGGCCCAAGCCCGAGGACTTCGCCCTCGTCGAGGCGGAGGTGGCACAGCCGGGCGAGGGACAGCTGCTCGTGCGGAACAAGTACGTCTCCGTCGACCCGTACATGCGCGGCCGGATGAGCGCCGCCAAGTCCTACGCCGCCCCGTACGGGCTGAACGAGCCCATGCAGGGCGGTGCGGTCGGCGAGGTCGTCGTCTCCCACGTCGAGGGCATCGAGCCCGGCGACCACGTCCTGCACTTCCTCGGCTGGCGCGAGTACGCGGTCGTGGACGCCAAGGCCGCCGTCAAGGTGGACCCGGAGGCCGCGCCGCTGTCGACGTACCTCGGCGTGCTCGGCATGACCGGCCTCACGGCCTACGCCGGCCTGCTGCGCACCGCCGCCTTCAAGGAGGGCGACTCCGTCTTCGTGTCGGGTGCCGCGGGCGCCGTCGGCAGCCAGGTCGGGCAGATCGCGAAGCTGAAGGGCGCCTCCCGGGTCATCGGCTCCGCGGGTTCGGACGAGAAGGTCAAGCTCCTGATCGAGGAGTACGGCTTCGATGCGGCCTTCAACTACAAGAACGGGCCGGTGAGCGAGCAGCTGCGCGAGGCCGCCCCGGACGGCGTCGACGTCTACTTCGACAACGTCGGCGGCGACCACCTCGAGGCCGCCATCGGCTCCCTCAACCAGGGCGGACGCATCGCGGTCTGCGGCATGATCTCGGTCTACAACAACACCGAGCCCGCGCCCGGCCCGAAGAACCTGTCCCGGCTCATCCAGACCCGCGGCCGTATCGAGGGCTTCCTCGTCGGCGACCACTACGACCTGCAGCCGCAGTTCGTCCAGGAGGTCGGCCCCTGGATCCGCTCCGGCGAGCTGAAGTACCGCGAGACCGTCGTCGAGGGCATCGAGAACAACGTGGAGGCGTTCTTCGGGGTCCTGCGCGGCGACAACATCGGAAAGATGATCGTCAAGCTCTGACCGAGCCCGTGACGTGCGCCGACCAGGGTCGTTGCGTACGACGGAGGCCGCGCCCTTGGACGTGGGGTGCGGCCTCCGCCCCTGTCTCGGGCAGCGGGACGCGGCTCGGTAAAGTCTCCGCCATGCGTGATCTCGGGGCGGGGTTCGGTCATCTTCTCGCGGGCCAGCGATGGGCGGCCCGAAACGGCAGACAGTACGGCTTCGGCCTGCTCCCCGGGCTGATAACCCTGGTGCTCTACGCGGGCGCGCTCATCGCCCTGGCCGTCTGGGGCGAGGACGCCGTCACCTGGGCCACCCCGTTCGCCGACGGCTGGCCGAGCCCCTGGCTCGGCCTCTTCCGCGGTCTGCTCACCGTCGTCCTGTTCGCCCTGGCCCTGCTTCTCGCCGTCCTCACCTTCACCGCCGTCACCCTCCTGGTCGGCCAGCCCTTCTACGAGAGCCTCTCGGAGCGGGTCGACCGTGACGTCTCCCCGGACGGCACCGCCCCCCAGTCGGGTCTGCCCCTCCACCGCGAACTGTGGATATCGGCCCGCGACAGTCTGCGCATCCTCGTCCGCGCCTCGCTCTGGGGCCTGCTGCTCTTCGCCCTAGGTCTGCTGCCGTTCGTCGGCCAGACCGTCGTCCCGGTGATCGGCTTCTTCGTCACCGGCTTCTTCCTCGCCGAGGAACTCACCGCCGTCGCCCTCCAGCGCCGGGGCGTCGAACTCCGCGCCCGCCTGAGGCTGCTGCGCTCCCGCAAGCTGCTCGTGTGGGGCTTCGGCACCCCCCTCGGAATCGCCTTCCTCGTGCCCTTCGTCGCCGTCTTCCTGATGCCGGGCGCGGTCGCGGGCGCCACCCTGCTGGCCCGCGACCTGCTGGGCGAGGAGACGGCCGGGGACGCCGAGGACGCCGACGCCCCCGAGGGCGAGCGGATCAGCGGCTCCTGAGCCCGCCGGACGTCGCGTTCGCCGCCACCGTCACGATCGCCCGCACCTGCGCGATGATGTCGAGCCGGTTCCGTACGAACGCGGGGTCGGTGACGGTCCCGGTCGCCGGGTCCGTGTTCCCCGCCCCGAACTCCAGGACCGGTGTGTGGAGATGCCCGCCCGGCAGCCGGTCGTGCAGCCCGAGCCGGTCCCGCAGCAGCGTCGCCCGGTACGCGATCTCGTTGGAGAGGTAGTCGCCGCCGCCCCCGGCCCGCGCCGACGACCCCGGGGTGGGTCCGTCCGGCCGTACCACGGGATCGCCGCCGCCCGCCGGGACCTCGGTGACCTCCGTGTGGTCGTAGACCGGGAATCGCCCGGTGCCGGCCGGCGTGATCGCCCGGTACGGGAGGGTCGTCGACGTCCACTGCGGCTGGGTGGCCGGGTCGGCCACCGGGATCGTCCCCGTCCGGCCGATGCCGTCGTTGTCGGGGAACCCGCCCCGCCACGCCCCGTTGGTCCGCTCCACGTCGAAGCGGCCCACCCGCCCCTGGCTCACCGTCGTGAAGAGGTCCACCCGCGGCAGCCACCGCCGCAGGGCGCGCTCCACGGTCCGGTCGGCGAAGTCCTGCCAGCGCACGGGGAAGACGACGGTCTCGATGCGCGCCGGCCCGTCCGCCGTACGGATCGTGGTGCCCTCGAGCGCCAGCGCGGTGGCCCCGGACGGGTTGGAGATACGGATGTCCCGGTCCAGTGTGAACGGGTCGAATCCGGTGACCAGGATCCGCCTCACGGCCCGGTCGTGCGGATAGCGGACGGCGTCCTGCCCGCGTGAGGTCACCTCCAACTCGGACAGCAGCCGGGCCCGTTGGGCGTCGGAGAGCCCGAAGCCGGGCTGCCAGGTCCGCACCTCCCGGGTCATCCCGAGGCGGGCCCAGTACAGCGGCCGGTCGTCGTCACGGCTCAGGTCACCGCCGGCGGGGCCCCGCCCCTGCGCCCGGTCCACCGCCCGCCGCCACAGAAGGGACCCCTGGCCCACGACGGCCCGCTCGGCCTGCGCGTACGAGTGGGTCCCCGCGAGCGCCCGCGCCAGCCGCGGTGCCGCCGCGTCGAAGCCGGAGCGTCTGAGGATCTCCTGGGGAACGGCCCCGTCGAGGCGCTGTTCCTCGACGGTCGCCGCGGGGGCCGCCTCCGCCGTCGCGGTGCTCGGGGCCGCGAGGCCCGCCAGCAGGGCCAGTCCGAGGATGCCGATCCGAACGCGTATCGCATGCACGGGAGTTGTCGTCCTTCCGTCGCCGTGGGGAGCGTGGTGCCGGACGCCTCGCAGTATCGCGTGCCGGAAGTGACCCGGGCCATGGTGCGTGGCCTGGGGAAGCGTGCCCCCGCCCCGTCCCGCCCGGCGGCACCGCGTGCCGTTTGTGAAGGGTTCGTACGAGGTCGCGGCCGGACGCCCGATCGACGGCCGTCGCGTCATCACGACGATTAACGTCTGACCTGGGAGGGGCCTCCCATGAGCAGCCCCGGTCCGGGACCTGACCCTGGACCGGGGCTCGCGGCCCCCCGCCGCGCTAGCGCGCCGAGAACCGGTACACCGTCTCCGACCTGTACACCCCGCCCGGCCTGAGTTCCGTGCTCGGGAAGTCCGGGCGGTTCGGGGAGTCCGGGAAGGCCTGGGTCTCCAGGGCGATCCCGGCGCCGGGGGAGAGCGGGGCGCCGAGGTGGTCCGCGGTGTAGAGCTGGAGGCCGGGCTCGGTGGTGGCCACCGTGAGCACCCGCCCGGACGCCGGATCACTGAGCTCGGCGACCTCGACCGGGGCCTCGGTCACGCCCTTGTCGAGGGCGAAGTTGTGGTCGTAGCCCGAGCCGACCGTGCGTGCCGCCCGGAAGTCCAGGCGGGTGCCGTCCACGTCCGCCGGCGGCCCGGCCGGGATCAGCTGCCTGTCCACCGGGGTGTACCGGGACGCGACGATCCGCAGCTCGTGCCCGCCCGCGTGCCCCGCACCGGCCAGGTTCCAGTACGAGTGGTTGGTCAGGTTCACCACCGTCGGCGCGTCCGTGACGGCCTCGTAGGCGATCCGCAGCGCGCCCCGTGCGTCGAGGGTGTAGGTCGCCGAGACCTCCAGCCGGCCGGGGAAGCCCCCCTCGCCGTCCGGGCTCGTGCGGGACAGCCGTACCCCGTGCTCGACCGGGTCCGTGTGCCACACCCGCTTGTCGAAGCCCTCGCGGCCGCCGTGCAGCGTGTTCGGCCCGTCGTTCGCCTCCAAGGTGTGGGTCCGCCCGTCCAGCGTGAAGCGGGCCCCCGCGATGCGGTTGGCGTACCGGCCGACCAACGCCCCCAGATACGGCTGGGGATGGCGCAGATAGCCCTCCAGGTCCGCGAAGCCCAGCACCACGTCAGTCCGGTGCCCGTCACGGTCCGGAACCTCGGCCGACTGCACGATCCCGCCGTACGACAGCACCCGCACCCGCACCCCGCCCCGCTCCAGCGTCCAGCGATGGACCGGGGTGCCGTCGGAAAGTGTGCCGAAAGGTTCGCTCATGGGGAAACCCTAGGTCACAGGATTCTTCGCGGTGATGGCACGGTAGGCGATCTCGGCCAGGCGGGCCTGACCGTCCCGGCTCGGATGGAACCAGTCCCACTGGCTCAACTGCCCCGTCCCGAAGCGGTAGTCGAAGACCGCGTTGCCGTCGAAACGGCACCGCCGGTCCTTCGCGCACACCTCCCGCAGGACCCGGTTGTACGCCTCCACCCGCTCCTGCACCGCGTCGCGCCGCCTGGACGCCCGCGCGTCCAGCGCGTCCGCGTCGCCCAGCATCGACGGGCAGATGCCCAGCTTCCACACCTGCTTGCCGAGCTGGCTGGTGCGGCCCTGCGACCACAGCCGCTTCAGGTTCGGCACGCTGGACACATACACCTGCGTCTTCGGCAGCGACACGCGCAGGGAGTCCATCGCCGTCTGGAACTGCCTGCGGAAGCCGGCCACCGGGGTCATCGCGGAGACGGTGGAACGGCACGCGTCATTGGCGCCCACCATCACCGTCACCAGCTCCGGCCGCTGCGGCACGGCCTGGGCGATCTGCGTGGGCAGATCCGCCATCCGGGCCCCGGTCACCGCGTAGTTCCAGCTGTGCTCCGCGGCCCCGGTCGCCCCGAGCAGCCGTACGGCCAGACTGTCCACGGTGGTGTCGCTGCCCGTCGCCCAGGACACCTCGGGGCAGTCGGACAGCACCGTGCAGGCGTCGAAGCCGCGCGTGATGGAGTCGCCCACGGCGGCGATCGAGCCGGGGGAGCGGTTCCAGACCGGGGTGGGCCTCGGCGAGGGATGCGCCTGTGCGGTGCTGCCCTGCGGAGTGGCCCCGCCGCCCCCGGAGGCGTCGCAGCCGGCGAGCCCCACGACGGCCGCCGCCGCCATCGCGACGACGGCCCGAGAGCCGCGGCCCCGTTTCCGCATCCCCTGGTCCCCTCGTTCGTCGTACCCGGCGGTCGGTCCGTGCACGGTTCCTCCGCGGTCGTTCGGCAGTGCTTCGAACACGCTGGGTCAGTCCCGCGTCCCCTTGGGTGAAACCTTGGAGTTTGGGAGCACCTGGACCGACGGTACGTCACACTCCTTGCGCCGCCGCACGGTAGCCTCGCCCCGTGGCCGCCCTGCCACGCCCGTTCCGTAAAGTTACAAGATGTCGCGGTCTGCCCGGAGGTTCAGGTGACGACACGTGGAGTCCTGTACGTGCACTCCGCGCCACGCGCACTGTGCCCGCACGTCGAGTGGGCAGTCGCGGGCGTGCTGGGCACGCGCGTCAACCTCGACTGGATCCGGCAGCCCGCCGCGCCCGGCACCTGGAGATCCGAGTTCTCCTGGCAGGGGGAGGCCGGTACGGCCTCCAAGCTCGCCTCCGCGCTGCGCGGCTGGCACCTGCTGCGTTTCGAGGTCACCGCGGAACCGTGCCCGACCGCCGAGGGCGAGCGCTACAGCTGCACCCCCGACCTCGGGATCTTCCACGCGGTCACCGGCATCCACGGCGACATCCTGATCCCCGAGGACCGGCTGCGCGCCGCCCTGGTGCGCTCCCAGCGCGGCGAGAGCGAGCTGGAGGCCGAACTCGCCAAGCTGCTCGGCAAGCCCTGGGACGACGAACTGGAGCCCTTCCGCTACGCGGGCGAGGGCGCGCCGGTGCGATGGCTGCACCAGGTCGTCTGACCGCCCGTCACCCGGCCGTGGACCGTGGTGTGTCCTGTCCCTGTCCCCCGTTCGTACGAAAGGGCCCCCACCGGCTGGTGGGGGCCCTTTCGCATGACTGGCCGGGGCGGCCCGGATCAGACCGAGCGGAACGCCAGGACGACGTTGTGGCCGCCGAAGCCGAACGAGTCGTTCAGCGCGGCGATACGGCCCTCGACCGGAAGCTTGCGGGCCTCGCCGCGGACGACATCCGCGTTGGCCTCGGCCTCCGGGTCGATGTTCTCGATGTTGATCGTCGGCGGGGCGATCCGGTGGTACAGCGCGAGGACGGTCGCCACCGACTCGACACCGCCCGCACCGCCGAGCAGATGACCGGTCATCGACTTGGTCGCGGAGACCGCCATGTGGTCGGCGTCGTCGCCGAAGACCTTGCGCAGTGCCTTCAGCTCGGCGACGTCACCGGCCGGCGTGGAGGTGGCGTGCGCGTTCACGTGCACGATCTCCGCCGGGTCCAGGTCGCTGTGGTCCAGCAGGTTCTGCAGGGCGTGCGAGATGCCGCGGCCCTCCGGCTCCGGCTGCACGATGTCGTGGGCGTCGGCGGAGATGCCCTGGCCGACCGCCTCCGCGTAGACGCGGGCGCCGCGCTTGGCGGCGTGCTCGGCCGACTCCAGGACCAGCACGCCCGCGCCCTCGCCGAGGACGAAGCCGTCGCGGGCGACGTCGTAGGGACGCGAGGCGCCCTGCGGGTCGTCGTTGTTCTTGGACATCGCCATCATGTTGCCGAACGCGGCGATCGGCAGCGGGTGGATGGCCGCCTCCGTGCCGCCGGCGACGACGACGTCGGCGCGGCCGGTGCGGATCATCTCGATGGCATAGCCGATGGCCTCGGCGCCCGACGCGCAGGCGGAGACCGGGGTGTGCACACCGGCGCGGGCGCCGACGAGCAGGCCCACGTTGGCCGACGGGCCGTTCGGCATCAGCATCGGGACCGTGTGCGGGGAGACACGGCGGACGCCCTTCTCCTTCAGCACGTCGTACTGGTCCAGCAGGGTCGTCACACCGCCGATGCCGGAGGCGATGACCGCCCCGAGACGGTCGGCGTCGACGTCCGCGCCCTCGCCCGCCTTTTCGGTGAAACCGGCGTCAGCCCAGGCCTCCTTGGCCGCGATCAGCGCGAACTGCGCCGAGCGGTCCAGACGGCGGGCCTGCGGCCGCGGGATGACCTCCGACGGCTCCACGGCGATCTGCGCGGCGATGCGGACCGCCTGCTCGGCGGCCCAGTCCTGCTCGAGAGGACGGACTCCGGACCTGCCGGCGACCAGACCCTCCCAGGTGGAGGCCACGTCGCCACCCAGCGGTGTGGTTGCGCCGATACCGGTGACGACCACGGTGCGATTGGTCGAGCTCACGGGAATTCTTTCTCCAACGGATGCGAGGATGAAGCGGCGCCACCGCCGGGTGGCGGGGCAACGGCCCGAGTCACCGGGCCGACGGCCCGGTGCTGGGCTGTCAGCCCAGGTGATCGGTCGATCAGGCCTGGTGCTTGAGGATGTACTCGGCGGCGTCGCCGACGGTCTTGAGGTTCTTCACGTCGTCGTCGGGGATCTTGACGTCGAAGCGCTCCTCGGCGGCGACGACGACCTCGACCATGGACAGCGAGTCGACGTCCAGGTCGTCGGTGAAGGACTTGTCCAGCTGGACGTCCTCGGTGGGGATCCCGGCGATCTCGTTCACGATCTCGGCGAGACCGGCGACGATCTCTTCCTGAGTGGCGGCCATGTCAGGCGCTCCTTCGTAGATTTTCCAGAGGGTGTGGCGCCCACCGCGTCAGCGGCAGGTGTGTGTTGCTCCCGTGCCGGACCGGATGATCCGGCACGGAGTGCCTAGGGGAGGGTAACGACCGTCGCGGCGTACACGAGACCCGCCCCGAAGCCGATGACGAGCGCGGTGTCGCCGCTCTTCGCCTCGCCGGTCGCCAGGAGCCGCTCCATCGCGAGCGGGATCGAGGCGGCCGAGGTGTTTCCGGTGGTGCGCACGTCACGCGCGACCGTCACGTGCTCCGGCAGCTTGAGAGTCTTCACCATCGAGTCGATGATCCGCACATTGGCCTGGTGCGGGATGAAGACGTCCAGGTCGTCCGCGGTGATCCCGGCCGCGTCCAGCGCCTGCTGGGCGACCTTCGCCATCTCGAACACGGCCCAGCGGAACACCGCCTGGCCCTCCTGCGTGATGGCGGGGAACTTGACGTTGCCCTCGCTGTCCACCGGGAGCTGGGAGACGTCGCCGAGCCGGAACGCGTTCCACGGCACGGTCTGCTTGATGGTCTCGGACTTGTCGCCCTCCGAGCCCCAGACGGTCGGGCCGATGTGCGGCTCCTCGGACGGGCCCACCACGACCGCGCCCGCACCGTCACCGAACAGGAAGGCGGTGGCCCGGTCCTCGAGGTCCGTCAGGTCCGACAGCCGCTCCACGCCGATGACGAGGACGTACTCGGCGGACCCCTCGACGATCATGCCCTTGGCGAGCGTGAGACCGTAGCCGAAGCCCGCGCAGCCGGCCGAGATGTCGAAGGCGGCGGCCTTGTCGGTGCCGAGCTTGTCGGCGATCTCGGTGGCGACGGCCGGGGTCTGGCTGAAGTGAGAGACGGTGGAGACGACGACCGCGCCGATCCGCTCGGCGGTGATCCCGGCGTCGGCGATGGCCTTGCCCGCGGCCTCGACGGACATCGCGGCGACGGTCTCGTCGTCGTTCGCCCAGTGCCGGGTCTCGATGCCGGAGCGGGAGCGGATCCACTCGTCGGAGGAGTCGATCTTCTCCAGGATCACCTCGTTGGGCACCACCCGGACCGGACGGTAGCCGCCGACCCCGAGAATGCGCGCGTACGGAGCACCCTTCCGTGCCTTGATCTTCGACATGCTCTCGGGCTCCTAATCAGGCACTGTGCTCGGCGACGAGGTCGCGAGCGGCATCGAGGTCGTCAGGGGTCTTCAGGGCCAGGGTCTGGACACCCGGCAGCGCGCGCTTGGCGATGCCCGTGAGGGTGCCGCCGGGGCACACCTCGATCAGCGCCGTGACGCCCAGCTTCTCGAAGGTCTCCATGCACAGGTCCCAGCGGACCGGGTTGGCGACCTGGCCGATCAGCCGTTGAAGGACCTCGGTACCGGTGGCGACGGCCTGACCGTCCTTGTTCGAGACGTAGGTGACGCGCGGGTCGGCGGGCGTGAGCGCCTCGGCCGCCTCCGCGAGCCGGTCCACCGCGGGCGCCATGTGGTGGGTGTGGAACGCGCCGGCCACCTTCAGCGGCACCACGCGGCGCACCCCCTCGGGCTTGTCCTCCGCGAGTGCGGCGAGCTGCTCCAGGGTGCCGGCGGCGACGATCTGCCCGGCACCGTTCACGTTCGCCGGGGTCAGGCCCAGCTTCTCCAGGTGCGGGAGCGTCGTCGCGGGCTCGCCGCCGAGCAGTGCCGACATGCCCGTGGGCGTGATGGCGGCGGCCTCGGCCATGGCCAGGCCCCGCTTGCGGACGAGCATCAGCGCGGCCGTGTCGTCGAGGATGCCCGCGAAGGAGGCGGCAGTGATCTCGCCGACGCTGTGGCCGGCGACGGCACCGGGGGTGATGTCACCCAGTGCCGCGGCGGACAGCAGACCCGCGGCGACCAGCAGCGGCTGGGCCACGGCGGTGTCACGGATGGCGTCGGCGTCGGCCTGCGTGCCGTAGTGGGCGAGGTCGAGCCCGATGGCGTCCGACCATGCCGCGACACGGTCGGCGGCGCCGGGGAGGTCGAGCCAGGGAGTCAGGAAGCCGGGCGTCTGGGCGCCCTGGCCGGGAGCGACGAGTACGAGCACTCTCACACTCTCTCTTGGGGACGGCCGCGGCCGCCCGTGGGGACAAGGACGAAGAACAGCAGGGGGTTTTGTGGGCCCTCGACAAAAGGCTAGGTCTGGGGATCTCCGTCGGCCAGACGCCCCAGGATCAGTGCGATCCGCAACGTGAACGCGGAGCGTACATCAGAAGGCGACCATCCGGTGACGTCAGTCACACGTCGGAGCCGGTAGCGCACGGTGTTCGGGTGAACGAAGAGCATTCGGGCGGCACCTTCCAGACTGGACGCCTGTTCCAGATACACGCTGAGGGTCTCCAGGAGTGCGGATCCAGCCTCCTCCAGTGGTCTGTAGATCTCCTCCACCAGTTGCTCGCGTGCGCTCGGATCACCGGCGATCGCGCGTTCCGGCAGCAGATCGTCCGCCAGTACCGGGCGCGGTGCGTCCTGCCAGGCGGAACACGCCTTGAGGCCCGCCGCCGCGGCCTGCGCGGACCGGGTCGCGGCCTGCAGATCGGGCACGATCGGCCCGGCGACGACGGGCCCTGCGGCGAACGGGCCGATCAGCGACTTGGCGACGGCGAGCGGATTGTCGCTGCCGCCCGCGACCACGACGAGCCGGTTGCCGAGCACGCCCGTGAGCACCTGGAGCTTGGCGTGGCGGGCGGCCCGCCGGATGGCCTCGACCGTCAGCTCGCTGTCGCCGTCGGGTGCCGTGCCCAGGACCACGCACACATGCTCGGGCGAGTTCCAGCCGAGCGCGGCGGCCCGGCTGACGGCCCCCTCGTCGGCCTCCCCGCTGAGTACGGCGTTGACCACCAGCGACTCCAGCCGGGCGTCCCAGGCACCGCGTGCCTCGGCGGCCTGGGCGTAGACCTGGGCGGTGGCGAAGGCGATCTCCCGGGCGTAGACGAGGAGCGCCTCGCGCAGCACGGACTCGTCGCCGGGAGCGGCCACCTCGTCGATGGCGGACTCCATGACCTCGATGGTCGTCCGCACCATCTCCACGGTCTGCCGCAGCGTGATGGCCCGGGTCAGCTCGCGCGGCGCGGTGCCGAAGACATCGGTGGAGATGGCCTGCGGGGCGTCCGGGTGCCGGAACCACTCGGTGAACGCGGCGATGCCCGCCTGCGCCACCAGGCCGATCCACGAACGGTTCTCCGGGGGCATCGCCCGGTACCACGGGAGCGTCTCGTCCATGCGCGCGATGGCCTGCGCGGCGAGGCTTCCGGAGGATTTCTCCAGCCGCTTCAGGGTCGCGGCATGCGGATGGACGGAGTGCGCTGCGGGCTCGGGGTGGGTGGCTTCGGGTTCGGGCACGGGGACAAGACTGCCTTATCGGGACGGGGCAGTGCGGCGCCGGGTCCCGGAGGGTGAGACGGGCGGGGCTACGGTGGTGGCTGTGATGGACGTACGGCGCGCCGGTGAGCGCTACCGCGGAGGGGATGCGGCCGCGGGGATCGAGTCCCTGCACGCCTTCAGCTTCGGCCCGCACTACGACCCGGACAACCTCCGGTTCGGTGCGGTGATCGCGTGCAACGAGGAGCGGCTGGCGCCGGGCGCGGGCTTCGACGAGCATCCGCACAGCCACACCGAGATCGTCACATGGGTGGTGGAGGGGGAGCTGACCCACCGCGACTCGACGGGCCACCGGTCGGTGGTCCGCCCCGGCGACGTCCAGCGGCTGAGCGCGGCCGGCGGGGTCCGGCATGTGGAGCGCAACGACGGCGACGGACCCCTGGTCTTCGTCCAGATGTGGCTGGCTCCCGGACAACCGGGCGGCGACCCCTGCTACGAGGTGGTCCACGGCATCGCGGACTCCACGCCCTACGCGGTCCCCGAGGCGGGCGCGATGCTGCATGTCCGCCGGCTGGCACCGGGGGAGCGCACGGCGGTGCCGGACGCGGCGTTCGTGTACGTGCACCTGGTGCGCGGCGGCGTACGGCTGGGCGAGCAGGAGCTGGGCCCGGGGGACTCGGCCCGGATCACGGACACGAAGGACCTGGAGGCGGTGGGGGCACCGGCGGGGGCGGAGCTGCTGCTGTGGGAGATGGCCGGATGACCACGGGAGCGGCCGGACGGCTCAGCCCCGTACCTCCGCCAGCACCGCGTCCGTGAACGGTGTCCACGCCTCGATCGCCCACGGCCCGAACGCCCGGTCCGTCAGTGCGACGCACGCCACACCCGCGTCCGGGTCGACCCACAGGAACGTGCCCGACTGCCCGAAGTGGCCGAAGGTCCTCGGCGAGGACGAACGCCCCGTCCAGTGCGGCGACTTGGCGCCGCGGATCTCGAAGCCGAGACCCCAGTCGTTGGGGTTCTGGTGCCCGTAGCCCGGCAGGACGCCCTTGGTGCCCGGGTACTGCACGGTCATCGCCTCGGCGACCGTGCGGGGGTCCAGCAGCCGGGGCGCCTGGACCTCGGCGACGAAGCGCACGAGATCGGCGACCGTCGAGACGCCGTCCTTGGCCGGGGAGCCGTCGAGGCTCGTGGAGTCCATGCCGAGCGGCTCCGTGACCGCCTGCCGCGCGTACTCGAAGAACCTGATGTCCGTCGCCTTCGCCACATGGTCGCCCAGCACCTCGAACCCGGCGTTCGAGTACAGCCGCCGCTCCCCGGGCGCCGACGTGATCCGGTGCTCGTCGAACGCGAGCCCGGAGGTGTGCGCGAGCAGATGGCGCACCGTCGAGCCGGGCGGCCCGGCGGGCTCGTCCAGTTCGACGGCCCCCTCCTCGTAGGCCACGAGCACCGCGTAGGCGGCAAGCGGCTTGGTGACCGAGGCCAGCCGGAAGCGGTGGTCGACCGGCCCGTGCGTGCCGAGCACGGTGCCGTCCGCGCGGACGACCGCCGCCGCGACGGTGGGGACGGGCCAGTTCTCGATCAGCGCCAGGCTCTGCAGGGACATGTGAACGAGCCTATGCGGCTCACAGCTGAAGTCGCATCGAGGGGTCCGGCTTGCGGACGAAGCCCAGCGCCGCGTACAGCGGCTCGGCCTGCGCGGACGCGTTCAGATCGACCTGCCGGACGTCCCGCTCGCGGAACCAGTCCAGCAGTGTCTCCATGCAGGCGCGGGCGTAGCCCCGGCGGCGGGTGTCCGGATCGGTGGCGACGCTGAAGACATGGCCCACCCGGCCGTGCGGGTTGCCCGCCCGCCCGATCCGGTACTCGACCGTGCCCACCACGACCGCGGCGAGCGCCCCGGACCGCTCGGGATGGTCGATCACGAACGCCGCGAAGCCGTCGTCCGGTCCGCCGAGCCGGCGGCGCAGGGTCGGCAGGGACTTCGTGTGCCACTCGGTGGAGGAAGAATGGGCGGCGAACACGGAATTCAGCATCACCTGGCGCAGGCGCAGCAGTTCTTCGGCATCCTCGGGCACGGCCCGGCGTACGAGACTCATGATGTGCACGCTAATCACGTGAGCCCACGCGGGTCTGGGC
The DNA here is from genome assembly GCF_040680495.1 of Streptomyces sp. NPDC052036. Taxonomy (NCBI): domain Bacteria; kingdom Bacillati; phylum Actinomycetota; class Actinomycetes; order Kitasatosporales; family Streptomycetaceae; genus Streptomyces; species Streptomyces sp. NPDC052036. Next base: position 264,063 of record NZ_JBFAWW010000007.1, on the reverse strand, counting down.
GTTTTCACGGGTTCCGCTTGCTTGGAGTGCACTCCAACGTTTTAGCGTGGTGCTCATGACGGTGATGGAGACCATGGCCGAGGCGGCCGACCACGTGACCGACGTCTGCTCCGTACCGCCCGAACGGCATCCCCGTCCCGACGGACAGGACAGCTACACCATCAGTGAGGTCGTGGCCTTCACCGGGCTGACCGCGCACACCCTGCGCTGGTACGAGCGGATCGGGCTGATGCCCCACATCGACCGCTCCCACACCGGACAGCGCCGTTACTGCAACACCGACCTCGACTGGCTCGATCTGGTCGGCAAGCTCAGGCTCACCGGCATGCCCGTCGCCGACATGGTGCGCTACGCCGAGCTGGTGCGTGCCGGGGATCACACCTACGGCGAACGCTACGACCTGTTGGAGACGACCCGCCGGGACGTGCTCGCCCGGATCACGGAACTCCAGGACACGCTCGCGGTGCTCAACCGCAAGATCGATTTCTATGCGGACGCCGGGCGCGCCCTGGCGTCGGAGAGGCCCCGATGACGGACGGCAGGATCGCGAAGGCGCACCTCGGCGGCGACGGCCCCGAGGTGGGTGTGCAGGGTCTCGGCTGCATGGGGATGACCTGGGCGTACGGCCCCTCGGACGCCGGGGAGTCGCGCGCCGCCCTGGAGCGGGCACTCGAACTGGGCGTCACGCTCTACGACACCGCGGACGCCTACGGCGGCGGGGAGAACGAGAAGTTCCTGTCGCCGTTCTTCAAGGCGCACCGGGACGAGGTCGTCATCGCCACCAAGTTCGCGATCTCGACTTCGCCGGACGACCCCATGAAGCGGATCATCCGCAACGACGCGCCCTACATCCGCAGTTGTGTCGAGGCCAGCCTGAAGCGGCTGGACGTCGACGTGATCGACCTCTATTACATGCACCGCCGCGATGTGCGGGTGCCGATCGAGGAGACCGTCGCCACCATGGCGGAGCTGGTGCGCGAGGGCAAGGTGAAGCACCTCGGGCTGAGCGAGGTCACCGCCGGTGAGCTGCGCGCGGCCCGGGCCGTCCACCCGATCGCCGCCGTGCAGTCGGAGTGGTCCCTGTTCAGCCGGGACATCGAGGCGAACGTGGTGCCGGCCGCCAAGGAACTGGGTGTGGCCCTGGTGCCGTACTCGCCGCTGGGCCGGGGATTCCTCACCGGCTCGTTCTCCGACGCCGGCACGGACCTCACCGACCAGGACTTCCGCCGTACGATGCCCCGCTTCACCGGCGAGAACGCGGCCGCCAACGTCAGGCTCCTGGAGCCGGTCCGCACGGTCGCCGAGGCGCACGGGGTCTCCCTGGCCCAGATCGCCCTGGCCTGGGTGCAGCAGCAGACCGCGGTGCACGGCTTCCCGGTGGTCCCGATCCCGGGCACGACCCGGCGCTCGCGTGTCGAGGAGAACGCGGCGGCGACCCGGATCGTCCTGACGGACGAGGAACTGGCGCTCCTGGAGCCGATCGCGGCCCAGGTGGCGGGCGACCGCTACCCGGACATGACGTTCGCGTCGGCGGGTCGGGAGTAGCCGGCGGGGAGTTGAGGGGTGCGGAGCTCTAGAGCTCCGCCAGCAGCTCCGCCTTCTTCGTGGAGAACTCCTCGTCCGTGACGAGCCCCGCCTCGTGCAGCTCCCCGAGGTGGCGGATCCGCTCGGCGATGTCCGCCGGGTCCCGGCGCGCCGCCGGTATCGCGGCGGCCAGGCCGGCCGAGGGCCCGGCGGTCCGCACCGCGGCCAGCACCGCGGCGGCGAACGGCAGCGACTCGTGCACCGGGCCGTAGCCGAGCCCGAAGACGACGGTGCCCGGGTCCTGGTCCGGCTGCACCTGCCGCGCGGCGTCGTCGGCACCGGCATCCCGCCGCAGCAGCCGCAGATGGCCGTCCAGGGCCTCGGGGGAGCGCCACTCGACCCCGCTGAGGGCGCTGACCGGGAAGCTCTGGTCGCCGGCCTTCCACTTGGCGGAGGACGCGCCCGTCCAGGACCACCGGAAGGACACCTTTCGGCCGTCGAAGGACGCCTTCCCGTCGTACGCCTTGAAGTGCAGCGGTGTCTCGGGCGGCGCCACCAGGAACCGCTCGGCCGGGGTGTCGTCCTCGGTGATCAGGGCGCGCAGCTCGTCGGCGTAGTACTCGGCGAGGGTGTGGCGGTCGGCGGGCAGCACCAGCCGGTAGGGGTCCACGGCCTCCTTGAGCTGTCCGGCCGCCGCCTCCATCAGCGGATCCGCACCGGGCCGGGGCACCACGCGCAGGACGACGGTTCCGCGTCTGCCCTGAGTGAGCGTCACCCCCGCGATCGCCTCCAGGGGGACTCGGCGTTCGCCGAGCGCCTGGAACAGCTTCGGTGAACGAATCCCCCGTTCGAAGCGGATGAGCACCGAGTCGGACTCGAACTCCCAGACGGCATGAAATCCGGCCAGTACGTCACCCATGCGGCTCATCGTATGCGGCACGCGCTCCTCCGTCGCCTCCCCGGGCAGACCGCAATTCCTGTTTTTCTACGCGCGTCCGGCCGCCACCGCGCCGGACAAACCCGCCCGGCAGGTGTCGGTGTCGTGGGCGCAGTGCACCGTGTCGTACGCGCCGACGCCGATCTCGGCGAAGTTGCGCAGGCTCTCGGTGCCCGGCTCGAAATAACCGGCATGCCCCTTCGCTCCCTGTGCGGACAGCACTCGCGCCCCGAAGCCGCCCGAGACCGGATCGGCGCCGTGGCCGAGGCCTCCGAGCTCCATGTACGGCACGTCCTGGATCCAGTCGTCGGCGTCGCGCATCGCCCACACCCGGGCCGTGGTGTGCAGCCCGGCGGCCGACTCGGCGCGCATGCCGGGGCTGCCCGCCACGGTGATGTCGGACACCCGCGACGGCAGGGTGTGCGCGGCCACACCGCAGAGCACCGAGCCGTAGCTGTGGCAGTACAGCTGGACGGACGACCGGCCGGGCAGGGCGCGGACCAGGGCGTCGAGCCGTACGGCACCCTCCTCGGCGCGCATCGCGGTGGCCGCCTCCACGCCGATGCCCCCCGGCGAGGTGTAGTCGGCCCAGGCGATCACGGCGGTGGGAGTGCGGGGGCTCGCCGCGCGCTCCGCCGCGTAGAGCGACTGGGCCATGCCGACGGGTGCCGAGTACATGCGGTAGGTGCGCTGGAAGGTGAGCAGGTCGGTGTCCACGCCGGGGACGACGACCGAGACCCGCCGGGCGGTGTCCAGGTCGCCGAAGACCTCGGCGATCCGGCCCGAGCCCTCAGGGTCGAAGGCGAGGATCTGCCGGCCTCGGGCCGTCAGAGCCTCGAAGCGGTGCATGAGACGGCCCGCCTCCTGCTGCCCGACCGACGACAGCCGGTCGTCGTGCATCCGGGCGCGCTCGACCTTGCGCTGCTGGTCCAGGGCGATGCGGTTGGCCTCGTAGCGCAGCTGTACCGGCGCCCCGTTCATGTTGCCGACCGCGAGCGGATAGCGGTGGGCGAGCCGGGAACGCTGGTGGGCGCTGAGCGAGGCGAAGAAGCGGGTCAGCAGCGCGGGGGACCCCTCGGGGTCCGGCAGCTCGTGCCCGGCGATCCTGCCGTGCTCCCACGCCGAGCGCGAGGCCGCGAGGGGCGTGGCGCCGGGGTGGCTGCGCACGGCGGTCCAGCCGGTCGTCGCGAGCATCACGAAGACCACGGCCAGCGCGAGCAGCGCGCGCCAGACGTTGAGTTGCGGGGAGGTATCGAAGGAAGTCACTGGAAGGACACACTAGGAGAACGAGAGTGTCTCGCGTTAACCGAGTGACGCGTCTCACGTTTCGCACCCTTCAATTCCGGCAAAACGGACGCGTATTAAGGTCGATCGTCACACTGCGTCGATGAGATGCACGCCACTTGGTACGCCGTGTCACCATTCCTTCACTCCATCGGCCGTGCCGGCGTCCGGCCTGACGGGAATTCACTTGACGCGTACGGGATCAGCGCGGTGTGAACGGCTCAGTTCGTGTGCCACTTCTCGGCCAATGCCGGACCCACGGCGTCGAGATGCCAGGCGGTCAGCTCGCGGAGCGCGTCCACGGTGATGTCCTGGCCCGCGCACCACAGCCGTTCCGTGACGCGCATCACTCCGCCGAACACCGCCACCGCGACGCGCGGGCGCGGGTCCGCGTCCACGTCGAGGCCCTCGCGCTCGGCGATGATGCGGGCGATGTCCTCCTCCAACTCCGCCGAACGGCGCAGATGGGTGGCGAACAGGGCCGGTGTCGACTCGATCAACCGATAGGCACGCAGGTGGAGTTCGGTGGGGATGATTTCCTCGACGGCCTCGCCGATGCTGTCCCAGCCCTCCAGGATCGCCTGCCGCAGTGCCTTCAGCGGGGCCTCGTGGGCCGGTCGCGCGCGTACCGCCTCGACGAAGTGCGACTCCGCCAGGGACTGGACGAAGAAGACGGCGTCCTCCTTGCCGGCGAAGTAGCGGAAGAAGGTGCGCTGCGACACGTCCGCGGCCTCGGCGATCTCGTCGACGGTCGTGGCCTCGTAGCCCTTGGTGGTGAACAGTTCCAGGGCGGCCCGCAGCAGTGCGTCCCGGGTGCGCTGTTTCTTGCGTTCTCGCAGTCCCGGCCGCGACGCCGTCTCCATCGGTCCTCTTTCCGTTCATCTGCCCTGTTCGGGCTATCGGTACATGACGTGACAGTTACTGACTTGTGAATTGGTTTGTCAACTGTCAGTGGCTGTCACTAGCCTCGAAAACATGACTAGTCAGACCACCGTCGACGCGACGGAACCGGGGGACAGGACAGCCGGTCCGTCGACAGCACCGCAGGAGCGGGCCCCGGACCGCGGCCTGCGCGGACATCCGTGGCTCACCCTCGTCTCGGTCGCCATCGGCGTGATGATGGTCGCGCTGGACGGCACCATCGTGGCCATCGCCAACCCGGCCATCGCCAAGGACCTCGGCGCCAGCTTCTCCGACGTCCAGTGGATCACCAACGCCTACTTCCTCGCCCTCGCGGTCACCCTGATCACCGCGGGCAAGCTCGGAGACCGCTTCGGCCACCGGCAGACGTTCCTGATCGGCGTGGTCGGCTTCGCCAGTGCCTCCGGCGCCATCGGCCTGTCCGACAGCATCGCCCTCGTCGTGACGTTCCGCGTCTTCCAGGGCCTGTTCGGCGCGCTGCTGATGCCGGCCGCGCTCGGCCTGCTGCGGGCCACCTTCCCGGCCGAGAAGCTGAACATGGCGATCGGCATCTGGGGCATGGTCATCGGCGCCTCCACCGCGGGCGGCCCGATCCTCGGCGGCCTGCTCGTCCAGCATGTCAGCTGGCAGTCCGTCTTCTTCATCAACGTGCCGGTCGGCGTGCTCGCACTCGTCCTCGGTCTGTTCATCCTCAGGGACCACCGGGCCGAGAACGCGCCGCGCTCCTTCGACCTGCTCGGCATCGCGCTGCTGTCGGGCGCGATGTTCTGTCTGGTCTGGGCGCTCATCAAGGCGCCGGCCTGGGGTTGGGGCGACGGCAAGACCTGGCTCTTCATCGGCGCGTCCGTGCTGGGCTTCGTCCTCTTCTCCGTCTGGGAGGCGAAGGTCCGGGAGCCGCTGATCCCGCTCGGGCTGTTCCGTTCGGTGCCGCTGTCGGCGGGCGTCGTCCTGATGGTCCTCATGGCGATCGCGTTCATGGGCGGCCTGTTCTTCGTCACCTTCTATCTCCAGAACGTGCACGGGATGAGCCCGGTCGACGCGGGCCTGCACCTGCTGCCCCTGACCGGCATGATGATCGTCGGCTCCCCGATCGCGGGCCTTCTGATCACCAAGGCCGGCCCGCGCATCCCGCTGGCCGGCGGCATGCTCCTCACCGCGATCGCCATGTTCGGCATGTCGAAGCTCGAGGCGGGCACGGGCAGCGGCGTCATGTCCGTCTGGTTCGCGCTGCTGGGGCTCGGTCTCGCCCCCGTGATGGTCGGCGCCACCGAGGTGATCGTCGGCAACGCGCCGATGGAGCTGTCCGGCGTCGCCGGCGGTCTCCAGCAGGCCGCGATGCAGATCGGCGGAAGCCTCGGCACGGCGGTCCTGGGCGCGGTGATGGCCTCCCGTGTGGACAGCGACCTCCCGGGCAACTGGGCCGCGGCCAAGCTGCCGCCGCTCGCCCCCGCCCAGCTCGACCAGGTCTCGCAGCTGGTCCAGCAGGGTGTCGCTCCGGTGCAGAAGGGCACACCGGCCCCGATCGCCGCGAGGATCGCGGGCGTCGCGCACGACACGTTCATCTCCGGCATGAGCCTGGCCTGCCTGGTCGCCGCGGGTGTCGCCGCCGTCGCGGTGCTGGTCGCGCTGCTCACCAAGCGGGGCGACAACGCGGAGACGGGCGCGGGGGCCGCGCACATCTGACACGCCGTTCCGCGGGCGCTTTCGCTCATCAGGGTGAACGCGCTAAAGATCCCTCCACCCGGATGCGCGCCGCAGGTCACAGTGGATCACGTCCTCCGTACGACTGGGGCGTACGGACTGAGGACGGCCGGACTGCGGCGCGCTGCTGGAGGGGGGCAGCGCGCAGGCAGGAATCGGTGGGGGAGACGGGGGTACCCGCACATCAGGCCCGAACGAACCGATGAGTTCAGGGAGTTGATGATGGCGGGCTTCGGACACGGCACGCGCAGGTATCCCCGCTCACGCAGCCGGATGGGGTCCCGGTGGGGGTCCCCCCTGTTCGAGCGAAGCCGAGAAATCGGGGGAGGGCCGGATCGCGCGACGCTCGGAATCGTCGGAGTCGTCTGCGCGATCGCGGGCTTCTTCGCCCTCGGCATCATCCTCGGACCCGTCGCGGTGGTCTGCGGCTGGCTGGCCATGGGCCGCAGCTGGGCGGGCAGCCGCCCGCTGCCGGCCGTGGTCGCCCTGGTCCTGGGCGCGATCGACACGCTTCTGGCGATCGTCTGGCTGGCCGGCCCCGGGAACGGACTGCTCTGACCCGCGGGGAGGATCCGGACGGTCCTCGGCTACGGGCGGGAGCCGAGCCGGACGGGTCCTCGGCTACGGTCGGGGGCCCGTCCCCTGATGCGTCTGTGAGGGCGGCACGGACGCCCCCGACAGCGCGGCGACCTCGGCCCGCAGGGCCCGTACCTCCTCGGTCAGCGCCTCGATCGCCGCCGTCTGCCGCCGCTCCTCCACGCCGTCCTTCTCGAACCGTGCGATGAACCACGCGGCGATATTGGCGGTCACCACACCGAGCAGGGCTATCCCGGACAGCATCAGCCCCACGGCGAGGATCCGCCCGAGCCCGGTGGTCGGCGCGTGATCCCCGTAGCCCACGGTCGTCATCGTCGTGAACGACCACCACACGGCGTCGCCCAGCGTCCTGATGTTCCCGTTCGGCGACTCCCGCTCCACCGACAGCACGGCCAGCGACCCGAACATCAGCAGCCCGGTCACCGCCCCGACGACATACGTCGTCAGCCGGATCTGCGAGGCCATCCGCGCCCGCCGGCCCACGAGTATCAGCGTGGCCACCATCCGCAGCAGCCGCAGCGGCTGGAGCATCGGCATGATCACCGCGCACAGATCGAGCCAGTGGGTCCGGACGAACTCCCGGCGGCGCCGGCTGAGCCCGAGCCGCATCAGATAGTCGACGGCGAACGTGGCCCACACCACCCACTCCACCACCGTGCACCCGGTCGTCAGCGCGGGACTCGCGTCACTGTCCACGATCGGTACGGCATAGGCGGCGGCGAAGGCCACGGCGAGCGCCAGCAGCGGACGCTGGGTGTGACTCTCCCAGCGGACCTGCGCCGATTGCTGCTCCATGCCCGCATCGTAGAAAACGAGCAGGGGCGGCGGGACAGTCGTCCCCGCCGCCCCTGATCCACTCGGGCGCACATGCCTCCCGTGGCGCCTAGGCGTCGCCGCCCGGCGTCCCGGGGCCGGCCGCCGTCACGTCGAGCAGCCGGTACCGGTCGATGGCCTGCTTGAGCACCGAGCGGTCCAGCTTGCCCGCCCCGGCCAGCTCGGTGAGCACCGCGACCACGATCGACTCGGCGTCGATGTGGAAGTAGCGGCGGGCCGCACCGCGCGTGTCCGCGAAACCGAAGCCGTCCGCACCCAGGGACTGGTAGGCGCCCGGCACCCAGCGCGCGATCTGGTCCGGAACCGACCGCATCCAGTCGGACACCGCCACGAACGGGCCCTCCGCGCCGCTCAGCTTCCGCGTCACGTACGGCACCTGCTGCTCCTCCTCCGGATGCAGCAGATTGTGCTCCTCGCACGCCACGGCCTCGCGCCGCAGTTCGTTCCAGGAGGTCGCCGACCAGACGTCCGCCCGGACGTTCCAGTCCTCGGCGAGGATGCGCTGCGCCTCAAGGGCCCACGGCACCGCCACACCCGACGCCATGATCTGCGCCGGCACCGTGCCCGAGGTGCCCTCGCTGATCCGGTGGACGCCCTTGAGGATGCCCTCCACGTCCACGTCCGCGGGCTCGGCCGGCTGCTGGATCGGCTCGTTGTAGACGGTGAGGTAGTAGAAGACGTCCTCGCCGTGCGGGTGCTCCGCCGAGCTGCCGTACATCCGGCGCAGACCGTCCTGCACGATATGGGCGATCTCGTACCCGTACGCCGGGTCGTAGGCCACGCATGCCGGATTGGTCGAGGAGAGCAGCTGGGAGTGCCCGTCCGCGTGCTGCAGGCCCTCGCCGGTCAGGGTCGTACGACCGGCGGTCGCACCCAGGGCGAAACCGCGCGACAGCTGGTCGGCCATCTGCCAGAACTGGTCGCCGGTCCGCTGGAAACCGAACATCGAGTAGAAGACGTACACCGGGATCAGCGGTTCGCCGTGCGTCGCGTACGCCGAACCCGCCGCGATCAGCGAGGCCGTGCAGCCCGCCTCCGAGATGCCGTCGTGCAGCATCTGCCCGGTCGGCGACTCCTTGTAGGCGAGCAGCAGATCGCGGTCCACCGACTCGTACTGCTGGCCGAGCGGGTTGTAGATCTTCGCGGTCGGGAAGAACGAGTCCATGCCGAATGTGCGGTACTCGTCCGGCGCGATCAGCACGAACCGCCTGCCGATCTCCTTGTCCCGCATCAGGTCCTTGAGGAGACGGACAAAGGCCATGGTCGTCGCGATCGACTGCTGGCCCGAGCCCTTCTTCACGGATGCGTACGCGGCGTCGCCCGGCAGCTGCAGCGGCTTGGAGCGCACGACGCGTGTCGGTACATACCCGCCGAGCGACCTGCGCCGGTCGTGCATGTACTGGATCTCCTCCGTGTCCCGCCCCGGGTGGTAGTACGGCGGCAGGCCGGACTCCAGGTCCTTGTCGGAGATCGGCAGGTGCAGACGGTCGCGGAAGTGCTTCAGGTCGTCGACCGTCAGCTTCTTCATCTGGTGCGTCGCGTTGCGGCCCTCGAAGTTCGGGCCGAGCGTCCAGCCCTTGATCGTCTTGGCCAGGATCACCGTCGGCTGGCCCTTGTGCTCCTTGGCCGCCTTGAACGCCGCGTAGATCTTGCGGTGGTCGTGACCGCCACGGCCCAGGTGCAGGATCTGGTCGTCGGTCATGTTCTCGACCATTGCGCGCAGCCGGTGGTCGTCGCCGAAGAAGTGGTCGCGGATGTAGGCGCCGGACTCGGTGGCATACGTCTGGAACTGGCCGTCCGGCGTCGTGTTCATCTTGTTGACCAGGATCCCGTCCCGGTCCTGCGCCAGCAGCGGGTCCCAGGTGCGGTCCCAGATCAGCTTGATCACGTTCCAGCCGGCGCCCCGGAAGACCGACTCCAGCTCCTGGATGATCTTGCCGTTGCCGCGCACCGGGCCGTCCAGGCGCTGCAGATTGCAGTTGACGACGAAGGTCAGGTTGTCCAGGCCCTCACGGGCGGCGATCGACAGCTGGCCGAGCGACTCCGGCTCGTCCATCTCGCCGTCGCCGAGGAACGCCCACACCTGCGACCTGGAGGTGTCCGCGATGCCGCGCGCCTCCATGTAGCGGTTCATCCGGGCCTGGTAGATCGCCGAGATCGGGCCGAGGCCCATGGAGACCGTCGGGAACTCCCAGAAGCCCGGCATCGACCGCGGGTGGGGGTAGCTGGACAGACCGTACGGCGCCTTGGACTTCTCCTGGCGGAACCCGTCCAGGTGCTTCTCGCTCAGCCGGTCCAGCAGATACGCGCGGGCGTAGATGCCCGGCGAGGCATGCCCCTGGAAGAAGACCTGGTCACCGCCGTCGCCCTCGTCCTTGCCGCGGAAGAAGTGATTGAAGCCCACGTCGTACAGCGAGGCGGAGGAGGCGAAGGTCGCGATGTGGCCGCCGACCCCGATGCCGGGCCGCTGGGCACGGGAGACCATCACGGCGGCGTTCCACCGCGTGGCGTTGAGGATCTTGCGCTCGATCTCCTCGTTGCCGGGGAAGAACGGCTCGCTCTTGGTGGGGATGGTGTTGACGTAGTCCGTGCTGCGCATCTCGGGCACGGCCACGCGCTTCTCGCGGGCGCGCTCGATCAGACGGAGCATCAGATAGCGGGCCCGCTCACGGCCGCGCTCGTCCACGGCGGCGTCGAGGGAGTCGAGCCACTCCTGGGTTTCCTCGGGGTCGAAGTCAGGAACCTGACTCGGAAGGCCGCCAATGATGATCGGATTGCGATCGGATCCGGAAGCCACGCTGTTCCTTACCTGTCAGAGGGCCACTTCTGGCATGTGCCTGCGCCGCTCCCCATCGTGTACCTGGGGCGAGTGAAACGTCATCTCTACCACGAGGTAACCACGACGGAGAACGGGGCTTCAGGGGCGGTCCCCACCAAATCGCGACGATACGCTCGGGTCGTGATCTGTACCGCAAAGCCATTCGAGTCTCGTACCCATGGAGGATTCCGGAATGCACAAACCGGGCAGAACGGTGTGGTGTAGATCACCGTCGGGCGCGATACGGTGCCTGGAGTTGCGGCGACACGGCCAGGATCGTCACCGTTTCGGCGGTCTGAACGGCCGGGTACTTGCGCGATCCGTCCCGCCCGTGTGGACTACGGCCAATGCTTCGCGTACGCGCGTGGCTGAGATACTCACCAAGACATGATCAGGAGGCAACCCGTGAGCGCGACCGCGGACCACGCGGAGGAGCGGACGAACCCTGCCGCGAGGCTGGGGTTCCAGCCCGAGCAGGTGGTCCAGGAGATCGGCTACGACGACGACGTCGACCAGGAGCTCCGCGAGTCCATTGAGGAAGTCATCGGCACCCCGCTCGTGGACGAGGAGTACGACGACGTCGCCGACGCCGTGGTGCTGTGGTTCCGCGACGAGGACGGGGACCTGACCGATGTGCTGGTGGACGCCACCACGTACATCGAAGAGGGTGGCTCGATCCTGCTTCTCACGCCGAAGACCGGCCGTACGGGCTACGTGGAGCCGAGCGACATCTCCGAAGCCGCGACGACGGCGGGCCTGTCGGCGTCCAAGAGCGTCAGCGTGGGCAAGGACTGGAGCGGGTCGCGTCTGGTGACGCCGAAGGCGGCCAAGTCCAAGCGCTGACACTCCGCCGGTGACCCACACCGTGGGCGGCCGCGTCCGGGGGCCGTGCCCCCGATCCGTACCGGCCGCCCGAACGGCCTCGTCCGTGCACAACCGGACGGGCTGACATCGCTCAGCCCGTCCGTGGGCCTGCGGTGATCGCTGCGTAGGGTGGTTCCCACCCGAACAGCCCCACCGAAGGGAAGCAGGACCATGGCGATCCAGGTCGGCGACAAGGCCCCCGACTTCGAGCTCAGGGACAACCACGGCGCGACCGTGCGGCTCTCGGACTACCGCGGTCACAAGAACGTGGTGCTGCTCTTCTACCCGTTCGCCTTCACCGGCGTGTGCACCGGCGAGCTGTGCGCGCTGCGCGACAACCTGCCGCAGTTCGTCAACGACGACACCCAGCTGCTCGCCGTCTCCAACGACTCCATCCACACCCTGCGCGTCTTCGGCGAGCAGGAGGGTCTGGAGTACCCCCTGCTGTCCGACTTCTGGCCGCATGGCAACACTTCGCGGGCCTACGGCGTCTTCGACGAGGAGAAGGGTTGCGCGGTGCGAGGGACCTTCATCATCGACAAGGAGGGCGTGGTGCGGTGGACCGTCGTCAACGATCTGCCGGACGCCCGTGACCTGAACGAGTACGTGAAGGCGCTCGACACCCTGTGATTCTTCGGTTCCAAGGCCTGCAGGGCGTGGGAACCCGTCACTAGGATCGACACGTTGATCCGACACCAACGCACGACGGGGCTCCCCGCCCCTGGACACCAATGGGAGGACTCGTGGGAGTCAGCCTCAGCAAGGGCGGCAACGTATCGCTGACCAAGGAGGCCCCCGGCCTGACCGCGGTCCTCGTCGGTCTGGGGTGGGACGTCCGCACCACGACCGGCACCGACTTCGACCTGGACGCCAGCGCGCTGCTGCTGAACCCGTCCGGCAAGGTCGGCAGCGACCAGCACTTCGTGTTCTTCAACAACCTCAAGAGCCCCGACGGCTCGGTGGAGCACACCGGCGACAACCTCACCGGTGAGGGCGAGGGCGACGACGAGGTGATCAAGGTCAACCTCGCCACCGTCCCGGCCGATGTGGAAAAGATCGTCTTCCCGGTCTCGATCTACGACGCCGAGAACCGCCAGCAGTCCTTCGGGCAGGTGCGCAACGCGTTCATCCGCGTCGTCAACCAGGCCAACCAGCAGGAGATCGCACGGTACGACCTGAGCGAGGACGCCTCCACCGAGACTGCCATGGTCTTCGGTGAGCTGTACCGCCACGGCGCGGAGTGGAAGTTCCGCGCCATCGGCCAGGGCTACGCCTCGGGGCTGCGCGGCATCGCGCAGGACTTCGGCGTGAACGTCTGATCCAGGCCGACGACGGACTCGGATCCGGTCCGGGACTCACCCGGTCCGGGACTCGCCGACCTCGACCTCCGACGTCCGGCGCCGTCCCGTCAGGGGCGCGGCGCCGGACGTAGGGGGAGCGCCGTTTCTCCTCCGCCGGGCGGTGCCGCCCGTCTCCGTCGGCGGGAGGCGGCCGTCTCCGCCCCTCCACGGGGCATCGGCCGTCTCGGCGGGCAGGGCCGGGCACCCGGTCCGGCGACAGGACGGGGACGGCTGCTTTCCCACCGACATACGAGAACGACTGCCTCGCCATCGACCGGGACGGCTGCCACCCCGCCGGAGACGGGACACCGCCCGGCGGACGGCGCCCGCGCTCAGCGGAAGGCGTCGGCTCCGCCCCATCGGGCGGTTTGCGTCACCGAGCGTCGTAGGAGAGCCGTCCTGGCTCGTCGGGGGGTTTCCGCCCCCGCTCGTGGGGGGAGCCACCCCCCGACCGCCGAGGGTTTCGCCCTCATGGCGCAGGATGACCACTGGGGGGGACCGGCCCCCGACCGCCGGGGGTCTCCGCCCCCGGGGATGACGCAGTATCTCGGGGAGGACCAGCAACATGGGCGTCACGCTCGCCAAGGGAGGCAATGTCTCCCTCTCCAAGGCCGCGCCGAACCTCACACATGTGATGATCGGGCTCGGCTGGGACGCGCGCTCCACCACCGGAGCCCCCTTCGACCTCGACGCCAGCGCGCTCCTGTGCAGCGGCGGCCGGGTCCTCGGCGACGAATGGTTCGTCTTCTACAACCAGCTCAAGAGCCCCGACGGCTCCGTGGAGCACACCGGCGACAACCTCACGGGCGACGGCGACGGCGACGACGAGACCATCCTGATCGATCTCGCCAAGGTGCCGGCCCAGTGCGACAAGATCGTCTTCCCGGTCTCCATTCATCTGGCGGACGAGCGTGGCCAGACCTTCGGCCAGGTCAGCAATGCCTTCATCCGGGTCGTCAACCAGGCCGACGGCCAGGAACTCGCCCGCTACGACCTGAGCGAGGACGCTTCCTCGGAGACCGCCATGATCTTCGGCGAGGTCTACCGCTACGGCGGCGAATGGAAGTTCCGGGCTGTGGGACAGGGGTACGCGTCCGGTCTTCGCGGGATCGCTCTAGACTTCGGAGTCAACGTTTCGTAAAGCCGGGTACGGCGACGGGGGAGCCCCCTACACATACGGATTGGGTAGCCAGTGCTTCTGAAAACCTTCGGCTGGTCGTTCGTGGTCACCGCGGTCGGCCTCGCCGCAGCGGTCCTCTACGGGGGGTGGACCGCCTTTGGCATTGTGGCGATCCTGTCCATCCTCGAGATCTCGCTGTCCTTCGACAACGCTGTGGTCAACGCCGGAATCCTGAAGAAGATGAATGCCTTCTGGCAGAAGATCTTCCTCACGGTGGGCGTGCTGATCGCGGTCTTCGGCATGCGACTGGTCTTCCCGGTCGTGATCGTCGCCATCACCGCGAAGAAGAGCCCGATAGACGCGGTGAATCTGGCACTGACCGACAAGGACCAGTACCAGCAGCTCGTGACCGACGCGCACCCCGCGATCGCCGCGTTCGGCGGGATGTTCCTTCTGATGATCTTCCTGGACTTCATCTTCGAGGAGCGGGACATCCAGTGGCTGCGCTGGATCGAGCGCCCGCTCGCCAAGCTCGGCAAGGTCGACATGCTGTCGGTCTGCATCTCGCTGATCGTCCTGCTGATCACCTCCTTCACCTTCGCCACCCACGCCCACCAGCACGGCGGCGCGCACGTAGACAAGGCGCAGACGGTCCTGATCTCCGGTATCGCCGGTCTGATCACGTATCTGATCGTCGGTGGCCTGTCCGGCTTCTTCGAGGACCGGCTGGAGGATGAGGAGGAGCGCGAGCATGCGGAGGAGGAAGAGGCCCGGCGCACCGGCAAGGACCGCTCGGCGGTGGTGCTCGCGGGCAAGGCCGCGTTCTTCATGTTCCTCTACCTGGAGGTCCTGGACGCGTCCTTCTCCTTCGACGGTGTGATCGGCGCCTTCGCCATCACCAACGACATCATCCTGATGGCGCTCGGCCTCGGTATCGGCGCGATGTACGTCCGGTCGCTGACCGTCTACCTCGTCCGCCAGGGCACCCTCGACGACTATGTCTACCTGGAGCACGGCGCGCACTACGCGATCGGCGCGCTGGCCGTGATCCTCATGGTCACCATCCAGTACGAGATCAACGAGGTGATCACCGGTCTCGTCGGCGTCGTCCTAATCGGCTGGTCCTTCTGGTCCTCGGTGCGCCGCAACCAGGCGCTCGCCGCGGCCGAGGGAAAAGGCGCGACCTCGGACGAGCGGACTGAGGTCTCGTCCGGGGTGTAGTGCCCCCGGAGCTCGGTCCGCCTCCCCGCGCCCTGTCGGCTCATCCGCCGATCGCGGCTGCCGCGTGGTGTGGACCGGGCCCCGATGAGGAACGCTCTGTTCGGGGCGGCCGTGAGGACTCGTCCTCGGCGGCCGCCCCGCGGCTGTTGGACCATAGGCACTGGGGGGCGGACATGAGCTTCTGGGACGGCGTGTGGCGCGGGCGCGCGAACGACTTCGACTCGGGCAGCGCGGCGACCAACGCGATCGAACTGACCAAACGGCATCACCGGGTCTCGCTCACCAAGCAGGGGGCGGCGACCGGCAATCTGCGCATCAACCTGTCGTGGCGGATGCGGACCTCCGACATCGGCGGCCCCGAGCGGGGCGGTCTGCTGCGCCACCCGCTGCGGCTGTTCACCCCGGAGGTGGTGCAGGCCCACACCCAGAGCATGGTCAACGTGGACCTCGACCTGGGCTGCATGTACGAGATGAGCGACGGCTCCAAGGGCGTGGTGCAGCCGCTGGGCAGCTTCTTCGGGGAACTGAACGAGCCGCCCTACATCAAGCTCAGCGGCGACGACCGGTTCGGCTCCGGCACCGGTGAGACGATCTTCGTCAATCTGGACCACCGGGACGACTTCAAGCGGCTGCTGATCTTCGTCTACATCTACGACCAGACGCCGGCGTTCGACCGTACGCACGCCGTCGTCACGCTCTACCCCAGCAGCGGCCCGCGCATCGAGATCGGCCTCGACGAACGCCACCCGCAGGCCCGCTCCTGCGCTGTCGTCCTGATAGAGAACATCAAGGGCGAGCTGATCGTCCGCCGCGAGGTGAAGTTCGTGTACGGCTTCCAGGCGGAACTGGACCGGCTGTACGGGTGGGGCCTGCAGTGGGGGCGGGGCTACAAGGCCAAGGCGTGACCGGCGGCCGCCCGCCGTCCCGCCTCCGCCGGCGCTACCGCCCGATGAACTGCGGCCCCTGCGGCGGCAGCTCGAAGTCCGGGTCGGGCACGGGCGCCGCCGTGGGGGGATAGCCATAGGCCGGTGCGGACACCGCGGCGGTCTCCGGCTGCGGGTAGCCGTACGCCGGCTGAGCGGTCGGCTGGGGGTAGCCGTAGGCCGGCTGTGTCGCCGGCTCCAGCGGATACCCGTACGAGGGCTGCCGCACCACCGGCTGCTCCGGCGGCAGCGGCATTGAGACCTCGGGCGGCGCGGGGACGGACGCCGTGGCCGCCGCGACGACCGAGGCCGTGGCCGCCGTCGGTAGCTGCCCGGTGACGGCGGGCGGGGTCTCCGACTCGTCGACCGAGATGCCGAAGTCGTTCGCGAGGCCCTTGAGCCCGTTGGAGTAGCCCTCGCCGAGCGCCCGGAACTTCCAGCCGTCGCCCCGCCGGTACAGCTCCCCGCAGATCAGCGCCGTCTCCGCACCCGTCTCGGGCTTGATGTCGAAGTACGCGATCGGTTCGGCGTCGGCGCCGGACGCGTCGTACAGCAGGACGCACAGGGAGCGCACCCGGTCGAAGGGGACGTCGTCCGCGGAGGCGACCAGCAGGATCTGGCCCACCCCGGGCTCGACCCCCGTCAGATCCGTCTGGATCGTGTCGGTCAGCCCCTCCGCCGCCCGCTTCTTGCCCAGCAGCCGGACCGCGCCCGAGGGGTGCCGGGGCTGGTTGTAGAACACGAAGTCCTCGTCGGACCGCACCCGTCCGTCAGGCCCGAGGAGCAGCGCCGAGGCGTCGACGTCCGGAGCGTCCTGTCCCGGCGCCCACCGCAGTACCGCCCGTACCGCGGAGGGCTTGAGCGGTACGTTCGACCCCTTCAGCATCGCGTGCGTCATGGCGTCATCCTGCCTTCTCGGTCCTGGTCACGACAACGCGGGGGTGGTGCCCCGCGGCGTGGCGCCGCACACCCACCCGCATACCACCGACCGGTCCCCGACACAGCCGAGTTACCTGAACTTCATGCCCGACGGGAACCCAGGACATGGAGTTCTACGTACTATTACCGGCCACCTCTTTTCGGGTCGTCCAGCCGCCATTGTCCGGGTCGTCCAGCACCACGGGGGAGTCTCATGCGTCATTTCGGGCATATCGCCCCTGAGGAGCGGCAGCGTCTCTTCCATCGGGAGCCCGCCGTCTTCACCGCCGACTCGCCCGCCCCCGTGCTCGCGGCGGCCCTCGGTGCCACCCTGTACAGCCCGGCGACCCGGCCGCACCTGGCCGACGACGTGCTCAAGCAGGCCGGCCGCGGGGTGGTCTCCATGGTGCTGTGCCTGGAGGACTCCATCGACGACGCGGACGTCGTGGACGCCGAGGAGAACCTGGTCCGCCAGTTCACCCGCCTTGCCGCGCTCCCCGACGCGGAACTGCCGCTGCTGTTCATCCGCGTCCGCGTCCCCGCGCAGATCCCGGATCTGGTGGCCCGGCTCGGTCCGGCCGTGCGGCTGCTCTCCGGCTTCGTCCTCCCGAAGTTCAACGAGGAGCGGGGCGTGCTGTTCCTGGAGGCCCTGACCGCGGCGGAGACGGCGAGCGGGCGCAGGCTGTTCGCCATGCCCGTCCTGGAGTCCCCCGACCTGCTCTACCTGGAGACCCGCCGGGAGGCGCTGAACGGCATCTTCCGCACCGTCGACAAGTGGCGCGACCGGGTCCTCGCGCTGCGCCTCGGCGTCACCGACTTCTGCTCCGCCTACGGTCTGCGCAGAGCGCCCGACATGACGGCGTACGACGTCCAGACCGTGGCCTCCGTGATCGCCGACGTCGTCAATGTGCTCGGGCGCGCCGACGGTACCGGGTTCACGGTGACCGGGCCGGTGTGGGAGTACTTCCGGGTCCAGGAGCGGATGTTCAAACCGCAGCTGCGCCGCAGCCCGTTCCTGGAGGGCGAGGTCGAGGAACTGCGCGAGGCGCTGATCGAGCACGACATGGACGGACTGCTGCGCGAGATCGCCCTCGATCGCGCCAACGGCCTGCTCGGCAAGACCTGCATCCATCCCTCGCATGTGATGCCCGTGCACGCGCTGTCCGTGGTCAGCCACGAGGAGTACAGCGACGCGCAGGACATCCTGCGGCCCGAGCGCCTCGGCGGGGGCGTGCTGCGCTCCGCGTACACGAACAAGATGAACGAGGTGAAGCCGCACCGGGCCTGGGCCGAGCGCACTCTCCAGCGCGCCGAGGTGTTCGGCGTCGCGAACGAGGACATCGGCTTCGTGGAGCTGCTGGCCGCCGGGGTGCCGCGCTGAATGCCGAAGCCGCCGTCCAACCGTCGTACTGACAAGGAACCGAGGAAGAACGTGGTCTGGTCCGGGACCTGGGTCGCCGAGCGGCTCGGGGTGGAACTCGTCGGTGACGAGCAGTTGACCGAGCTGCTGGGGCTCGCGCTCCGGCGCAACCCCAAGCGGGCGCATCTGCTCGTCTCCAACGTGCTGGGCAAGCACGTCCCGCAGTCCCCGTCCCTCGTCCACGGCCATGGGCTGACGCTGGGCCGCCGGGTGCTGGACCTGCTGGGCACCGACGAGGCCGGGCGCGCGATCGTGCTGGGGTACGCGGAGACGGCCACCGGCCTCGGCCACTGTGTGGCGGACGGCCTCGGCCTCGCGCCCTATCTGCACTCCACCCGCCGCCCCGTCGAGGGCGTCGCGCGCGCGGGCGGCTTCGAGGAGTCCCATTCCCATGCCACCTCCCACCTGCTGCTCCCGGAGGATCCGGAGCTGCTGGCGGGCGACGGCCCGCTGGTCCTGGTCGACGACGAGTTCTCCACCGGCAACACCGTCATGAACACGATCCGCGACCTGCACGCGCGCTACCCGAGGAAGCGGTACGTCGTCGTCGCCCTCGTGGACATGCGCTCGCCCGCCGACCTGGGACGGCTCGATGAGCTCGCCCGGGAGATCGGCGCCCGGGTGGACCTGGTCACGGCCGCTGCCGGGACCGTACGAATGCCCGGGGACGTGCTGGAGAGGGGCCGGGAGCTGGTGGCCCGGCACGAGTCGGCCGTGCCCGACCGGCCCGCGCACGGCACGGTCACCCGGGTCGCGCTCGACTGGCCCCGCGGGCTGCCCGACGGCGGACGGCACGGGTTCACCCCCGGGCACCGGGCGCGTCTGGAGAGCGCCCTGCCCGGTATGGCCGCGCGGCTCGCCGCGGCACTGCCCGCCGGAGCCCGCCGGGTGCTCGTGCTCGGCTCCGAGGAGCTGATGTACGCGCCGCTCCGGCTCGCCCACGGACTGGAGCAGCTCCAGACGGCCGAGGTGCGCTACTCCACGACCACCCGCTCGCCCGTCCTCGCGGTCGATGACCCCGGCTACGCGATACGCACCCGGATCGTCTTCCCCGCCCACGACGACCCGGCCGACGGCCCCGGCGAGCGCTACGCCTACAACGTCGCGGACGCCGGCTTCGATGCCGTCGTCGCCGTCGTGGACTCGGCGGCCGACACCCCCGCACTGCACGCGCCCGGCGGCCTCCTCGACCGGCTCGCCGCCCACACCCCGCATGTCCTGCTCGCGGTCGTCCCGAGTTACCTCCCCGCGCCCTCGTACGACCCCGAAAGGACCGCCATGCTGTCCGAGCCCCTCCGCGGCCCCGCCTTCTCCTCGTATGCGCCCGACGAGGTCGGCTGGCTGCTGCAGGACCTCTCGGACGTCACTCTGGAGGCGCCCACCGAGGAGCGCGAGGAGGCCGTCCAGAGCGGCGGCGCGCACTACGCCGAGTCGCTGCCGGTGGAGTACCAGCCGAGCGAGCAGTACCAGGAGCTGTTCCGCACGGCCCTCGACGCCTCGGCCGCACGGCTCGCGCAGGCCGTCGGAGTGGTCACCGAGACCGTGCTCGCCGAGCGGTCCCCGCGGCCGGTCCTCGTCTCGCTCGCCCGGGCCGGCACGCCCGTCGGCGTGCTGATGCGCCGGTGGGCGCAAGCCCGGCACGGCCTCGACCTGCCGCACTACGCCGTGTCGATCGTCCGCGGCCGGGGCATCGACGCCAACGCGCTGCGCTATCTGGCCCGGCACCACGACCCCGGTGACGTCGTGTTCGTCGACGGCTGGACCGGCAAGGGCGCCATCACCCGGGAACTCGCCGAAGCCATACGCCAGTTCGAGGAGTCGGAAGGCGTCACCGGCTTCGACCCGGAGATAGCGGTGCTCGCCGACCCGGGCTCGTGCGTGCGGACCTACGGCACCCGAGAGGACTTCCTCATCCCGTCCGCCTGCCTCAACTCGACGGTGTCCGGCCTGATATCGCGCACCGTGCTGCGCGCCGACCTGGTCGGACCGCACGACTACCACGGCGCCAAGTTCTACCGCGAACTCGCCGCGTCGGACGTCTCCGTCGCCTTCCTGGACGCCGTCTCCGCCCGCTTCGCCGAAGTCGAGGACGCCGTCGACGCACAGGCGAAGGAACTGCTCGCCGCCGACCGCACCCCGGCCTGGGAGGGCTGGGCGGCGGTGGAGCGCATCAGCGAGGAGTACGGCATCCACGATGTGAACCTCGTGAAGCCGGGCGTCGGCGAGACCACGCGCGTACTGCTCCGCCGGGTGCCCTGGAAGATCCTGGCCCGGTCCGGGGCAGGGGCGGACCTGGACCATGTGCGCCTGCTGGCCGAGCAGCGGGGCGTACCTGTGGAGGAGGTCGACGGGCTCGCGTACACCTGTGTGGGCCTGATCCACCCCCGGTACACGCGGGGCGCCACCGGTGCCGACGGCCGGGCGGTGACCGCATGAGCCCCGTGCTGGTCGCCAGCGACCTCGACCGTACGCTGATCTACTCGTCGGCGGCGCTCGCGCTCACCATGCCGGACGCGAGGGCGCCCCGGCTGCTGTGTGTCGAGGTGCACGAGAGCAAGCCGCTGTCGTACATGACCGAGACCGCGGCGCAGCTGCTCACCGAACTCGGTGACCGGGCGGCGTTCGTGCCGACCACGACCCGCACCCGCAAGCAGTACCAGCGCATCAACCTGCCCGGCCCCACCCCGCCGTACGCGATCTGCGCCAACGGCGGGCATCTGCTGGTCGACGGCGTCTCCGATGCCGACTGGCACACGGCGGTGCTCGCCCGGCTCGCGGAGGAGTGCGCGCCGCTGGCCGAGGTGCGGGACCATCTGGCGGCCACCGCGGACCCGGCCTGGGTGCGCAAGCACCGGGTCGCCGAGGACCTGTTCGTCTATCTCGTGGTGGAGCGTGAGCTGCTGCCCGAGGAGTGGGTCAAGGAGCTGGCGGTCTGGGCGGAGAACCGCGGCTGGACGGTGTCGCTCCAGGGCCGGAAGATCTACGCCGTGCCGAAGCCGCTCACCAAGAGCGCGGCGATGCGCGAGGTCGCCCGCCGCACCGGTGCCACGCTGACGCTGGCCGCCGGGGACTCCCTGCTGGACGCGGACCTGCTGCTCGCGGCGGACCTCGGCTGGCGTCCGGGACACGGTGAACTCGCCGACGCCGACTGGACGGCACCGGGGATCAGCGCTCTGCCCGAGCGGGGTGTGGCGGCCGGGGAGCGGATCCTGCGGGAGTTCTTGAAGGCGGCGCGTCAGGAGTAGGGGGCCGCCCGCCGCGGACCGGTTGCCGGGGCGGGCGGAGGCCTATCCACAGTCAGCCGCAGGCGGGGCGTGTTTCGGACAAAGCCCTACGGCTCAGCCGCAGCAGCCTCCGCCGCAGCATCCGCCACCCGAGCCGCCTGCCCGGGGGGCCGGTGCGGGGGTGGCGGCCGTGCCGCCGACCGCCACCGTGGACAGCAGCTTCACCGTGTCGTCGTGGCCCGAGGGGCAGGCCGCGGGGGCCGAGGACTCCGCCATGGGACGGCTGAGTTCGAACGTGTCGCCGCAGGAACGGCAGCGGTACTCGTAGCGAGGCATGCGCACAGACTAACCGGCGGTTCCCGAAGGTCACAGGACGGCGAAGGAGCGAGGCCGCCTGCGTGGCGACGGGAGAATCTCCTTAAGATCTCCTCAATATTTGCGACATGGCCACTTCAGTGCCTCTCCTGACCCGAGACATCACATAGGTCGCTGATAATTTATATGAGCCGCGATGAGCCGCAAGGTCGTGAGGGGGGCTCGCTGCCACATGCGTGGCCGCCGTTTCTACCCGCGCGCGCAACATCGAGTGCGGAGGGAGACGCAGTCGTGACCGAGGCATGGCAGCGAATAGGGGGCCGGTGTCACCGGGCCCGTGTGTACACCGGGGGGCGTCGTGGCTAACGAGGGCGGTGACCGTCCGCACGACCGTCGGGCGACGCCGCGTCAGTCCGGACAGCGCCCCGACCAGGGCGAGTCCCGGGCCGAAGGGTCCTTCGATCCGGACGTCACCATGCAGCTCAAGGCCGGGGTGGACCTGCCGCCGGGCGCGACCGGGCAGTTGAAGGCGGGGGCGGCCCTGCCTCCCGACACCACCATGCAGTTGAAGGCCGGAGCGGCTCTGCCCCCGGACGCCACCATGCAGCTGAAGGCCGTGACGCCACCGGACCGTGACGCCGCGGCGCGCGGGAAGGCGGACGCGGCCACGCCGCCGCCGGACGCCACCATGCAACTGCGCGTCCTCAAGCCGGAGCCGGCCGGCCGGCGCGCCGCCCGCAAAAAGGCCGCACCGCCGCCGGTCCTCACTCGTGTCACCACCGCCCTCGCGCCGATCGCCGCGAAGCTCGCGCCCTACGCCGAGAAGGCCGCACCCTACGCCCGCAAGCTCAAGCCGGTGTATCCGCGGCCGGGCCGCGCCGGCTGGCGGCGCTGGATGCCCTCCTGGCGCCAGTGGCTCGGGGCCGTACTGGCGTCGATCGGACTGAGCAGCGCGTTCCTGGTCATCGCCTACGCCGCCACGGACATACCGAACAACCTCAACTCGTACGCCACACAGCAGGACAACGTCTACTTCTGGTCCGACGGCACTCCCATGGCCCGTACCGGCTGGGTGCAGCGGCAGGCGATGCCGCTGAAGGACATACCGGTGCAGGTCCGTTGGGCGGTGCTCGCGGCGGAGAACGAGAGTTTCTACACCGACCCGGGCATTTCCGTCAAAGGCATCACCCGCGCTCTGTACCGCACGGTCGGCGAGGGTGACACCCAGGGCGGCTCCACCATCACCCAGCAGTACGTCAAGAACGTCTATCTGACCCAGAACCAGACGGTCAGCCGCAAGTTCACCGAGGCGATGATCGCCCTCAAGCTCGACAACCGGATGAGCAAGGACAAGATCCTGGAGGGCTATCTCAACACCAGCTGGTTCGGCCGCGGCACCTACGGCATCCAGCGCGCCTCCCAGGCCTACTACGGCAAGGACGTCAGCCAGCTCAACGCGAGCGAGGCCGCCTTCCTCGCCTCCCTGCTGAAGGGCGCCGGCCTCTACGACCCCACGCTGAACCAGGCGAACCACCACCGGGCCGTGGAGCGCTGGTCCTGGATCCTCGACCGCATGGTCAAGATCGGCCAGCTGTCGCCGGCCGAGCGGGCGAAGTACAAGACGTTCCCCGAGCCGCTCAAGCAGAACCCGCTCTACGACACCGGCAAGCAGAGCGACTATCTGGTGGAACTGGCCTCGCAGTACGCGAAGAAGGCCGCGGGCATCTCGGACCAGCAGTTCGACCTGGGCGGCTACCAGATCTACACGACCTTCGACCGCAAGCGGGAGGACGCGCTCACGGACTCCGTGACCAAGGCCCGCAAGCAGGCCCGGCAGAGCCATGCCGCCCTGGCGAAGAGCGCCCACTACGGCGCCGCCTCGGTGGCCGACGACGGACGGATCCTCGCCGTCTACGGCGGACCCGATCACCGTACACAGGGCTACAACGAGTCCAACGCGGCGACGGTACCGGCCGGTTCGGCGTTCCTGCCGTTCGTCTACGCCGCCGGCCTGGAGCACGGGGTCCACAAGACCCGTGGCGGCCCCGCGACCCCGGTGAGTCCGGAGTCGGTGTACGACGGCAACGACGGCATCCCCGTCACCACGCCCGAGGGACCGTACTGGGACCGCAGCGGCAAGAAGGTCACCTCCCACAACGACGGCAACAAGTCCTATGGGCCGATCACTCTGGGCCAGGCGCTCGCCCGGTCCGTGAACACACCGTTCATGCAGCTCGGGATGGACACCGGGCTGACCCAGGTGCGCGAGACCGCGGAGGCGTCCGGGCTGCTTTCCTCCAGCTTCGGCTCACAGGTGCCCGCGCTGTCCCTCGGCAACTCCACGCCCAGCGCCATCCGTATGGCGAGCGGGTACGCCACCTTCGCCGCGGACGGTCTGCACACCGAGCCCTATTCGGTGCGCCGCGTCACCCGCAACGGTGCCACGGTCGCCATGAAGACGTCGAAGGCCCAGCGGGCGGTCGGCGCCACGGTGGCCCGCCAGGTCACCGAGGCGCTCGACGAGTCCTTCCGGCTGGCCCACCCGGCCGGGGCACCCGCCTCGGTCCAGGTGGCCGGGAAGGCCGGCACGACACAGGACGACACCGCCTCCTGGTACGTCGGAACGACCGCATCCGTGTCCACCGCGGTCGTCCTCTACCGCATGGACCTGTCCAAGAGCCTTGAACCGCTGCCGCTCAAGGGACTCGACGGCATCGCCGCCGCCGTCCCCTACGGCATCTGGTCGAACGCCCTGAGACCGCTCGGCTGACGTCGCCGGCCGACACACCGCACGCGCCCACCCCCCTCCTCGCAGAACGAGCCGCCCATGACCACGAGAAACGCTCGTCGCCGCCGAGCACGCCCGTCCCGCTTCTCCCGGATCAACGACCGGATCAACGGCCGTGTGACCCTGGCGGTCCTCCTCGCCGTCGCCTCCGTCACGATCACCTTCCTCGCGGTGTCCCGGCCGGACAGCACCGCCGCGACCGCCTCGGCCGGTTCCGGGAAGGGTGAGGGCAAGGGTGCCGGTGTCAAGGCCGCCGAGCCCAAATGGGACGGCAAGACGAAGATCATGGGAGACGGCTCCACCTCGTACACCGGCCCGCAGAAGGGCGAGTTGAAGGCGGTGCCGCTCAAGCCCGGTGAGAAACCGCCCCAGTTCGTCGTGTTCTCCTGGGACGGTGCGCTGCAGGGCGACGACCATCTCTTCTCCCACTACCGCGAGATGGCGAAGCAGTACAACGCCCATATGACGTTCTTTCTCACGGGCATCTACCTGCTGCCCAAGGACAAGAAGGACCTCTACCACCCGCCGCAGCACCCGGTGGGCGCCGCCGCGATCGACTACGCCACCGACGAGCACATCCGCACCACGCTGGAGCAGCTCCGCGAGGCGTACAACGAGGGCAACGAGATCGGCACCCACTTCAACGGCCACTTCTGCGGCGCCAAGGGCGGCGGCGACTGGAGCGTCGACGAGTGGAAGAGCGAGATCGACCAGTTCTACTCCTTCGTCGAGAACTGGAAGACCAACACCGGCTACAAGGACATCCCGGCCCTGCCCTTCGACTTCAAGAAGGAGGTCACCGGCGGGCGCGCGCCCTGCCTGGAGGGCCAGCCGAACCTGCTGAAGGCCATCAAGAGCTACGGCTGGCGCTATGACGCCAGCTCCCCGGGCGACTTCCAGATATGGCCGACGAAGAAGAACGGCATCTGGGACTTCCCGCTCCAGTTGCTCCCGTACTCCGACAACGTCCAGGCGCTGTCGATGGACTTCAACTTCCTCTACAACCAGTCCAACGGCGAGGTCCACGGCGACCCCTCGAAGTACTCCCAGTGGGAGCAGATGGCCGTCAACTCGTACATGAACGGCTTCAATCGCGTCTACTACGGCAGCCGCGCGCCGCTGTTCGTCGGCAACCACTTCGAGGACTGGAACGGCGGCATCTATATGAAGGCCGTCGACCAGGTTGTGAAGAACGTGTGTACGAAGAAGGGCGTCAAGTGCGTGTCCTTCAAGGAGCTGGCGGACTGGCTCGACGTACAGAAGCCCGAGACCCTGCAGCGCCTGCGTGCCTTGGATCCGGCGCAGTCGCCGGACTGGTCGACGGTGGTCAAGTGACGCCCGTAACCCCTTGGTTCCACTTGTGCATCCCTCTTCACAACCGACACACACACCATGCGAAGATGCCGTCGTCCGGTAGGTGTACCGGCGTAGAGGGGAAACACCATTGAAATCAAGAAGATTGAGCCGTAAGCGGCGTCGTGCTTCCATAGTCACCGCAGCAGCCGCCTCGGTGGTCGCAGGAGTGGCCCTCCTCCCCAACTGGAGCGCGGGCGCGGCCGTGACCGACGACCCGACGGTGGATCCGGCGACCAAGGCCACCTTCCAGCGACTGGCCGACGCGGTCTTCACCGACCGCACCAACGCTCTGGTGGACGCCAAGAGCGGGCAGGAGAAGGGCCGGCACCAGCTGACGTCCGGCTTCTCCGGCAAGGTGCGCCTGTCCGGTACGCAGTCGCACGAGGAGAACTCCGCGCTGTCCGAGCTGCGCGGTCGCCAGTCCCGCCTCGCAAAGCTGGGCGAGAAGTACAGCGCGGCCAGCACCAGCGTCAAGCTGGACGCGACGCAGGTCAAGGGCCGGCGCGCCACGGTCGACGTCACCGAGACCACGACGCTGACGTACGCGAAGACCAAGGGCAACGAGCCGAAGACCACCGGCTTCCAGGCCCACCACGAGCTGACCTTCAAGGCCGACCGGGGCGGCGACTGGCAGCTGACCGGTATCCGCGACACCGACGACGGCTACCTCGCGGTCAACCAGGTGGCCAAGCCGGCCGTCGCGAAGCCGCAGACCGGCACCGACGACGGTCCGCCGGACGCGCCCCGCGCGGCCGTCACGCTGCCCGCGCCCGCCAAGCCGAAGAGCTTCTCCGGCACCGGCTACGACTACAAGGCCATGGCGGCGTACGCGCAGAAGTACTGGAACCACTACAACCCGGACTACCCCGACTTCAACGGGGAGGCCGACGGCGGCGACTGCACCAACTTCGTCAGCCAGTCCCTGAAGGCGGGCGGCTGGAAGCACGTTCCCGGCGACGGGACGGACTTCCACAAGTGGTTCGGCAACTCCGAGATCCAGTCCGACTCGTTCGTCGGCGTCAACGAGTTCTCGTGGTTCGCCCTGTCCTCCAAGCGAGTCACCAGCCTCGCCAACGTCTACCAGCTGGACGTCGGTGACGTGCTGCAGATGGACTTCAACAAGGACGGGTCGAAGGACCACTCCATGATCGTCACCTACCGCAGCCCGCAGGGCGTGCCCTACGTGACGTATCACTCCACCAACACCTACAACAGGTCGGTGGCGAGCATCATCGCGTCGTACCCGAACGCGGCGTACTACGCCTACCGGACCTGACCGGTGCCCTTCGGAGCGGGGGCCGGACCTGAGCAGTGACGGCCCCCCGCTCCCCCCGGCGGGACGGGCTCAGTGACCGGCTCCCCGCTCCTCCCGGATCCGGGTGACCACCCGGGCCACCGTCTGCCGCACCGCCTCGGTCTCCGTCAGGAAGTGCCAGTAGTCGGGGTGACGGCCCTCCAGCGTGGCGACCGCCTGCTCCAGCCGGGCCACGGAGTCGTCCAGCGGGCGGGCATGGCGCGGATCGGGCGTCGACCGGCCCGCCATGGCCAGCCGCTGCGCGTCCCGGATCGCGAACCGGGTCCGCTCGATCTCCCCCTGCGGATCCTTCTGCACGGCGTTCAGCCTCGTGAGGCGGTCCCCGGCGGCGGACACGGCCTCGTCCGTCGTGTTCAGCAGGGCCCGTACGGTCGACAGCAGCGATGCCGCGTCCGCCCAGCGCTGGGCGTCCCGCGCCGCCTGCGCGTCCTTCAGCTTCTGCTCCGCCTGCCGCACGGCCTCGGTGGCCTGCTCCGGCACCTGCTGGAGGTCCTGCCAGCACGCGGCCGAGAACCGCCGCCGCAACTCGCTCAGCACGGGCTCCACCTGTCCGGCGCGCGTGGTGAGCGCCTGCGCCCGGGTGCGCAGGGACACCAGCCGGTGATCGATCTCGGCGGCCCGCTCCGGCAGCCGCGAGGCCTCCACCCGTACCGCCTCGGCCTCCCGCGTGACCCGCTCGGCGCGCTCCAGGGTCCCCGCCACGCCGTGCTGTCCCGCGCCCTGGTTGAGCTTGGTCAGCTCCGGGGCGAGGGCGGCCAGCCGCGCCGCGAGGTCGTCGGCCCTGAGCCCGGAGGCCCGGGTGCCGTCCAGCGCGTTGCTGGCGGCGAGCAGCGCCTGGCGGGCGCGCTCCACGGCCGGCGCGATCCGGGCGAGCTGGGTCTCGGCCTTGCCGAGCAGCGGCCCGAGGCTCTCGCCGAAACGATCCAGCTCCTGCTTGACCCGGCCGAGTTCGTCCTTGGCGGCGATGAGATCGGCCCGAGCACGGGAGGCCACGGAGGCTTCGAGATCGACCCGGTCGAGATCGTGCGCGTCGACGGCCTCGATGTACCGGTGACTGACCTCGTCGATGCGTCGCCCGAGCGCCTCGAAGTCGGCGAGGACGCGGCGGGCGGCGGGGGAGTCGTCGACGGCGGTGATGGTCTCGATCGAGATCCTCAGATCCCGCTGGGCGGTGTCGAGCTCGTAGAACGCGGCCGCCGCGGCGTCCTTGGCGGCCTGCGCCTCGGCCCGCAGCCCCTCGGCCCGCCCCCCGAACCACCGCCGCGTCCCGCCCCCGGCGAACGCGGAGGGAAGCACCAGGGCGGCGACGAGGGGGAGGGCGAGAAGGGCGAGGACGTCACGGACCGCGGTGGGCGCGGCGACAGGGACAGAGCGGCCGGTGCGTGCCGTGGCCGTGCGGCCGGCGGACGACGAGACGGGGTGCGGCGAGGTGCGCGACGACGAGGCGGTCGACGACGCGGTGTGCTCCGGCGAGGCGCCCGGCGGTGAGGTGTGCTGCGGCGAGGCGCCCGGCGGTGAGGTACCGGGGACGGGACGGCGATGCCCGCCTGGCGCAAAAGGCGTGCACGGCTGCGGTGGTGTGGCCCGTGATGGTGTGGCCGTCACATCCCTCTCCCGTGCTGTCATCCGCCCTGCCCGGAGTCATTCTCCCACCGGATGAGGACGAACACACGGGCCGGTCGGTTCACGGTGTGCCCGAATGCCTGCTCTCTCCCGCCCCGGCTACCCCGCCTCCCGTACGGTGACGGACCCGTCCGACGTCCGCGCCTCGATCACATGCGAGCTGGCCGGATCTCGCGGTACGGAGACACGGACGGAACCGTCCCGGGAGCCGGTGGTCACGCGGTATCTGTCGCGCGGCAGCCCGATGGTGACCGAGCCGTCCTGGCTGCTCGACCGCACCAGGTCGGGCACGGTGCCCAGTTCCAGGTGGACCGAGCCGTCTTGTGTCGTGGCGTACACGCGTCGCGAGCCCACCCCCGTCGCGCTGACCGACCCGTCGCCGCTCTGCAGCGTGAGCGGCCCGGAGGAGTCGGTCACCCGCACCGAACCGTCCCGCGTCCGGATGCTCAGTGCCTCCCGGAAACCCTGCGCCCGCACGCTGCCGTCGCCGTCCTCGACATGGACGGTGACCCTGCGCGGCACCTGTATCCGGTGTCTGGCGGAGCAGTCCGCGATCAGGCCGGAGCACTTCAGCCGCAGAACGAGCCGGTCGTCCCGCATGGCCCAGGTCACCCGGGGGTCTCCACCGGCCACGACGGTGCCCCGGAACCACCGAGTGACCTCGACCTTGTCCACGTCGGCCGGAACGATCTCCAGCGACGAGTCGTCGGAGTCCACCGTGAGCGTACGACCGCGCAGCGCGAAGGAGCGGTGGTCCGGGTGCGGGTCGTCCCCGGCGTTGTTCCCGCACGCGCCCACCGTCGCGACGAGCGTCACCACGAGACCGGTGAGAGCGACCGCCCGAGCACGCCGCGTACGTCCCCTGTGCATCACCGCACGAGCCATGGCACTGTCCCCCTGAGAGCCGAAAACCGAATGCCCTACGACCGTACGTATCCGCGATCGCCGTGAGGATGCGGCAGACCACCGGATCGTTGCTGGGGCTATCCCCCCCGTCGTACCCGGCATTCGGGTTTGCGGGGGATCCCCCAAGGCAAGGTAGGCTGTCGACTCGTCCCGGGCGCGTAGCTCAGCGGTAGAGCGCCGCCCTTACAAGGCGGATGTCGGCGGTTCGAAACCGTCCGCGCCCACCAGTCCCAGGACATGTCGAAGGCCCAGGTCAGCGGGGGAGAACCCGGAGATCTGGGCCTTGATCTTTCCCGGCCGCTCGGGGCCGTCGTGCCACTTGCGTGCCGGATGGGCCACGGAGAACCCCGTCATCGCGCCCGACGGCTCCCCCTCGGTGCGGGCCACCGTGCCGCCGATCTGCACGAGGCAGTGCGCCGTCACGGGAATCGGCATCGCGGACGGCACCGGCGAACCGGCGGCATACGGCACGGCCTTCCACGGCACTCAGCGGGCTGTTGGCGTGTGCCGATTCCGCCATGCGTTGCGAGGAGTCTCCAGTATGCCCACGGCTTCGGCGATCGCTCGGGCGGCGGAGGTGAATACGGCCGCTTCGAAGAATGCCCCGATCGCGAAATGCGAGTAGTGCTCCATTCCGAAGAACACTGCTGTGGCGCAACAGTAGAGGGCTGCCCAGAAGCCACGCCGTCGGTTCAGCGGGTAGACGACCAGTGGAATCACCGGCCATGCGTAGGCTGCACACAAGAATGCTACGGACAGTGCGATGACGAGGATTTTCACCTGTTTCCCCGGCCCCTAGAAGGCACCGGCTTCGTACATTCCGCCGATGGTGAGGATCCCGGCCGGCAGGAAGATGAGAGCCGTCGCGAACAGCAATCCCATTTTCCAAGACGTGTTGTCTGCGATTTTCACGCACAGCAGCACGACCAGTGTCACGTAGAGGAACAGGGGGATGAATATGAATGAGAAGCCGGATCCCATGGAGTCTCTCCGTTGCTGTGACCCAGGGGCCGCACCTGGTCAGGCGCGGCCCCTGGGAATTAAAGCACCCGCCGTCAGGGCGTCAGGTTATCAGTGAAATTCGTGCCCGGGTCGTCGCAGTGAACGACGCTTGTGGGGCGGTTTCCGGGGCCGTCTCCGTACAAGGGGACAGGTGCCTGGACGCCCCAGGGATTCCCGCCGCTTCCTCGGCCCGAGGCGCTACAGGAACCGTAGGCGTTGCCATCTTCGCCCGGTATGGGGGTGTTCGAGAAGTCCTTCCAGTCCCCTCCTCTGATTTTGGTGCTCGAGGACTGGCCGAGATTGTCGGTCATCTTGTCGTCGATATAGAGGTAGAGATCGGGCATGTAGCTCTGGTAGACGATTCCGTTGGAAGGGGTGGCGTCACGGTCGTCCTGCATATGTGTCGGCTTGACGGTGCCGTCGGCGCAGAACGCGGCAGCGATGTCCTGCCAGATCGGCGGGGCGTTGCCGATCATGCTGCCCCACATGTTGTTGTTCCAGTCGCCGGAGTTCTTGAAGAACATCGAGTAGATGTCTCCGGCGAAGTGGCGCACGGCGTAGTTCGTGTCAGGGCTGGAGTTGATCTTGTCGACCCAGGCCTTGACGTTGTCATTGATGTTCTGGTGGCCGATCATCGCCCGGTAGCCGTGCACGCCGCCGCCGACCGCCCGGAAGTCCACGCAGGTGTGATCCGCGTTCAGGCGCGCGCCCCGGAAGTTCGGGAAGTACGCCTGCCCGGGGGTGTCGCCGTCTTCGTACGGGTGCGAGACGATCACATTCCCGTACTCGAGGGCGTCCTGAGTGGTGTAGTCGATGTCCGGTTTCGGGATGCCGTAGTCGGCCTCGATGCCCTTCATGATGTTCGTGACGAAGTAGGGCAGGTGGGCGTTGCCGACCCGGACCTTGTAGTTCGCCCCTTCGCTGCCCGGGATGATCTTCCCGCTGCCGTCGGTGACGAACGTGACGACGACATCACTCTTGATCTTGTAGCTGTCGTCGGTCTTGTACGCCTGGCTCGCGGGCAGCGACGCATCGGGCCGTTGATTGGACATGCCCATCCACACCGGGATCGACATCGATGGTGCCGAGCCGTCGGCATTGGGCGTGTAGCCGCCGGCCTTGATGTCGTCCCCCCACTGCTTGGCCGAGGCCCAGGTCTGCCGGCCGGTGCAGTTCTCGTCCACCCGGTCCGTGCATTGCGGCCAGTAGGTCAGGCCCTGCGTTCGCACCGACGGGTCGTCGTTGTCCCACAGGTGGCCTTCGTCGGCGAGACCGAGGCCCCACTCGTAGAGCGACTTCATGGACCGCACCGGGGTGTCGAACTCGGTGGACACAGGCCAGTTCGAGTTCAGCTCCTGGTTGGGGTCGAAGACCGCGGCCGCGGTCAGGGTGCGGCGGACGAACGTGCCGCTGACGGGCTGGAAGGCGACGGCGCCGAAGGCGATGTCCTGGTCGGCGCTGCCGTCGGGCGTGTAGTTCGTCAGGGTCACGCTCGGGGTCCCGGTGAACTTGTAGGCGCCCAGGGACACCCAGTTGCCGCTGCTGCCGTTCTGGTCGACATAGCGGTCGTAGGGGCCGCCGGACGCGCCGTTGACAACGTAGTGCGCCCGCTTGGTCTGCGCCCCGGTGTCGGGTATGTGCACCCAGACCTGGGCCAGGTCCATGCTCTCGCCGAGCGTCCACGTACCGTCGATGTCCATCAGGCCGCCCTCGCCGCCGAGATGGTCCTCGTCGCGGGTGTGGGTGTACCAGAAGTGGCCGCCGTAGCCGCCGCCGATCTGGTGCAGGTCGGCCTTCGCCCAGTAGTGGGTGCCGAGTGTGTCCGCGTAGAACGCGAACTGGAAGTTGCCCGAGGAGGCGATCTGCCCGCAGTCGCTCCATGTCTCGGTGCCGTTGGGCACGGAGGCGACGACGTGAGAGCCGGCAGGTGCCCCGGAGCAGACCGGCGTACCGTTCTTCAGGCGGTAACCACGCCCCGGCTCCGGGATCAGGGTCTGATATTTGATCAGCTCGTGCCCGCAGTCATTGTCACAGTTCGTCTTCCACGTGGCGTTGGGCTTGTTCCACCAGAACTGCGCATAGCACTCCTCGGTCCCGCAGTCGGGCGGCGAGGCCGGGTCGCAGTTGTTGTCGCTGTTGCAGAAGGCGCTCAACGGCGGCGAGACCTGGCTGCGCTGACCGGTGCTGGTCCACCAGGCGGGCCGGAAGCCGGCCGAGGAGAAACCGGACTCTCCGGGCCAGTCCTGGCGGCCGGAGGTGGCGTAGGAGTAGCCGGTGTCGATGGACCAGGCGGCCCAGCCCATTACCTTCTCCTCGTACGGCCAGTCCTGCGGGTGGGCGGCGTCGTGGTTGGCCGCGGTGCCGTCCACGTCCGTGTCCATGAAGGGGTGTCCCCAGCTCTTCGCGTACAGCGGGTTGGCCGGGTTGTTGTACCAGCCGAGGCCCCAGTGCCCGCCGTGCTGGGATGCGGCAGAGGGCGGGTTGAAGCCGAGGTTGTAGTTCCACACGGCGGTGAACCAGTTCTCGACGCGAGAGGGGTCGTCGTTGTTGACGGTGACCTTCTGGCCGTCGGTGTGGACCTCGTTCCACTTGTCGGCGAGGATCTTCATCGAGGCGGCGACGTTCGTCGCGTAGTCGGTGGCGACGGCCTTCTGCAGGGCCGGCGACAGGCTCGTCTCTCCCGGCTTCTCGTGACCGGGCAGGCGCATGCCGTCGGTGACCTGTCCGACGCCGTATCCGCAGTCCGACTTGTTCCAGTTGATGTTCCAGTAGGAGTCGGGATCGCCCGGGTCGATCTGGTGACCGTAGTAGCCGTCCACCGCGGCGAGGGGGCTGCCCATCTGGCCCGGGATGGAACCGGACTCGGCCTGCCACATGTTGGATTCCTGGGCCATGATGCCGAGCATCACGTTGGCGGGAATCCGCCCGCCGCCGGTCAGCGTGGGGGGCGGGAACAACCCCTGTGGGTCGATGGTGCCGAGGCCCGTCTGGTTGCGGTAGCCGCCCTGGGTGAGGTAGCTGGAGCGCAGATCACCACGTACGGCCATGTCGACGGCCCACTCGACCTGGTTCGGAGTGGGCTGCAGGGCCTGCGCGCCGACGTCGTTGCGGGAGACCGAGCACCAGCGGTCGGGGTCCGTCGGGTCGTGCGACACGATCGACGTCACTGCCGCGGACCGGGTCGGCTGCGCGTGCTGACCAGAGCCTGCGGCCGAGCGCGCCTTGGCGCTGGTGGCCAGGGCGGGCGTGAGCCGGTCCGTTCCCGTGGACGGGCTGGTGCTGGTGCCGGTGATCGTCTGGCTGATCTTCTTACCGGTGCCGGTCGCGGTGGAGGTGACCGTCAGCGACGCGGTGTCCACCGCGCCGGGGGCCTGCGTCCTGCCGCTCTGCGGAGAGGGCTCGGTCGTGGTGAAGCCCTTGCCCGCGTTCTTCACGTGGTCCACGCCCGCCCGCATATCGGGGGTGAGGACCGGGTCGACCGCCAGCCGTCCCTGGCTGGAGACCGTCGTGTCGACCCCCGTCTTGACACGGGTGATCCCGGTGCCCTGGGTGCGGGGGGTGCCCGCCGGGTGCCCCGTGAGGAACACCTTCGCGGACCCGCCGCGCGCGAGGCCGAGGTCGCCGAGCTCGCCGGTGGCGACCGTGGTCGCCTTGCCGCTTCCGGTCCAGACCCGGGCGCGTGCCTTCCGGCTGCCGTTGCGCTCCACGAAGGCGACGTGACCGCCGTTGACCGGGTGGATGTCGAACGGCACCCCGCCCGCCGTGAGCAGGTCCTTGGTCTTGCCGGAGCGGTCGAGGTGGACCAGGTGACGGCCCATGGCGGCGATCGCGCCGTCCTTGACGGGCACGGCGCTGGTCGCCTCGCCCCTGGTCGCCGTCTTGCCGGCAATCTTCCCGGAGGCGTCGACCGTCACGACCCGGGTCCGCGTCTTGGCCGGGTCGTTCATGTCGCGGAAGGCGGTGAAGGCGGCCGTGTGCGTGTCCGGGTTGCACGACGGGTCGAAGTACGCCAGCGACGCCGTGAACGGCAGCTTCGTCACCTTGCCGGTGGTCAGGTCGACGATCGCGGCGAACGCGCCGCCCTGCATCAGGTCCGGCTTGTTCGTGAAGCTGCGCGGCGCGTACACGGCCGCCGCGTGGTCGTGATCGATGGCGCACTCGTTGCCGATCCACGAGTCCGCGGGCAGGCCCGGTTCACTCAGGACGGCGGCGACCTTCCAGGTGTACGCCTGGGCACTGTCGGCGACCAGGATCTTCAGGCCGTCGGTGTCGGCGGCGGAGGTGACGGCCCGGTCCTTGCTGGACTTCCAGTCCTTGCCGAGCCGCAGGTCGGGATTCGGGACCCCGCCGGCCTCTGTCTTCCCGCTGTGGCCGGGTGCGGGCCGGGTGTCGGGTGCGGCGAGGGCGGGACCGGCTTGTAGGAGGCCGCCGGCAAGCGCCGTACAGACCACCACCACGGCCAGTTGCGTGCGTGTTCGTTTCCTGGGTCTCAACAGAGATCTTCCTGTCTCCCGTTGACGTTCCCCGTGCCCTTGTGGGCACGACTGGACCCGCCTGTCTCGATCTCAAGGAGTCGTGGACGCGCGGGAGTTGATGGTGCGTGTCAGCCGACGGTGTCCACGGCCTCGCGCACGCCGGAGCTGGGGATCCGCGACGAGTACGCCTGCCCGGAGCATGACAAATGGAATCGGAAGGCGTCGGGGCGGTGCGTCAACGCCGCCGAAACCGGGGAGGGTTCCCTGGGAGCGCGCGTGGCTGTTGTCGAGGCGGCCGGCGGCGGGACGGGGCTGGGGTCGTCACCTCGCGGTGTCGCGGGCGATGTCTCATGAGACCCGGCCGGCCCGTACGGGCCGGCCCGGCGCATGGAACTGCTCCGTCCTGCCGCGTCCAGGCAGGGCACAGTGACAGACATAATGCGGCACCCCCCCCGTTCATCCGCCGTGGTCGAGGGTGGACGAGGATTGATTTCGGCCCACCCGTTCGACGCAAGATCATGCTAGGCACAACATCCACACGACATGCAAGAGCTGACGCCGACGCACATTACCGAGCCCGGCTTTCCCATAACTTTACGGGTCAGTCTGTTTTGAAGCCGGGGTGTGAATGCAAGGGGCGTCTTCAGCGAAACCCGCCACTCTCGATCAACTTGACGGAATTCTGGACAGGGTGACGCACTCGGCCCGTTGGGCCCACTGTCGCCCACTTGTCCCCAAGCCCGTTTCTTGTCGAGAAGCAGGCTCACTGTCATGGTTCGTCGGTCCGTCGTCATCCCAACGCGTAGGGCGGAGAGCAGACATGAACTTCTGGTTACGCCCTTTTGAATACTCACCCGGAAGTCATGTCCGATGTGCGTCGTCCGGCAGGTATTTGGCCGCGATTGATGCCCGGGCCGAGATTTCACCTCCCCTCGAAGGCCGGTCAATTGCCTGTTGACGCGCCATCAATGCCTGATGCAGTGTCGTGCCGCGCTGCCGTCGGCTTGACGTGTTGCAGCGCGAAGGGGGAGGCGAGCACGATGACGGTTTTCTGCAGCGGCAGGCGATCCATGGCCGCTGGGACTTCGACGGTGCCCGCCGTGCCGCTGGTGCTCGAGTTCGCCGTGTGAGCGAGCCGGAGTTACTGAACGCGACCGCTCAACACTCTCAAGCGAACGCCAGGCCTCAACTCCGAGTGCATGTTTTCCGGATGCGTCTGAAATGTGTACTCGCTCGGATGTTCAGGCCGGACCTCCTCTGTGCCCGGCACGCCTTGCCGACGGAAGAGCGCAAAACGTCCCTCAATGGAGGCACCGTGAAGAAGAGCATTCCTGTAAAAGTGTCCCTACTTGTCAGCGCGGCCATGGCCGCCGTGCTGCTGCCGCTGGCCGGCACCTCGTACGCCGCGGGCTGCTCCGAAGAGGGCTGTGACGGCAAGGGGCCCGTCTCCTACGGCTGCGACGGCGACGGCGCGACCAAGACGTCGGTCACGGACGGGATCATGACGGCGGAACTGCGCTGGTCGGGCACCTGCCATGCCGGCTGGGTCCGCGGCACCGACCCGTACCCCAACGACAACTTCTGGAACCACTATGCCGTGATCGAGAAGCACAGCAGAGCAAGCGGCAATCCGCTGCTCAAGTCGGAGACGGTCACCATTCCTGACGGCGGCTCGGACTGGTCCAACATGGTCGGCGGCATCGGCTATGCCTACCGTGTCTGCCTGCGGGACGGCGGCACGGGCGACGTGGTGTGCAGCGGCTACTGGTAGAAAGCCCTCAGCGGACAGCATCGGGCCCCCGGAACCGATCCGAGGCCCGATGCCCGTCGGTTCCTCTCCGGCCCCGGTCCGGTGGCCTGCTCTTCGGTGCCTGTGAAGAGCAGGCCGCTACCGTTGCCGACCGGGACATTCAGCACGGCAGCCCGCCGACCGTGACCGTGAACCGGCGATCCTCATATGCCCGGCCGCGTGTTGATCTTTCCTGGCCGCTCGCAGCCGACCGCGCCATGCCACCGGCCTCCGATTGGCTCTCGCCCCGGAGCGGCGTGCCGAGGGACACTGTGCGTCCGATGCCGTCCTGGGAGGAGTCGTGATGCAGGTCGCCGTGGTCACCTTCGACGGGTTCAACGAGCTCGACAGTTTCATCGCTTCCGCGCTGATCAACCGGTGCCGCAAGAACGGCCTGGAAGCCTTTGTCACGACACCGACGCCGGTGGTCACGTCGATGAACGGCGTCGAGGTGACCGGGCAGCGCCCGATGGAGTTCGTCACCGAAGCCGATGTCGTGCTGATCGGCAGCGGCGTGAAGGCACGAGACGTGGTCGCCGACGACCGACTGATCTCCAGGCTGCGGCTCGACCCCTCGCGACAGCTGATCGGTGCGCAGTGCTCCGGCGCGCTGGTGCTCGCCCGACTGGGGCTGCTGGACGGCATGCCGGTGTGCACGGACATGAAGAGCCGGCCCTTTGTCGAAGCCTGCGACGTCACCGTGCTGGACGCGCCGTTCCACGCGGAGGGGAACATCGCCACGGCGGGCGGTTGTCTGGCGTCCCAGTATCTCGCCACGTGGGTGATCACCCGCATGCTCGGGGAGGACGCTGCTCGCGATGTCATCGGCTACGTGGCTCCGGTCGGCGAGAACGAGGAGACAGTCGAGCGCGCCCTGCGCGCCGTCCACGCGGGCGAGGCCGTACTGCGCTGACACCACCCGACGCCGAGCGTGATCAGCGGGCGCCCTTCAGCACTTCACCGGGTCCTGACATCACCCAGTGAGCACGGGCTGATGGACGGTGCGCGCGCGAGTCGCGCCGACCATCGGCTCGTCGTGGTCGATGCCGATCACCGTGCCCGTCGCGCCGGGTGCCGGACGCAGTGCGTCTAAGCGAGCGGGTCACGGGTGGGCCGTCGCCTGATGCGGGCATTGGGGATGTTCGCCCAGAGGGTGAGCACCAGTGAGAAAATTCCGATCACGCCAGGGACTACGGAAAAGAGCCGTCCGAACGAGATGGCGAACCCCGCGCTCATCCCTACGGCTCCGACGAATGAGACGACCAGGCCAAGAGTTCGCGCCCTGGCGTCCCGTCGGACTTCTCCAGGAGGGCGTACCACGCTTGGTGTGCCCCGGGAGAATTCTCCCGGGGAGTGAAATGCCAACGTGAGGAATTCCTCGTTCTCTTCCTCTTCCTCGTCGTCTCTCCGTAGTGGCGGGTTCGGGACAACTCCCAGGATTCGCGGGCGTCGCGGGACCGGCGTACTCACGTGGCGATCTCCTCACCTTATCCGATCCGCTGGCCAGCAGATCGGCCAGAACCAGGAGGTGGCGAACGTCAGGGTCGGAAATACCTTGTGCGGTGGGAGGCGGAGATTCCCATGTCGTCATTTTAGCATCCACTGCAAGTACACCCAGTTGATCCTGACCGGCGCGAACGGGAATCAGAACTATCGCGTTGTCCCATTCCGTCGCAAGAGTCGGGGGCCGTCGAGGTAGGATCTGACGTTCTCGGCCTTGAACACGCCTCCCACTCTCAGAGCATGCCGCAGGACGGGGAAGCCGAAGTCTCCTGGGGAAATCTTGGTGGTCATCTTGGGGGCTCCTGCCCACATTCCGACGCACTCAAATCTGCCGGACCTCCAGGCGTAGAAGGCGGCACGTGATCCAGGGTGGATGCGTGCGGCAGCGACGCAGACGGATTGCTCAAGCCGTCCGCGTGCGCCCGTCAAGTCGGCGCTGTGGCCCGTACGAAGGCCCCCGATGCGAGCGAGATGGACGGCTGCGGCGGATACGGCTGCGACGACTTCTTCCTGCGCTCGCGCTTCCCCGACCGCCAGTCTTTCCCGCGCCTGGAGAGAACGCCGGGAGATGCCGGACTCGATATAGGCGATGGCTGTCGTGACGCCCAGGCAGACAACGCCATAGGTTATGTAGGCGGGGCGGCGTGAGTTCTCGTCTTCTCCTCATATCGAGAAAACGAATGCGCCGGCACCGAAGAGGAAGGCGAACACTTTCAGGGCTGCGTCTGCAACTGCTTCCCGTGCCTCGGCAGTCATCCGTCTACCCCTCGTGCCCCCGTGATCTCAGAGAGGCATGTTATCGACTGTTCCGGGGTGCATGCAGGGGAATGCGATGTCGCGCACCATCGCACGGATCCGGCCTCAGCCCTGCTCCTTCAGCAGTCTGCGCAGCCGGTCCGGCGGCCCCGCCCCGGTCTCCGCCCGCAGTCGCCGGGCGTACCGTTCGAACTCCCGGCGGGCCCGGGACGCGTTGCCCTCCTCCAAGTGGGCCCGGATCAGCGCGAGTCGGCTGCTCTCCCGCAGGGGCTCCGCCCGTACGGCCGCGTGCGCGGCAAGGATCGCCTCCGGGTGGCGCCGCGCCCCGAGGAAGTCGGCGGCCAGCCGCTCCAGGGCATGCGTCCGCATCTGCCGCCATGCTTCGGCCTCGTGCAGCGTCCAGTCCTCGTACCAGCCCGGAAGCAGGTCGGCGGAGAGCTGGAGCACGGTGTGCGCGCCGAACCTCGGCCGGTGGCGGGCATGGGCGTGGGAGTCGAGCACACGAGCCGCCAGCGCCCGGCAGCGGTGGAAGTCGACGCTCACCCCGGCGGCCAGGCGAACGGTGGAGGGGCTGATCTCCAGGGCCGCACGGCCGGTGCCGCGCAGCCGGGCGAGGACGGAGCGGAGGTTGGCGTAGGCGCAATGCTCGGGTGCCTCGGGCCAGAGACTGCCGGCGATCAGACCGCGGGGAACGGCGCCCCGGCAGGAGACCGCCACGAAGGCCAGCAGACGCTCCGAGGCCGGCGGCACGGTCACCCGTGTGTCGCCGACAGCCAGGGAGAAGCCGCCGAGAAGTTCGAGGCGCACGCGGTGCGGTGCAGCCTCGTTCACGCTGACCACGCCTTCAGGTTAAGCCGACGCCCGAGTCCTGGCCCGTCGACGGCGGGCCCGTCGTGGTCAGGTGCCCTCCGGGCCTGCGATCCGAGGGGGTCACGAGCACGTCACGCGGCTGCCACGGCGCCGGACCTAGAGTCCTGCCGCAGGCAATCGCCAACCTCTGATTACGAAGGAGGCGAGGTCGTGTGAGTACTCGCAAGCGTCGCGGAGCCCTGGCCGTCATGTCGGTCCTGTTGGCGGGAGCCTTCACGGCACCGGCTGCCGCAGCCGAGGCTCCCGCACCGCAGTCAGGCGATTCGGCTTCCCTGTCCGCGAAACCCGCCGTCCCCCAGGGAGCGCCGAACGACATCGTCATCAGCCACCAGATCACGTTCGGTGGCGGAGTCCCGGTCGGCGGCTGGTACACGCTGAGCGTGTTCCCCAGCGGCACGTACAACTACTCCGGCCACGCGCATGTGTCGGGCCTCCCCAGCTACAACTTCAGTGGTGTGTGCGTCACTCGCTTCACCAACGGCACGGCCTTCGTCTTCCTGACGTCCGGCCGACTGCACGGAACCTGGGAGGACGGATCCCGCGACCACGACTGGAACAGGAGCGGATCCCGTCGCGCCATCGCCGACGCGTGGAAGGCCTCCCGCGGCGGCTGGACCACCTCGTGCAACAACCAGGTCAACCTCAGCGTCGACAGCATGATCGATGCGACGTTCAAGAAGATCGGCTACGCGGCCCAGGTCATCGCGATCCTCGCCTGAGCATGTGGTTCGAGCGCGGGAGAGGGCGGCCGGTGATCCCTCGCGGGGCCGTCCGCCGGCACCTCTCCCGTACGTCGTCCCCGGGCCCTCTCCCGTACGTGGTCCCCGGGCCCCCGGACGCCCTCTCGTGGACGTGGTCCCCGGCCCCTCTCGAACGCCGTCTGAGGTCAGGGCACCACCGCTGACTACGCCAGGGGCCCGAGGTCGCCTACCAGGGTGGTCCGGGTGATCGGGGGGCGGTTCCAGAGGGCGAGGAGTTCGTTGGCGAGGTTCACGATCGGCAGCGGGTGCCGGTAGCCGTGTACGACGATGGCGGCGGCCGACAGGCTGCGCGGGACGGCTCCGGCGTCCAGCAGGACGCGCCACTCCGCCGGCGCGAGCTCCAGGAACTCCAGTCCCGTCAACTCGGCGATCTCCAGCGGGTCGGCGAGCGTACCGGGGTAGGCGCTGAGGGTCCGTAGGCGGGGCAGTCCGGTGACGGGGGCGAGGCTGAGCGGCTCCTCCTCCCAGACGCCGATGCTCAGTGCCTCCAGCCCGGGGTGCGCGGCGGCCTGAACGCTGTTCAGACTTCGGATGTTGACCCTGGCCACGGCCCGTGGCTCGGCTGCGCGGTGGCGGCGCTCGTCCTCGGGCCCGTTCACCACCAGGTCGGTGAGGGAGTCGGCCATCAGATCGGCGCCGACGCTCTCCTCATGGCTGAGGACGATGATCTGCCCCGTGTGGCCGCGCGGGCCCGGTGTCAGGTCGACCGCGATCCGGTCGCCGCCGCCGGTGTCGCCGAAGACGATCCAGCCGGGCGAGCCGACCAGACCCTGGATCACGGCGTCGGGCGGGGTGACGACCGCCTCCATCGCGCCGAACTTCCAAGGGCTGGGACGGGACGACGCGTCGGCGACGGACAACTCGTCCGGGGAGAACAGCTCGAAGCCGACCGCGTCGGCGATACGTTCCCAGCCCTCGTCGTCGTCCCGGAAGTCCTCCCACTTCGCCCGCGTCACCCCGTAGAGCACCTTGAGTTCATCGGGCAACGTCACACCGAGGCGTGCCTCAGCGGCGGCGATCTCCTTCTCGGTCGCGGCGATGGCATCCGGGATCCGCTCCCTGAGCGTCCGTTCCAGCAACGCCAGATCCACCGAGGGGGCCGGTACCGCGCCGGGCACCGGCTCGGGCAGACGACGCCAGGGCTCGGGTACGGAGTCCTCGACCAGGACGAGCGAACCAGGGTGCACACCGATGCCGCGCTCCACGGCGGCGCTGGGCCCGAAGAGGTCGAGTGCGGTGCGCCCGCTCGGCGAGATCTCCGCGACGAACGACATGCCGTCGATGCCGGCGTCCGTGAGCGCGCCCTGTAGTCGCTGCACCGTGTCGAACTCGTCCTGCATGTCTTCCAGTTGGGCGGCCCGGCCGGGCGGGGGAAGCCGTCGCGGCAGGTCCAGGCTCCATGAGTGGATGCCGATCTGCCCCGTCACATAGCCACCCGGGGCGGCAAGGCTGTCCGCGTGGGCGGCGCGCAGGAGCCGCAGCACGGACTCCCAGGTCGCGAAGTCGTCTATCGAGGGCAACGGTGGCCTCCGGTCGTTCCGGTGAACGTAGCGAAGGCGATTATGGGGGGAGGCACCGACACAGCTCCGCGGCAGCACTGCCACAGCCAGGGGGAGGCGCTCGGCGGGGTGGCTCATCCCAGGAACGCCCCCGTGGTCGCGCCGAACCGGTCCCCGTCGTCGAGCCAGGGGAAGTGCCCGGCCCCGGGCTGAACGACCAGGTGCGCCTCCGGGAACAGCGCGGCGAACTCGGCCATGGCGCGGGGCGGGGCCGCCACATCGACCTCCCCGGCGAGCAGCAGCACGGGTGCGACGAACCGGGCCAGTGCCGTGCGGGTGGCGTCCGGGTCGAAGGCGCCGTCGGCGGCGAAGATCCTCGCGGCCTCCGGGTTCCTCTGCTCGTCCTCGGCGGCCCGGTGGGCCTGGGCCGCGCGGTCCCAACTGCCGTAGAAGAAGGGCGCGACGGCCTGCCAGGAGTCGGGGGTCCCCTGCCCGGCGATGATCGCCTCCAAGGCCGCGTACGCGGCGGGGAACCATGGCTCGTGCCGGCGCAGCCGTGCGGTCTCGCGCCGGTCCTCTCCGCTGATCGTCACGCCGACGGCCATGACGCTCGGTGTGATCAGGGCGAGCCTGCCGACGCGTTCCGGGTGGCGGCTCGCATACAGCGCCGCCAGATTCGCGCCGGCCGAGTGCGCGAGCAGGCTCATCCGGTCGAGGCCGAGGTGTTCGCGCAGGGCCTCCACGTCCTCGACGAGCCGGTCGCAGCGGAAGGTGCCAGGATCCTTTGCCGAGGGGGCTGACCTCGGTCCGCCGGGTCCGCCGGCTGGTGGCTGCCCAGCTGGCCGATTGGGCTCTGCGTGGCCTGGCCGACACCGCCGAACTCCTGGTCAGCGAAGTGGTCACCAATGCCCTGCGGTACACGCAGGGTCCTCTGCGGGTCAATCTCCGGGTGTGCGCCGCCCGGCTGCGGTGCGAGGTCGAGGACGCCGAGTTCGCCGCCCCCGTACGCCGGGCCGTCGACGCCGACGCGGAAGGTGGGCGCGGCATCGAACTGCTCGACCTGCTCACCGAGGACTGGGGCGCCGTCCGCACGGCCACCGGCAAGACCATCTGGTTCGAGCTGTCGTGCCGAGGGGCCTGAGCGGCGCCCGTTGGGGCCGCGACCCCCTGGTGTCCGTCATTGCGGCCGGGGCTCGGCGTCGGTGTCGTGTTCCTCGGTGTGCTTCAGGCGCATCCGTGCGTCCACTTTGTTCTCGGCCGTGACCTCCGACCAGAAGCGGTGGCAGGAGACGAAGACCGCGAGCTCCCGTTCCCGGCGGCGGAGCTTTTCCACCTCCGCCTGTTCGTCCGCGGTCCAGCCCGGGGAGGCCGGGCGTTCCCT
The DNA here is from genome assembly GCF_040680495.1 of Streptomyces sp. NPDC052036. Taxonomy (NCBI): domain Bacteria; kingdom Bacillati; phylum Actinomycetota; class Actinomycetes; order Kitasatosporales; family Streptomycetaceae; genus Streptomyces; species Streptomyces sp. NPDC052036. The sequence continues at coordinate 220,078 of NZ_JBFAWW010000007.1, read as the reverse complement.
CTTGCGCCAGCCGTTGTCGTCGCTGAACGCGTCCAGCGGCTCCACTGACCAGGGGAGTCGTTTCAGCAGGGCCAGGAGCTCTGCCCGGACCTGGTGCAGCTCCTCCTGTCCGGCAAGGAGGTCACTCGGAAAGTCATAGCTCGCAGGCACGCCGCAATGCTACGCCTGTTCGATTTTTCGATGCGAGCCGCTTCTCTCGCTTCACTCGAACGGATGTCCGCGTCATCGAGCCTTGACCGTGGCGTCGGTCGCGGGGCCGTCGGGAGGACGCGGCGCGGTGCACCCGGACCTTTTCGACAGGAAAACCTGTTCAGGCGAAACTGGACAGGTTTACCTGAAGGATTTACCGTGGCGGCATGGATCAGAACGCCGAGGGCGTCTCCGAGTCCGCCGCTCGTGCTGCCCGTGATGTGCGGGTGCTGTTCAGCCGGCTGCGACGCCGCCTCCGCGAGGTCGCCGGGGGCGACGGTCTGACGCCCTCCCAGGTGTCCGCACTCACCCTGGTCGGCAAGGGCGGGGCCGCCACCGCCAGCGCCCTGGCGTCCGCCGAGGGCGTACGTCCCCAGTCGATGGCTGCCACGCTCGCCGTCCTCGAACAGCACGGCCTCATCCGGCGCAGCCCCGACCCCGACGACGGCCGTCGCCAGCTGGTCACCCTCACCGACGCCGGGCGCGAGCGCGTCGAGGGCGACCGGCAGGCACGGCAGGAGTGGCTGGCCCGCGCCCTGGAGGACCGCTACACGGAGGACGAGCGGCGCACCGTACTGGAGGCGCTCTCCCTGCTGGAACGGCTCACGCACCCGTGACGTCCCACGTCGAGCGCACGGCCGCCCGGACCCGGCGGCCCGCCCCGCCGGGCTTCGACCGCCGGCTGATCGCCCCGATGATCCTGGGTTCGATACTGAACCCGATCAACTCCTCGATGATCGCCGTGGCGCTCGTCCCGATCGGCGTCGCCTTCGGGGCGCCGCCCGGCGAGACCGCCTGGCTGGTGTCGGCCCTCTACCTCGCCACCGCCGTGGGACAGCCCGTGATCGGGCGGCTCGTCGACATGTACGGGCCGCGCCTGCTGTACCTGGCCGGTACGGCACTGGTGGGCGCCGCCGGGCTGATGGGCGCACTCGCGCCCTCCCTCGGCGTGCTGGTGGCCGCACGGGTGCTGCTCGGCCTCGGGACCTCGGCCGCGTACCCGGCGTCGATGCAGCTGACCCGCAGCGAGGCCGAGCGCACCGGGCAGGACAGCCCGGCCCGGGTGCTCACCGCGCTCTCCATCGCCAACCAGACCGTCGCCGTCGTGGGCCCGGCGCTCGGCGGCTTCCTGATCGGCGTGGGCGGCTGGCGCGCGATCTTCACGGTCAATGTGCCGCTGTCCGCGGCCTGTCTGGTCCTCGGCGCGCTGTGGCTTCCCCGGCGGCACGGGGACCGCGACCGGGCGCGGCGCTCCGTCGACCTCCCCGGCATGGCGCTCTTCGCCGCCATGCTCCTGGCCCTCATGGTCTTCCTGATGAGCCCGCGGCTCGCCCACTGGTGGCTGCCGGTGACCGCCGCCGTCGCCGCCGCCGGGTTCGCCCTGCGGGAGCTGCGGACCGCCGGTCCCTTCATCGACCTACGCGTGCTCGGTGGCAATGTCCCGCTGCTCGCCACGTATCTGCGGCAGTTCCTCGGCTACACCACCTCGTACTCCTTCATGTACGGCTTCTCCCAGTGGCTGGAGCAGGGCCGCGGACTGCACGCGGCCGACGCCGGTCTGGTGCTGCTGCCGCTGTCGCTGAGCGCGCTCACCGTCTCCTGGCTCACGGGGCGCCGCGAGGTGGTCCGCGCCAAGCTGCTGGTGGGCGGTGCCGTGCAGATCGTGGCCTGTGCCGGGCTGCTCCTGCTGCACTCCGGCAGCCCGGTGTGGCTGCTGCTCGCCGTCGGTGCCGTCATGGGCGTACCGCAGGGCCTGATCGGGCTCGCGAACCAGAACGCCCTCTACCGGCAGGCCGCCCCCGAGCGGATCGCCTCCGCCGCCGGGCTGCTGCGCACCTTCATGTACCTCGGCGCGCTGGGCGCCTCCGCAGCCAACGCGGCCTTCTTCGCCCAGGGCGCCGACACGGCCGGGCTGCACGAACTGGCCCTGTTCATGGCGGCCGGATCCGTCCTGCTCCTGCTGGTCGGGCTGCTCGACCGTTCTCTTTCCACCTTCGCCCCCACCTCCCGAAAGGCCTGAGCCATGGCTCTCACCACCTTCGACCCGCGCACCGCTCTGGTCGTGATCGATCTGCAGAACGGCATCGCGGGACTGCCCACGCAGCCCCACAGCGGCCCCGAGGTGGTGGCCCGCACCGTCGAACTCGCGGACGCCTTCCGGGCCCGGGACCTCCCGGTCGTCCTGGTCCGGGTCTCCTTCGCCGCCGACGGATCCGATGTCGTGCCCGGCCGTACCGAGCAGCAGCGCGGCGGCGGCTCCTTCCCCGAGGGCTGGGACCTCATCGTGGACGAACTGTCCGGCCACCCGGGCGACATCCACATCACCAAGCGCAACTGGGGTGCCTTCCACGGCACCGGCCTCGATGTCCAGCTGCGCCGGCGCGGGGTCACGCAGATCGTGCTGACCGGCATCGCCACCAGCATCGGCGTCGAGTCCACGGCGCGGGCCGCCCACGAGCACGGCTACCACGTCACACTCGTCACCGACGCGATGTCCGACGCCGACTCCGAGGCCCACCGGGGCAGCGTCGAGCGGATCTTCCCGCGCCTCGGCGAGACGGGTACGACGGCCGAGGTACTGGAACTGCTGGGCAAGACCCACGCCGTCTGATCCACGTCGGCGACGGCAGGGGGGCGGGCGTGGCGCGCGGACGGGTGCGCGCCTGTCCCCCGGCGTTCGGCGATCGGAGTGCGGCGGCGGTTGGCGTTCGGCGGTCGGCGGACAGCCCCCGGCGGACCGCGTCACACTTGGCCCATGTGTCGCAGTATCAAGACCCTCCGCCCGCCCGCCATCCCCGACGACGCCACGGAGGAGGAGATCCGGGCCGCCGCGCTCCAGTTCGTGCGCAAGGTCTCCGGTTTCCGTGCCCCCGCCGCCCACAACCGTGAGGTGTTCGACCGGGCCGTGGACGCGGTCGCGGCGGCCACCGCGGAGCTGCTGGCGGGACTGGAGATACGGGGGCGCAGCTGAAAGGTTCCGGGTACGCGCCCCCGCCGGGCCCGCTACTCCCGTGCGGCAGGGCGGCGCATGACGCAGGTCGCGGCCACGCCCGCCGCGAACAGGGCCGCCACCGAGACACCTGTCGCCAGCCAGCTCGCGCCCAGCCACTGGGCCCCGAAGTAGCCGAGCGCCACGCTGTACGCGGCCCAGGCGATACCCGCCAGCGCCGACCAGGGCACGAAGTCGCGGGCCCGGCGATGGGCGGCGCCCGCGCCGAGGGAGACGACCGAGCGGCCCGCGGGCGCGAACCGGGCGAGGATCACCAGCGCGCCGCCGCCGCGGGCGAGGGCGGCGCCGAGGCGTTCCTGCGCGCTGGACAGCCGACGGGAACGGGCGATCGCGCGGTCCAGGCGGGCACCGCCGCGCCAGGCCAGGCGGTAGGCCGCCACGTCGCCGAGCACCGAGGCCGCCGCCGCGCACACCATCAGCCAGAAGATGTCCGGTACGTGCGTCACCGCCGAACCCGCGGCCGCCGCGGTCGCCGCCGTGATGACGAGGACACCGCTGGGCAGCAGCGGCAGAAAGACGTCCAGCAGGACCGACGCGGCCACCGCCGGGTAGATCCAGGGGCTGCCGGCCAGCAACCCCACACTCTCCAACACCCCGAACTCCCCGTCCGACTCCCCAGAGGCAACTGCGTGCCGCGATGTCGCGGGGGAGCGGCAGGAGCGGCCTTTCGACAGCCGTACAGCGTACGCGGCGGCTGTGACAGCAGTGGCGGCGGGGGTCCCTGTGGCGTGCGGGGCGGGTCAGCCCGCCACGGGCTGCGAGGCGCGCTCCTGGTCGGCCATGGCCGAGCGGGAGTCGACGAGACGGTCGAGGCCCAACGCGCCGGAGCCGGTGAACCCCAGCAGAAGGAAGGCCCAGCAGAAGAGCACCGACAGTTCGCCGCCGTTCTGTATCGGCCACAGGGCCGCCGACTGGTGGACGTCGAAGTACGCGTACGCCATGGAACCCGACGCGACGAAGGCGGCACCGCGGGTGCCGAGGCCGAGCAGCACCAGGGCGCCGGCCACCAGCTGGATCACGGCGGCGTACCAGACCGGCCAGGTGCCGGTCGGCACGGTTCCGCCGTGGGAGCCGACGGCTCCGCCGAGTACGCCGAACAGCGAGGCGGCGCCGTGGCAGGCGAACAGCAGGCCGATCACGATCCGGAACATTGCGATCGCGTATGGCTGCGTTCTGTTGAGGTGAGCGGTCATGTGGGGGGCTCCTTCGGTTCGGTTCCGGTCCGCGAACAGACCGGTCCTGGGGACGAAAGCCGATTGAGCCGTAAGGTTAGGCGAACCTAATTTGTGCTTGCAAGTTCAACATTCAGCCATGCTTCCGCTTCCCGCCGCGCCCCCTCGTCCGTCGCCCCGCGCGGCACAGGGGCGGCGGGCGAGGGTGGGCAGAGGCCGGGGGGTCAGCAGGCGGAGAGGTAGTTCTGGAGCGCGCTCTTCTCGGCCGAGTCGACGGAGAGGTTGTAGTAGTACTTCACCTGCACCCAGGCGCGGACGTACGTGCAGCGGTACGCCGTACGGGACGGCATCCAGGTGGCCGGGTCCTGGTCGCCCTTGGCCTGGTTCACGTTGTCGGTGACGGCGAGCAGTTGCGGGCGGGTGACGTCGTTGGCGAAGGCCTGGCGCTGGGCCGTCGTCCACTTGCTCGCGCCGGAGTCCCAGGCCTCGGCGAGCGGGACCAGGTGGTCGATGTCGAGGTCGGAGGCGGCGGTCCAGGTCGCGCCGTCGTAGGGGGAGTACCAACTGCCGCTGGTGGCGGCGCAGGAGGAGTCGGTGACGACGTTCGAACCGTCGCGCTTGAGGATGTACTCGCGGGTGTTGCAGGTGCCGCTGATGGTGATCCAGGTCGGGAACAGGTCGCGGCTGTAGCCGGTGCGGTTCTCCGTCGCCACGGTGAGCGAGGCGAGGTAGCTGCGGGCGGTGGCGGCGCTGACCGGTGTAGGGAGGGCGGCTGAGGCGGTCGGACTGTTGAAGAGTCCGACGGAGGCTATGAGGCCGGTGAAGGCCGCGAGTATGCTGAGCCGTCGACGCGCGTAGACCTTGGACATGCGAACTCCCGTGTGGGGTGGGGGTGTTGGAGCGTGAGCCAGGACATGGTCGCGAGGGGTTGTTGCCGGAAGGTGTGCCTTCGGTAAGAAGCTAATGACGTGTACATGACGTGACAAGTGCTGTGACATGACTTACGGGCCCCGTGATGCCGCCGGGCGGTCGCGTAGCATGGGGGGCGCAGAAGGGGAGTAGCTCTTCGCCGGACCGTCGACACACTGCTCAGCACGTCTGAGCCGGCGCCCGGAGGCGGGTCCTCGTCAGAGGACCGGCCAGCGAGACCTTCGGCAAGCAGTGCACGCCCGTGCCTTACGGCATGGGCGATCCGTGCGCTGCCGTGCCGAGGTGTCCGCGCAGATCACGCACTCTCGGCGGGGCGGCCCCGACCGATTGAGGAATCTTGATCAGCATCACCGTCACGGCGCTCGTCTTCGGTGTCATCTTCCTGGCCGAGCTGCCGGACAAGACGGCCCTCGCCGGACTCGTCCTCGGTACGCGCTACCGCGCCTCGTACGTATTCGCCGGTGTCGCCGCCGCCTTCCTGCTCCATGTCGTGCTCGCCGTCGCGGCAGGCAGCCTGCTGACCCTGCTGCCGCAGCAGATCGTGCACGGGATCACCGGTGTGCTCTTCCTCGGCGGCGCCGCCGTGCTGCTGCTGAAGAAGGGCGATGACGACGAGGAGGTCCGCCGGCCCGAGAACCAGAGCTTCTGGAAGGTGGCCTCGGCGGGCTTCATGCTGATCCTCGTCGCCGAGTTCGGTGACCTCACCCAGATCATGACCGCGAACCTCGCGGCGCGTTACGACGACCCGCTGTCCGTGGGTCTCGGCGCGGTGCTCGGCCTGTGGGCGGTCGCGGGGCTCGGCATCGTCGGCGGCAAGGCGTTGATGAAGAGGGTGCCGCTGAAGCTGATCACGAAGATCGCGGCGCTGCTGATGCTCGGGCTCGGGGTGTGGAGCCTGTTCGAGGCCGTGGCGGCGTGACGCCTCACGGCTTCCCCGGGGGCCCGGACTCGGATCCGGACGCGGCTCCGGAGACGGATCCGGGCGCGGATCCGGGCGCGGGGGCGGTGGCCGGGCGGTGAACGGCTGATGGCGGTGTACCGAAGGCTTCGAGGGACCGGTGGCGTGACGGCGACTCGTTTTGTACCGTAGAGAAACAAAGTGGCTCCCGCCCACCTCCCCTGACCGGTGGGCGGGGCCGCCTTGTCCCCTCGGGGCGTACCCGGCCCCCTCCCCGCCCCTTGGAGCCATGCCGATGACGGCCACGACCTTTCTCACCGCCCGCGCCCTGCTGCTGGACATGGACGGCACCCTCGTCAATTCCGATGCCGTGGTGGAGCGGTGCTGGCGGCGGTGGGCCGACCGGCACGGGCTGGACGGCGACGAGGTCATGAAGGTCGTGCACGGCCGCCAGGGGCACGCCTCGATGGCCGTACTGCTGCCCGACCGCCCCAAGGAGCAGAACCACGCCGACAACGCCCGCATGCTCGCCGAGGAGACCGCCGACATGGACGGGGTGGTCGAGGTCCCCGGCGCCGCCGCGTTCCTCGCCTCCCTCGCCGGGCTTCCGCACGCCCTGGTGACGTCGGCGGACGTGGCGCTGTCCACCGCGCGCATGGCCGCCGCGGGGCTGCCGCTGCCGGAGCTGCGGATCACGGCCGAGAGTGTGGGGGCGAGCAAGCCGGACCCCGAGGGGTTCCTCAAGGCGGCCGCCGAACTCGGCGTCGACCCGGCCGACTGTGTGGTCTTCGAGGACTCCGGCGTGGGCATCGCCGCCGGGCGCGCCGCCGGGATGCGGGTGGTCGGCGTCGGTTCCCGGGCCGGGCTGCACGGTCCGGACGCACTGGTCCAGGACCTCACCGAGGCACGCGTGGAGTCCACGCCGGAGGGCGCGATCCGGCTGCACCTCGGCTGACCGGGGGCGACGGCCGCCGGTCAGGGCCTGTCCGTCTCCGACTCCAACTTCGCCCTCGTCCGCGGCCCGTACACCCCCGGATCGTCCTGGGTGACACCACGGGCGATCTGGTACGTGCGGACCGCGTACTCCACCTGGTCGCCGTACACCCCGTCGGCGGGGCCGACGTAGAGGTTCAGCTGCCGCAGCCGCAGTTGCAGTTCCTTCACCCCGGGGCCCTCGTCGCCGGGGCGCAGGGCCTGGGTCTGGTACTGCTGCCCGGCGCCGCCCTGGCTCGGGGAGGCGGTGGTGGTCGTCTGCGCGGTCGTCGTGCCGCTCGGGGCGGGAGAGGCGGACGGGGGCGCCGACGGGCTCGACGGTGGTGAGGGGGAGGGCGCGAGGCTGGTGCTCGGCGGCTCGGTCGTACGCGTCGCCGGTGCCGGTGCGGACGCCGTGGGCGGTGGTGCCGAGGTCCCGCCCTGGGGCGAGTCCTCCGGGACGCTTGCGCGGATGCCGTCGGGCAGTGCGCCGTCCCGATGCGGCGGGTGGTACGAGAACGGCCCGCCGACGAGCGCCGCGGCGGCGACCGCGACGGTCACCGCGCCCCCGGCGGCGAGCAGCACGGCACGCCGCCGCCGACGCGGGGGCGTGCCGTGCTGCGATGCCTCGGGATCCGGTACGGCGCCGAGCCGCACGGTCTCGTCGGACACGGGTGCGGTGCCGCCGTGCGGTAAGTGCGGCACCTTACCGAGCCGCACGGTCTCGTCCGTCCCGCCGGCCGCGGACCCGGCACCGCGCACGGTCCCCTCCGCCGCAGCCGCCATGGGCGCCCTCTCGTCCACGGACCCCGCGCCCCGCTCCGGTACCGCCGGACGGCGCAACGTCCCGTCCGGAGTGCTCGCTCCCGCGTCCTCGGCCGCCTCGGCCCCGGAAGACCCCCCGGCAGCCGCAGCCGCCGGACCCTCCGGTCCCGGCCCGGCTGCCCCCAGCTCCACATACGGCCGAATCAGCAGCGGATCGAAGTCACCCGCCGCTGCCGCCTGTGCCGTACGCGCGTCCCGGAGGGCGTCGGACGCCCGCTGGGTGCATCCGCACGACGGCGTTCCGTCCGGCCTCCGTGGCGCCTCGCACTCCGGGCAGGCCCGTTCGTTCGATCCGCTCACGCGTGGGTCCCCTCCCGCCGAATTCCAGAGATTATGCAGATCTCCCTCACGGAATCTCCCAGGAGCCCCCGGAACCCCCGCTTCCCCTCGGGATTCAACAGGCCATAACCGGTCATACCGCCCAGGATGGGAGTGCACGATGGACGAGAGCCCCACAGGTCGACCACCGTCCACGGGAGGAGGCCTTTCATGACCAGCGACGCGCAGGACAGGACGGGAGAGGCTGCGGAGGTGACGGACGCGGCGGACACAGCCGTGCCGGAGTCACCCGGCGGCGGCCCCGGCGGCCCGTTCGGCGGACGCCGCACCGTGCCCGCCGACGAGAGCGTGCACGGCGGCGTCATCGTCTCCATCGGCGCGCTGCTGCTCGGCATGTTCCTGGCCGCCCTCGACCAGACGATCGTGGCGACCGCGCTGCCCACCATCGTCAGCGACCTCGGCGGCCTGGAGCATCTGTCGTGGGTGGTCACGGCCTATCTGCTGGCCTCGACCGCGGCGACGCCGCTGTGGGGCAAGCTCGGCGACCAGTTCGGCCGCAAGACGCTGTTCCAGGCCGCGATCGTGATCTTCCTGATCGGCTCCGCGCTGTGCGGCATGGCGCAGAACATGCCCGAGCTGATCGCCTGCCGGGCCGTCCAGGGACTGGGCGGCGGCGGGCTCATGGTGCTGTCGATGGCGATCGTGGGCGATATCGTCCCGCCCCGGGAGCGGGGCCGCTACCAGGGGCTCTTCGGCGCCGTCTTCGGCACGACCAGTGTGCTCGGACCGCTCCTCGGCGGACTGTTCACCCAGCATCTGAGCTGGCGCTGGGTGTTCTACGTCAACCTGCCCATCGGGATCATCGCCCTTGCCGTGATCGCGGCCGTCCTGCGCATCCCGAGGAAGTCGGAGCGGCATGTCATCGACTACGTCGGCACCTTCCTCATCGCCGCCGTCGCCACCTGTCTGGTCCTGGTCGCCTCGCTCGGCGGCACCACATGGGCCTGGGGCTCACCGCAGATCATCGGCCTGGCGGTGCTCGGTGCGGTCCTGCTTGTCGCCTTCGTGTCTGTTGAGCGCCGGGCGGCCGAACCCGTACTGCCGCCGAAGCTCTTCCGCGTCCGCACCTTCACGCTCTCCGCCGTCATCAGCTTCATCGTCGGCTTCGCGATGTTCGGCGCGATGACGTACCTGCCGACCTTCCTGCAGGTCGTCCACGGCATCAGTCCCACCCTGTCCGGGGTGCACATGCTGCCGATGGTGGCCGGGATGCTGCTGTCGTCCACCGGTTCCGGCCAGATCGTCAGCCGTACCGGCCGCTGGAAGGTCTTCCCGGTCGTGGGCACCGCGGTCACCATGATCGGCCTGCTGCTGCTGCACCAGCTCAACGAGTTCAGCACCACGGCCGAGATGAGCGTCTACTTCTTCGTCTTCGGTCTGGGGCTCGGCCTGGTCATGCAGGTCCTGGTGCTGATCGTGCAGAACGCCGTCAGCTACGCGGACCTCGGCGTCGCCACCTCCGGTGCCACCTTCTTCCGCTCCATCGGCGCCTCCTTCGGCGTGGCCGTCTTCGGCGCGATCTTCGCGAGCCGTCTGGGCGGCCAACTGACAACCGCGCTCACCGGACGCGCCGTCCCGGCGGGCATCACCCCCGACACCCTGAAGGCCGATCCGCGCGGTATCGCGGCCCTCCCGGCCGACGTGCGGCCCGCGGTCCTGCACGCGTTCGCCTCCTCCATCACCGACGTCTTCCTCTACGCCGCCCCGGTCGCCCTTGTCGGCTTCGTGCTGGCGTGGTTCCTGCGCGAGGACAGGCTGCGCGGTTCGGTGACGGCACCCGACGTGACGGAGACGCTGGCGAGCAACCCGGTGGAGCGTTCGTCGTACGACGAGGTGTGCCGGGCGCTGTCCGTCCTAGGTTCACGCGAGGGACGTCGCGAGATCTACCAGAAGATCACTGCGCGGGCGGGCTACGACCTGTTGCCCGGCGCGAGCTGGCTGCTGCTGCGGATCAAGAAGTACGGCTGGGCCGAGCCGGCGATCCTCGCCGAGCGCAGCATGGTCCCGCTGAACGTCATCCTCCAGGCCTCCCGCCAGGTGGAGGAGCGGGGGCTCGCGCGGCGCGAGGGTCTCGACCTGCTGCTCACCGAGCGGGGCCGCGAGGTCGCCGAGCGGCTGTACGAGGCTCGTGAGGAGTCCCTGGCCGAACTGCTCGGCGACTGGTGGGGGCCGGACCGCCCGACCGACCTGCGCAGCCTGGTCAAGGAGCTGAACGCCGAGATGTGCGGCTGCGACGCGGAACGCCCGCACGACCGTACGGGCACGCGGACGAGGACGCCCGGACGGCCTCTCTAGGTCCCGGACCCGGGCACCGGGACCCCGGACCCGGACACCGGGACCGGTGTCAGCGGCTTGCTGAACCAGTGCTCTGCGTACGGCTCGTCGTTGTGCGGCTCGGTCTCGACGTACCCCAGGCGGGTGTACAGAGCGCGGGCCTCCACCAGGTCATGGCGGGTGTCCAGGACCATCCGCCGTGCGCCGAGCGCCCGCGCGTGGTCCTCCGCGGCGCTCACGAGGAGCCGGGCCCCGCCCTTGCCGCGCAGGTCCCCGCGCAGGAAGACCCGCTTGAGCTCGGCCGTGGCCGGGTCCGTCAGCCGTACCCCCGCGGTCCCTGCCGGTTCGCCCGCGTACCGCGCCACGAGCAGCACCCCGCCGGGCGGCGCCAGCTCGGCGCCGGTCTCGGCGGCGATCTCCCGCTCCAGTTCGTCGGGGTCGGTCGAGCGCCCCTCGTGGAGCCGGTACCAGCGGTCGCTGACCTCTGTGTAGTACGCGCGCCACAGCGCGAGGGCGACGGGTGAGTCGGGGCGTTCGGGGGCGACGGTCCAGTTCACGCGTGCCATTGTCCGGACCTCCGGGAGGCGCCCACAACCGGATATGCGGGCGGGACACGACCCCGCGCGCGGACCCCTGCCCCCGCGCCGTGACGCACGCCCGGTGAGGGCGGCCTCCGGTTGCGCGTGGCTCGTTTGGCGGCCGCCCTGAGGGCAACCCGGCTGGAAGACGGCCCGCCGGGCCGGGAGAACGGAAGGCATCCATGTCCACTGGCCTGATCATCGCTTTGATCGTGATCGTGATCGTGGCGGCCGTCGTCGCGGGCTCGGCCGCCGTCGCCCCGCGTACCCGGGGTGTGTGGGGCGGACGCGGGCTCAGGCGTCGCTTCGGACCCGAGTACGAGCGTGCTGTCACCCGGCACGACGGGGACGCCAAGGCCGCCGAACGGGAACTCGCCGAACGGCTGAAGAAGTACGGTTCGCTGCGGGAGCAGCCGCTGGAACCGGCCGAGCGCGAGCGGTACGCGGCGCGCTGGACCGCCGCCCAGGAGCGCTTCGTCGACTCCCCGAGGGACGCGGTGGCCGAGGCGGACCGGCTGCTCGCCGAGCTGGCGGGCGCACGGGGCTTCCCCGACGGCGGGCGCTACGAGGAGCAGCTGGACGCGCTGTCCGTGCACCACGCCGACCATGTCCAGGGCTACCGCCGACTGCACCGGGCCGCCCAGCCCCCGGCCGCCGGCGACGACGACGGCCGCACGGGCACGGAGGAGATGCGGAAGGTCCTGCTGGAGGCCCGCGCGCTCTTCGAGGACCTCGTCGCCCCCGCGTCCCGGCAGCGGGCCGGGGCCGGAGCGGACGGGCCCGGGCAGACCGCCGGGCGCACCGAGGGACCGTCCCGTCTTCCGTGGGGCTTTCACCGGCAGCATGCGAAGGGGAGTTGAGGGTGATGACTGATCGGACAGCGGGCGGAGGCGACGCACGCCGGGCCGAGGGCGAGCTGCCCCCCGAGCGAACCGAGCGACGGGAGGCCGCCGATGCGCGGTCCGAGGGGATCGCGCGCCGCAGGGAACTGGGGCCGGAAGGGACCGATCCGCGAGATGCCGCCGATGTGCGGCCCGCGGGCGTCGGGTACCGGGAGGAGGCCGACATGCGGTCCGAGGAGACCTATCGCGAGGCCGCCGGACTGCGCCCCGAGGGGGCCCGGTACCGGGAGGCCGCCGGTCCGGGAACGGCCGGGGCCCGGGAGTCCGCGGCGTTCCGGCCGGAGGGCACCTCGGGACAGGCACGGCTGCTGCCGCGGGAGGAGTGCGAGCGGTTCGCACAACGCCTGCAGCACGCCGTCGGCGAGTTCGTCGACGAGCCGCGGGACGCCGTGGAGGAGGCAGACCGAGTGGCGCAGGAGGTCGTCTCACGGCTCTCGGAGGCCGTGGCCTCGCGGCGGCGGACCCTGAAGGCGTCGTGGCAGGACGCGGGCGACGACGCACGCGGCGGCACCGACACCGAACAGCTGCGGCTCGCCCTGCGCGACTACCGCGTGACCGTCGAGCGGCTGCTGAATCTGTGAGGCGGCGGCCGTAGGGCGGAAGGAGGCCGCCGGACGCGGACGGGGCCGGCCCGGGAATCATGTCCCCAGGCCGGCCCCGTCCCGCTATCCGGATGTCCCGGTCTCCCGGCACAGCCCGCTCCCACGCGCCGTCGGGCCTCAGCCCGCTCCCTGCGTGCCCGCCCGGTGTTCGTGCCACTGCCGTACGACCTCCTCGACGTCGTACGGCTTGAGGCCCAGCGGCGGGCCCGGCGGCGGCTTGAACATCATGTCGCGGATCTTCACATTGAGGGCCTCGACCATCCGGCGCACCACCCGCTCGGACGGAGCCGCCGCGACCGCGAGGAGCGTGTCCTCGGCCTCCTTGCGCAGGGCCAGTGTCGGCGGCAGGACCGCGAGGCCCTCGCGGGCCATCTTCCGCTTGATCCACCACAGTTCGTCGTACACCGTCTCGGTGACCGAGGGCGAGGGCTCGCCCGCGCCGGGGAGGTTCGCGAACTCTCCGCGTTCCTGAGCGTCCCGGATCTGTTTGTCGGCGAAGGACTCAAAGCTGACGCCCGGTGGCTTGCGCTCGGTCATGGGTCCATTGTGCAGGACGTCACCCGACGCGGCGATCGGGCGAATTATCATTCGGCCGCGGACACCAACCCGGCTCGCCCGCAGGACACTTGAACCGCTGCCCCCAGGAGGAGCGCACGTGCTCGAACTCACCATGGCCTCGGTCTCCGCGGCGGACGCCGGGGCGACGGCCGGCATGCTGATGGCCGACGCCCCCAGCGACCCGGGAACCATGCTGCGGGTGGGCCGGGACGCGGCCCTGTGCCGGCTCGTGACCCCGGACGACTGGCTGTTCGTCTCGCGGGTCCACCTGGAGTTCCTGTGCGGTCCGGAGGGCGACTGGCAGGTGAGCTGGCTGCGCGGCTCCCTGGCCGAACCCTCCTCCGAGGTGACGCTGGCCCTGACGGGGCAGCCCGCCCAGGCCCTGCCCTACGGCGCCACGGTCCCGCTCCCGCACGGCGGCTCGGGCGAACTGGTCGTGCGCGACCGCACCGCGCCGCGCACCGTGAATGTGGCCTTCTACCACGAGGCATAGGGCCAGGGGGGCGCACACGAGTCCGTCAAGCCACCACCCGTGCCAGTGCGAACCCGTCGTGCCCCTTGCTGCCCACCGTCTGCACCGCCGTCCCGGTCAACTTGGGGTGCCCCGCGATCAGTTCGAGTGCGGCACGGGTGCCCTGCAAGGTCGGGTCGTCGCTGTCGGCCTCGGTGACCCGGCCGGAGCGCACCACGTTGTCGAGGACGATCAGGCTGCCGGGGCGGGTCAGTTCGACGGCCCACTCGACATAGTGCGCGTTGTTGGCCTTGTCCGCGTCGATGAAGACCAGGTCGAACGGGTCCGGGTGCTCCTCGGCCAGCTTCGGCAGCGACTCCAGCGCGGGGCCGACGCGGACCTCGGCGATCCGGTCCAGGCCCGCCCGGGCCAGGTTGCGGCGGGCGACCTCGGCGTGCTTCGCGCTGTACTCCAGGGTGATCAGCCGGCCGTCCGCGGGCAGTGCGCGGCCCAGCCAGATCGTGCTGTACCCGCCGAGCGTGCCGATCTCCAGGATGCGGCGCGCACCCTGGATCTGGGCGAGGAGCTGGAGCAGCTTCCCCTGGTTCGGCGCGACGTTGATGGGCGGGAGTCCGGCCGCCTCGCTGTCCCGCAGGGCCGCGGCGAGCACCTCGTCGGCGGGGGAGAGGAGGGTGGTGAAGTACGCGTCCACGTCGTCCCAGAGCTGTTGCGCTGTGCTCATGCACCGTCCCTTTCCTGAACCTGGTTAGAACATCTAACTAGTCTCGCTAACGAATATAGCCGGGTCGGGGCGCGCTGTCAGCGGATATCCGGCCACGGGCCGGGATGTCAGCCGATCGGGGGAGGCGGCCGGGGCAAACGCGCGACGGCGCCGCGGCCGGCGGTGTGCCGGGCGCGGCGCCGTCCGGGCGCGCGGGGTCGGGGGTCAGTGGGCGACGCGCTCCACTGCCGGGGCCGACCCCGGCAGTGGGCGGCCCGCCGACTCCGCCATGAACCACACCGAGGCACCGCCGATCACGGCCGCCGCCATCATGTAGTACGCGGGCATCATCATGTTCCCGGTCGCGCCGATCAGTGCCGTCACCACCAGCGGGGTCGTGCCGCCGAACAGCGACACGGAGACGTTGAAGCCGATCGAGAGCGAGCCGTAGCGGACCCGGGTCGGGAAGAGGGCGGGCAGCGCCGCCGGCATCGCCGCCGTGAAGCAGACCAGCAGCAGCCCCAGTGCGCCCATGCCGAGCGCGACCGCGAGGAGGCTGCCCTGCCGGATCAGCAGCACCGCCGGGATCGACAGCGCCAGGAAGCCCGCGCAGCCCGCGGCGATCACCGGGCGGCGGCCGACGCGGTCCGTCAGTGCGCCCGCGAACGGCTGCACCACCATCATCAGCGCCATCACGCCGAGCACGACCAGCAGTCCGTGGGTCTCGTCGTACTTCAGCTCACTGGTGAGATAGCTCGGCATGTACGACAGCAGCATGTAGTCGGTGACGTTGAAGACGAGCACCAGGCCCATGCACAGCAGCAGCGCCTTCCACTGGCCGGTGACCATCTCGCGCAGCGGCACCTTGGGGCGGTCCGCCTCGGCCTTAGCCACCTCCGCCGCGAACGCCGGGGTCTCCTCCAGACGCATCCGCAGATACAGGCCGATGATGCCCATCGGGCCCGCGATCAGGAACGGGATGCGCCAGCCCCAGGCCACCAGGTCCTCGGCGGACAGCAGCGCCGTCATCAGGGTGACGAGGCCCGCGCCGCCGATGTACCCGGCCAGCGTGCCGAACTCCAGCCAGCTGCCGAAGAAGCCGCGCTTCTTGTCCGGCGCGTACTCCGCGATGAACGTGGACGCGCCCGCGTACTCACCGCCGGTCGAGAAGCCCTGGACCAGGCGGGACGCCAGCAGCAGGATCGGCGCGCCGACGCCGATCACCGAGTAGGACGGGATCAGACCGATCGCGAACGTGCCGACGGCCATCATGATCATGGTGAGGGCGAGCACCTTCTGGCGTCCGATCCGGTCGCCGAGCGGGCCGAAGACCATGCCGCCGAGCGGGCGGACCAGGAAGGCCGCGGCGAAGGCGCCGAACGTCGACAGCAGCTGCGCGGTGGCGTTGCCGGACGGGAAGAAGACCTTGCCCAGCGTCACGGCGATGTAGCTGTAGACACCGAAGTCGAACCACTCCATCGCGTTGCCGAGCGCGGCGGCCTTGACGGCACGCCTGACCAGCGCGGGGTCGGTGACGGTTGGCCCGGGGTGGGCCGGGGACACGGGGGCGACGGGTGTTGTGGGCGGTGCGACGGTCGGCAAGAGTCCGCTCGCCTGCCTTTCTCCGGGGACAGGGACAGGCGCGCCGACGTGCGGCGGGCCGGTAGCCCCCCACGAGGGCGGGCTCAAAGGACCATAGGGGCACTTGTCCACGTTACGTAAGGTGACGATTTCGCTCCCGAGTGTGGCTAAACGTGGTGTATGCAGGGATGACGGCCCGCTCCCGCGCGGCCTGACGCCGTCACATTTGTGATCCATGTCGCGCACTGTGGAGGGAACCGTTCCGCTCGCACGGCTATCGTCGTGCCGACAACGGCCCGGCGGACCTCAGGTGAAGAGGGGGTGGCTTGCGCGTCATAAGGTCCGGACAGATGCATACGTACGGGACGAACGGGTCGGGAGGGCCGACGGGGCGTGGCGAACGTGGAGCACAGCGGGCAGGTGGCCGGTGCCTTCGGGGCGGGGACCCCCCAGCAGACGAGAGCACGGCTGAGAGCGGCGCGGGTGGGTCTCTGGCTGATCGTCGCGGTCCTCGCGGTGCGGCAGATGGCCGTCGTCCTCGGCTCCCCCCGCGGCGAGCGGCTGACGGACCTGGAGACCTGGGCCGGCCCCAACGGGGTCCTGCATGTCAACGGGTCGCTGTACGACTCGACGCGGTTCACCGGCACGCCGTTCGCCGGGCTCGTCCTCAAGCCCCTCACCCGGGCGGCCGAGCAGGCCCTCGGCTGGGGCTGGACCTTCGGCACCCTGCTCCTGGTCGTCGCGCTCGGTCTGATCGCCGCCCGCGCCCTGCCGCAGCCGGTGACCCGGCGCAGCGCGCTGCCCGCCGCGCCCGTCGCGATCAGCCTGCTGATGCTGTCGCTGCCGGTGCGCAACGCCCTCTATCTCGGCCAGACCAGCATCATCCCGGTGCTCCTGGTCCTGCTCGGCTGCTTCGTCGTGCGCGGCCGGCGGGCCGGGGGCCTGCTGATCGGCCTCGGCGCCGCACTGCAGCCGACCGTGCTGCTGTTCGCGCCCCTGCTGTGGTGCACCGGCCGCCGCCGCGCCGCCGCCACCACCGCGGGCACCTTCGCCGTGTGCACCCTGCTCGCCTGGGCCGCGATGCCGCACGACTCGTACACCTACTGGGTGCACCATCTGGCCGGAACCGGTCTCGGCGGCAAGGCCGACGACCACACCAACCAGTCCCTGCACGGTGCCCTGCTCCGGCTCGGCCTGTCCGGGCCGCTGGAGATCGGCCTGTTCCTTCTTCTGGGAGCCGCCGTCGCGACCGCCGGGCTGCGCCGCGCGATCCGGTACGCGCGGGACGGGCAGCTGCTGCTCGCCGTCGCGGTCACCGGCTGTGTCGCGGTCGCCGTCTCGCCCACGAGCTGGCAGCACCAACTGCTGTGGGTGCTGCTCGCGGTGATCGGCCGGGTCGGCACCCGGGCCTCGGACCGGTATGTCTGGCCGGTCGCCGTCGTCCTGGTGATGACGCTGCCCGCGACGACGATGGTGCCGAACATGACGGTGGTCGAGCCGCTGCGCGACAACCTGGTGCTGCTGGCGGCTCTCGCCGCCGCCACCTTCGTCCCGTTCCTGTCCCGCACCTCCCCTTCCTACCGGGCCCCCGTGCCCACCGAGTACGCGCCGCCCGTCCCCGCCCGCCGGCCTCACGGCCGTCTCCTGCCGTGCCTGCCGTTCCTGCGCCGGGTCCTCACCCGCCCCAACCTGCTGCTGGAACTGCTGCTCATCCGGGTCACCTACGCCGCCTACTCCCGGGTCCGGCTCGCGGCCACCGGCGAGGAGGGCGTGGCGGGCCGGGCCACCGCGGAGCACCACGGCGACCAGATCCTGGGCCTTGAGCGGTTCCTCGGCATCGACATCGAGCGCGGGATCAACCATGCCGTCGTCAAGGCCGGCTGGCTGCGCGGCTTCTTCGACTTCTATTACGAGTCCTTCCACTTCATGATCCCGCTGACGGTGCTCGCCGTGCTCTACTGGCGCCGCCCGGCCGACTACCGCTGGGCGCGCTCGGTGCTCGGCCTCGCGACCTTCATCGCCCTGGCCGGTTTCTGGCTCTACCCGCTGGCCCCGCCGCGTCTGATGCCGCACCTCGGCATCATCGACACCGTGCACGGCGTCCAGGACTTCTCCAAGCCGGACTACGGCACCCTGACCGCGGTGACGAACCAGTACGCCGCGATGCCCTCGCTGCACTTCGGCTGGTCCCTGTGGTGCGGGCTGACCGTCGCGGTCCTCGCACCGAAGTGGTGGATGAAGGTCCTCGGCCTGCTGCACCCCCTCTTCACGGTCTCGGCCATCGTGGCGACCGGCAACCACTGGGTGCTGGACGCGGTCGGCGGCGCGGCCGTCGTCGGCGCGGGCTTCGCCCTCGCCCATCTGCTCCAGGGGCCGCGCGCCCGGTCGGCGGTCGCTCCCACGGCGGTCAGCACCGTCCCCGCCCCGGTGCGGGCCCGTACTCCGAGCTGATCCGGTAGACGCCGGGCGCGGTCACCGTCAGCCGGGTGAACTCCCCGTCCCGGGCGAGGCAGCCGCCGCCGTCGGCGTGCAGCCACGGCGAGTACGCGACGCGCACGGTGACCGGGCCGGGCCGCGGCATCCGTACGTCCACCTCGGCGCCCGTCGTACGCAGG
Organism: Streptomyces sp. NPDC052036; assembly: GCF_040680495.1. Classification (NCBI taxonomy): domain Bacteria; kingdom Bacillati; phylum Actinomycetota; class Actinomycetes; order Kitasatosporales; family Streptomycetaceae; genus Streptomyces; species Streptomyces sp. NPDC052036. The sequence goes on along the minus strand of NZ_JBFAWW010000007.1, from coordinate 201,461 downwards.
ACCGTCGCCGGCGTAGTCACCAGCGGCACCGCGTCCCGCACCCGGTACACCCTCCAGTGCGCGTCCCGCCACACCGGCTCCAGCCAGGCCGGGCGGTGTCCGCGCACGAGCCGCGCCTCGTCCTGGGCGTACCCGTCCGGCTCGGCCGGCGGCAGGACGACGAACCCGACCGCCCAGCGGTCCAGCCAGCGGCGGTAGGAGGCCGCCGAGAACGTGCCGTCGTAGAAGAGCCGGGCGCGCTCCATGTCGAGCTGCCGGTTCCAGCCGCGCGCGAGGTTCAGGTGCGGGGCGAGGACGGCGGCCTCGCGGTGGTTGCGTGCCGGGACGGCCTCGACGCGGGTCCGGTCCGCGCCGAGCTCCTCAAGGGCCCGTACCACTCCGGCGGTGTCCGCCGCCCAGGCCGGCACGGTGGTGGAGACCCTCAGGTCGTTCACGGTCTTGCGGCCCACCCAGGTGACCGAGAAGACCAGCGCCGCGACCAGCAGAACCCGCCGGAGCCCCCGCAGCCGGGGCTCGGCCCGCAGTATCGCGAGCAGCGCGGCCGGCGCGAACAGTTCCGCGAGCCGCTCGACGTTCGTCCCGACCGGCGAGGGGATCAGATACGCGAGCACGGTCCCCGCCGCGTACACGACCCCGCTCCAGCGTGCGACCTTCCAGCCCCGCGGGGCCAGCACCGTCACCGCCAGCCCGCACAGCGCCGGCTGCCAGATGCGGTCCGCCGGCATCAACTGCTCCCCGGTGAAGGGGAACAGCAGGGTGGTCGTGGCGACCACCGCGCACGGCGGCGCCAGCAGCACCAGGGCCCGCCCCCGGTCCCGTACGCACAGGAAACCGGCCCCCAGTACCGCCAGGAACAGACCGGCCACCGGGCTCGCCATGGTCGCGAGCGCCGTGCACGCCGCCGCCGGTACGAGCCGCCGCTGCCCGGTCAGCAGCACACAGCCCGCCAGTCCGAAGGCGACGCCCAGCGCGAACGTGGTGCGGCCGGAGGCCACGTCGCACCACAGCGCCAGCGAGGCGAGCAGCGCCGGACCGAGCGGTCCCCGCACTCCGGTACGCACGAGCAGCACCGCGGCCAGCCAGGAGGAGGCCGTCCCGGAGACCACGGTGACCGTGCGCACACCGAGGGCGGCCATCAGATACGGGGAGACCAGGCTGTAGTTGGCGGTGTGCATCCCGCCGTACCAGAAGAGGTTGTACGCCGACCCGCCGTGCTCGGCCGCGAACCGGGCCCATGCCTCCTGGGCCGCGAGGTCGCCTCCTCCGGTGGCGAGAAACAGCCACCACACCGCGTACAGCGGCAAGGTGGCGAGCGTGGCGAGGAGCGGGATCCGATGCCGGGCCCCGAACGCCCGGAGGGAACGGCCGGTGGGAGCGGTGGTGTCCTCGGGCCGGACCGGCGCGAGTTCGGCAGGGATCAAGGGGGCACGCTTTCCGTTCGACGTCTTCGGCGAGGGCGATCGCGAGGGCAGGGCGACTGTGCCTCGGTGAGGACGCGGAAGGGAAGAGGGACGTTCACCCGTACGGGGACCGGTGGGCCGTACGGGGGGATGTGAGGGAGGCAGGGGCGGGGCGTGGGGGACTGCCCCTGCCTCCCACGGGACGGGCCGGCGGCGCCGGGAGGCCGGCGGCCCGCGTCTGTGGGTCCGCGCCGGTCAGTCCGCGGTCACCCGGAGTTCCTTCACCCCGTTGATCCAGGCGGAGCGCAGCCGTCGCGGATCGCCGGCCATCCGGATGTCCGGCATGGTGTCGGCGATCGCACCGAAGATGAGGTCGATCTCCAGGACGGCCAGGGACTTGCCGAGGCAGTAGTGCGGGCCTCCGCCGCCGAAGCCGAGATGCGGATTGGGGTCCCGGGTGATGTCGAAGGCGTCCGGGTCGGCGAAGACCTCGGAGTCGTGGTTGGCGGAGGAGTAGAAGAGACCGACCCGGTCGCCCTTCCGGATCGGTGTGCCGCCCAGTTCGGTGTCCTGGGTGGCGGTGCGCTGGAAGGCGACCACCGGGGTCGCCCAGCGGACGATCTCCTCCGCGGCGGTCGACGGACGCTCCCGCTTGAACAGCTCCCACTGGCCGGGGTGGGTGAGGAAGGCGTGCATGCCGTGCGTGATGGCGTTGCGGGTCGTCTCGTTGCCCGCGACGGCCAGCATCAGGACGAAGAAGCCGAACTCGTCGGAGGCGAGGTTGCCCTCGTCCTCGGCCGCCACCAGTGTGCTCACGATGTCCTTGGCGGGGCACTGCTTGCGCTCGGCGGCCATGTTCATCGCGTACGCGATGATCTCCGCGGCGGACTGGGCGCCGACCTCCTCGGTGACGGCGTACTCCGGGTCGTCGTACGCGATCATCCGGTTGGACCAGTCGAAGATCTTCGCCCGGTCCTCCTGCGGGACGCCGATCAGTTCGGCGATGGCCTGGAGCGGCAGCTCGCAGGCGACCTGGGTGACGAAGTCGAAGGGGCCCTCGTGGGCGCGGGCCTTGTCCACGATCGCGCGCGCCCGGGCGCGCAGCCGCTCCTCCAGCGCGCGGATGGCGCGCGGGGTGAAGCCGCGCTGGACGATCTGGCGCACCCGGGTGTGCTCGGGCGGGTCCATGTTCAGCAGGATGAGCCGCTGAGCGTCGATCCGGTCGCGCTCCATGTGCTCGTTGAAGCGGATGATCGCGGTGTTCAGGTACGAGGAGAAGATCTCCGGGTGCGTGGAGACGTACTTGACGTCCGCGTGCCGGGTGACGGCCCAGTAGCCGTCGTCCGCGAATCCGGCCACCCCACGCGGCTGGGAGATCCAGCGGACCGGCTCCGCGCGGCGCAGCTCGGCGAACTCCGGCAGGGGCACACGGCGATGCAGCACGTCCGGGTCGGTGAAGTCGAACCCGTCGGGCAGCGCGGGACAGGGCATGGGCCTCCCACCCTTCTGACGGCCCATCAGGAATTGCCGTGAAGGTAGTAACGGGTTCTACAAGCCGCAAGGGGTGTCGCGGGTCCAATTCCGTGCGGAACTCGTGCAGATCACGACTATCGGAGACTGCACGACCCTTGCGGCACGGGAGGCCGGGTCAGCAGACTGCAAGACAGAACTAGAACGCGTACTAGTTCTGCGTGGCGGGTGGGCCGGGACGCCCGCGCCGCGCGGGTGACCGAGGAGAGGACGAACCCCCCATGGCCGCGGAACCCGTGATCGTCGAAGCCGTGCGCACCCCCATCGGCAAGCGCGGCGGCGCGCTCGCCCATCTGCATCCCGCCTACCTGCTGGGCGAGACCTATCGTGAACTCCTCGGCCGCACCGGCATACCCGCCGACTGCGTCGAGCAGATCGTCGGCGGAACGGTGACCCACGCCGGCGAGCAGTCGATGAACCCCGCGCGCACGGCGTGGCTGACCGTGGGGCTGCCGTACGAGACCGCGGCGACGACCGTCGACTGCCAGTGCGGCTCCTCCCAGCAGGCCGCGCACATGGTGGCCAACATGGTGGCGGCGGGCGTCATCGACGTCGGGATCAGCTGCGGTGTCGAGGCGATGTCCCGGGTGCCGCTCGGCTCCGGGTCCAAGCACGGTCCGGGCAAGCCGTTCCCGGACGAGTGGAACGTGGACCTGCCGAACCAGTTCGAGGCCGCCGAGCGGATCGCCCGGCACCGCGGGCTGACCCGGGAGAACGTCGACGCGCTCGGGCTGATCTCCCAGGAGCGCGCGGCGGTCGCCTGGGCCGAGGAGCGGTTCAAGCGGGAGACGTTCGCCGTCCAGGTGCCGACGACCGAGGAGGAGCAGCGCGCCGGTCAGGGCATGTGGCGGCTGGTCGACCGGGACGAGGGGCCCCGCGACACCACGCTCGACGCGCTGGCCGGACTCAAGCCGATCATGCCGACGGCGGTCCACACGGCGGGCAACTCCTCGCAGATCTCGGACGGCGCGGCGGCCCTGATGTGGGCGTCGAAGCGGATGGCGCGCGCCCTGAAACTGCGGCCCCGGGCACGGATCGTGGCGCAGGCGCTGGTGGGCGCGGACCCGCACTTCCACCTCGACGGCCCGATCGACGCGACGAAGGCGGTGCTGGGGAAGGCCGGGATGTCCCTGAGGGACATCGACCTGGTGGAGATCAACGAGGCGTTCGCGTCCGTGGTGTTGAGCTGGGCGCGGGTCTTCGACCAGGACCTGGAGAAGGTGAACGTGAACGGCGGCGCGATCGCCCTGGGCCACCCGGTCGGAGCGACGGGCGCCCGCCTCATCACGACGGCACTCCACGAACTGGAGCGCGCGGACAAGGAGTTCGCCCTGATCACGATGTGCGCGGGCGGCGGCCTGGCCACGGGCACGATCATCCAACGGCTGTAGGGGTGGGCGGATGCGGGCCACGGGTGTCCGTGGCCCGCATCCTCCCTCCAGGTCAGCGTGCGGCTGCGGCCCACCCGACGAACGTGGCGAACGCGGCGGGCGGGAAGGCGAGTACCGGGCCGGCGGGGGTCTTGGAGTCTCGTACGGCTACGGTGGCGTACGGGGTTTCGGCGATCTCTACGCACTCGCCGCCCTGGTCGCTGCTGTACGACGACGTGCGCCAGGCGAGGTCGCCGAGGGGTGCGCATTCGACGCAGGAGCCGCCCTGGTCGCTGCTGTAGCTGGACTTACGCCACTGGATCCCCGTCAGAGTCACGTTGCTCTCCATAGCGTTCCTCCATCACGCGCCGGATCAGCTCCGCCGAGTCTCTCAGGGAGAGTGCGGCGGCCTGAAGATGATCGTAACGGAGCGAGCAGTCCTTGACGGTGTCTGGATTGGCGCTTGGATGCCCGCTTCCGTAGCCCTCCGTGTAGACGATGGTCGGGTCGCTCGCGAAGCGGAAGACGTCGAATGGGCCCGGCGGCCCCGCGTGCGCACCAGCCTCATATGGCAGCACCTGGACGTTGATTCGGGGATTGTGTTCGAAGTGCAAGAGGTGTGCCAGTTGGCCCCGCATGGTCTCCCGACCGCCGATCTCCTGGTGCAGTGCGGCCTCGCTGATCACCGCCCACAGAACCGGCGGCTCTTCCCTTTCGAAGATCCGTTGGCGCGCAAGTCGCACGGCAGTCCGGTCGTCGACGTCGGTTTGATCCAGCGTGCCGAGTACGGCTCGGGCGTACGCTTCGGTCTGAAGGAGGCCGTGCACCAGGTGCGTGTGGAAGGTGAAGATCTCCGCAGCCCGTGCCTCCAACTCCGCCACCTGTTGAAACCACGCCGGAAGCTGACTCCGCATCACCAGCCCGACCAACCGCGAAAGCAACCCACCCGTCCCCCTGTAGCGCAGCGTAGTCGCGGCAGGTCAACCTTGTGCCGTGAACGACTACATTCCCCCCGCGCTGTTAGAGCCCCGCCCCACCCAGTACTGCATGCGTCTCACCGTCGGTGAGCACTCGGCGCGGCACGTCCGGCGTGTCGCCCGCTCGTTCCTGCGTGAATGGGAGATGACGGAGCTGGCCGATGCCGCCGAGCTGGGCGTGTCCGAGCTGGTCGCCAACGTCGTACGCCATGTGCCGGACCGGCGGTGCACGGTGCTGGTGCTGCGGCAGACGGCGGGGGCCAGAGTGGAGGTGACCGACGGTTTCTCCGGGCCTCTGTCGGCCCGGAGAAACCGAGGTGCCGGAGGACGCGGAGGGCGGTCGCGGGCTCCTCCTGCCGGACGCGGTGGTCGACAAGTGAGGCGTGGAGCCGGAACCTTCGGGCGGCAAGACCGTGTGGTTCGAGTGCCGCCGTTGAGCGGGGAGGCGGACGCGCCGAAGGCGGCGACCCCGGTGGGGGTCGCCGCCTTCGCAGTCACTGCGCTCGGCTCTGTCAGTACCAGTGGTGGGTGGACCAGAAGTTCCACGCGGCGGCGGGGCTGCCGTAGCGGGAGTTCATGTAGTTCAGACCCCACCTGATCTGGGTGGCCGGGTTCGTCTTCCAGTCGGAGCCGGCGGACGCCATCTTGGAGCCCGGCAGCGCCTGGACCAGGCCGTAGGCACCGGAGGAGGCGTTGGTGGCGTACATGTTCCAGCCACTCTCGTGGGAGACGATCTTGTTGAACGCGGCGAACTGCGTGGCGTCCGGGATCATCTGGCGCGCGATCGCCTGAGCGTTGGAGGCCGAAGCGGGGGTGGCGGCCTGAGCAGGCGCCGAGGTCATTGCCAGGCCGGCCGCGGCAGCGGCGAGGGCGGTGGCGGCGACGGCCTTCTTCGGGGAGGCGATGCGGCGGATGAAGGAGACGGACACAGAGAACCTCATTCGTTGGGGACAGGGGGTCGCAGACATGCCGGAACCACGCGGAGGCGGTGGAGGTATGCACTGGCGCCGCGACCCGAGTGGGTTCGTGGCGCCCTGCGACGTCATCCAGAGAAGCAGGCGGAAAAGCCGTCCGCAATGCCCCCTTTTACTAGTGGTGGTCGCATCCGCGAAGAGGACCCCCTGTGTGACGTGGCTCTCAATGCGCAGGTCAGGGCCCCGATTGACGAGGGCATGGCGGCGGGTTGGGGCTACGGCCCCGCGTCGTAGGTGACGGTGGTCACGTGGGGCTCGTCACGGTTTGGGTGACGGAATGCGCAGAGCGGCTATACGCGGAGGAAGCGGACGGTGTGAGCCAGGCCGCACGCGCGGGGGCGGGATGTGACCGGCGCCGCACGCGTACGAGTCGCGAGCCCCCTCACAGGGTCAGCGTGATCGCGGCGCCGATGCCGCCGAGGCCGAGGGCGATCGCGGCCGGGCCCCAACCGCCCCTGCCCCAGGGGAAGAGCCGGTCCAGGGCCAGTCGGCCGGGGCCGAGGGCGGCCACGGCGACGGCGACGGCGACGATGCCGATGCTGTACTCCATGCCGCCTTCGGTATCCCACAGGCCATGGGCGGAGGTGACGGTCGCCATCGCGTTGATCAGCACGCCGATCAGGGCGGCGGAGGCGAGCGGGGTGAGCAGTCCGACGGCGAGGCCGAGGCCGCCGAGGAGCTCGGAGAGGCCGCAGACAAGGGCGAAGACCCTGCCCGGATGGAAGCCGAGGGAGGAGAAGTACTCGCCGGTGGCCGTCAGGCCCGCGCCTCCGAAGATCCCGAAGAGCTTCTGGGCGCCGTGCCCCGCCATCAGCAGGCCGAAGACCAGTCTGAGGAGCAGAAGTCCCCAGTCGCCGGCCCACGAGTGCGGCCGGTGCGTGCGGTGTGCCGCCGGTTCTACCGGTTCCATGGGAGCCGACGGCCGGTCCGAGTTCGCCATCTGACCACTCCGGTGGAGGCGCCGTGAGGGGCACTGACTCCAGCCTTTCGCAGACACCCCGGACATGCATCTCGGCCCGGCGACTAGAGCCATGCCGAGCCTACGAGCGGCCAGGGCCACCCCTAGCGCGGGTCGAAGGTCACCGGGCTCTCGAAGGCCGCGCGGCGGGTCGCCCGGCGTAGTGCCTTGAGGACGGCCGGGCCGAGGACGCAGGTCAGCACGACCGTGAGGACGGCCCGGCCCAGGTCCCAGCCCATGGAGGTGGCCAGGCAGTACGCGAGGAAGCGGGCGAGGTTCGCGGCGAGCCCGGCGCGCGGGTCGTAGGCGATGTCCGAGGCGAGCGCCCCCATGAAGGGCCAGCCGGCCAGGTTCATCACCGTGCCGTAGGCGAACGCGGCGAGGAACCCGTACCCGGCGAGCAGCGCCACCTCGCCCCGCCCCCGCAGACCGTCCGGGCCCGGCAGCAGCCCCGCGCCCAGCGTGAACCACCCCATGGCCAGCATCTGGAACGGCAGCCAGGGGCCGACCCCGCCGGTCAGCAGCGCCGACGCGAACATGGTCACGTTGCCGAGCACGAAACCGAAGCCCGGCCCGAGCACCCGCCCGCTCAGCACCATCAGGAAGAACATCGGCTCCAGGCCCGCGGTACCGGCGCCGATCGGCCGCAGCGCGGCGCCGGTCGCGGCGAGCACGCCGAGCATGGCGACGGCCTTCGGTCCGAGCCCCGACTCGGAGACCGCCGCCGCCACGACGCCGACGAGGAGTATGAGCAGTCCGGCGAAGAGCCAGGGGGCGTCCTGGGCGTGCGCGCCGAGGCCCGAGGCGGGATCGGCGAACAGGGGCCAGGTGAAGCCGACGGCGCCGACCGCGCTCACCAGGAGGAGGGCGGCGACGGAACGGGGGCCGAGGCGGACGGGGCGGGCCTGCGGGGTGACCGGGGCGGTGGGGGCGACGGGGGACGCGGCGGTCTGCGGGCCGGAGGAGGTGGCCGGATCCGGGGAACGGTGGCTCATGACGACAGCGCCTCGCGGACCTGGGCGACCGTGAGCCACGGCTGCGGGGCGAGGACCTTGGCCACCTGGGGCGCGTAGGACGGGGAGGCGACCACCACCTCGGCGGCCGGGCCGTCGGCGACGACCTCGCCGTCCGCGAGGATCACCACGCGGTGCGCGAGTTCGGCGGCCAGTTCCACGTCGTGGGTGGCCAGGACGAGGGCATGGCCCTCGGCGACGAGCCCGCGCAGCACGGTCACCAGCCGGACCTTCGCCGCGTAGTCGAGACCGCGCGTCGGCTCGTCCAGGAGCAGCAGCGGGGGGCGCGCGGTGAGCACGACGGCGAGCGCGAGCGCCAGCCGCTGCCCCTCCGACAGGTCCCTCGGGTGGGTGTCGTCCGCTACGCCCGGCAGCAGTTCGGACACCAGGGCCCGGCAGCTGCCCGGGGCGGCGTCCGCGTCCCGGTCGGCCGCCGCGCACTCGGCGGCCACCGTGTCCGCGTACAGCAGATCCCGTGGCTCCTGCGGTACGAGACCCACACGGCGCACCAGGTCGCGCGGGGTGGTGCGGTGCGGCACCGCACCGCCGACCCGCACCCGGCCGCGAGCCGGTTCGACGAGCCCGACGAGCGCGGAGAGCAGCGTGGACTTCCCGGCGCCGTTGCGGCCCATGAGGGCGACGCTCTCGCCGGGGCCGACGGTGAGGTCGACCTGGCGCAGGGCCTCGACGCGGCCACGGCGGACACCGAGCTCCTCGACGACCGCGGCGGGGCCTGGCGTCGTAGGGGCGTGCGCTTCCGCGACGGGCGCCGGGGTGCGTCGGCGCAGGAAGCGGCGCGGGGCGGGTACGGCTGCGGGGGCGGGGCGCACGATCGGGCGCGGACTCCCGGTCCCGCGCGGTGCGGGTGTCGTAGCCGCCAGCCGTTCGCGCAGGCCGGCCGCGCGGCGGCGGGCGTCGCGGACGGTCAGGGGCAGCGGGGACCAGCCCGCCAGCCGGCCGAGGTCCACCACCGGCGGGTACACCGGCGAGACCGCCATCACCTCCGCCGGGGTGCCGAGGACCGGGCGGGCGCCGGGGGCCGGGAGCAGCACGACCCGGTCGGCGTAGTGCACGACCCGTTCCAGACGATGTTCGGCCAGCAGGACCGTGGTGCCGAGATCGTGGACGAGCCGTTGCAGCACGGCGAGGACCTCCTCGGCCGCCGCGGGGTCCAGCGCGGACGTCGGCTCGTCCAGGACGAGGACCTGAGGATGCGGGGTGAGCACCGAGCCGATCGCCACGCGCTGCTGCTGGCCGCCGGAGAGCGTGGCGATCGGCCGGTCCCGCAGGTCCGCGAGGCCGAGCAGGTCGAGCGTCTCCTCGACCCGTCGGCGCATCACGTCCGGGGCCAGCCCCAACGACTCCATCCCGTAGGCGAGTTCGTCCTCGACGGTGTCCGTCACGAAGTGGGACCGCGGGTCCTGCCCCACGGTGCCGACCACGTCGGCGAGTTCGCGCGGCTTGTGGTTGCGGGTGTCGCGACCGGCCACCGTGACCCGGCCGCGCAGGGTGCCGCCCGTGAAGTGCGGGACCAGTCCGCTGACCGCGCCGAGCACCGTCGACTTGCCGACCCCGGACGGCCCGACCAGCAGCGTCAGTTCACCCTCCGGGACCTTGAAGTCGATGTCCCGCACCACGGGTTCGGCCGCCCCGTCGTATGTCACGGAGACCTTCTCGAAGCGGATCACGCGGCCTCCTCGGGGACGGGGGTGACGAACGCGGGCAGCAGGCCGAGCAGTACCGCCGCGGCGGGGAGCAGCGGCAGCGCCGGGGCGGCCAGGGGGACGACACCGGGGTGCAGGGCCGCGGGATCGTAGGCGGACCAGAGGACCGGGAGCGCCGCCGCGGCGATGCCCGAGCCGGCGACCAGCCACGCCCGCGCGTCCCATGCGTCGGGGCGGTAGCGGGTGCGGGGAGAGCGGCGGCCGCCGAGCCGCAGCCCGGCGAGAGCGGCCACGAGACCGGCGAGGAGGACGGGCAGACCATAGACGGTCCCTTCCGCCGTCAGCAGTCCGTACGTACCCGCGCAGACGCCGAGCAGCCCGCCGAGGGTGAGGGCGGTGGTGGTACGGCGGACGGCGGGCGGGACGGTCGCGGTGCGGCCGAAGCCGCGCGCGTCCATCGCGGCGGCGAGCGCCACCGAGCGCTCCAGCGCGCCCTCCAGGACCGGAAGTCCGACCTGGGCGAGGCCCCGCAGCCCCCGGTCGGGCCGGCCGCGCAGTCGACGCGCGGCGCGCAGCCGCCGTACGTCGGCGACGAGATGCGGGGCGAAGGTCAGCGCGACGACGACCGCCACGCCCGCCTCGTACAGCGCGCCCGGCAGCGCCTTCAGCAGCCGGGCGGGGTTCGCGAGGGCGTTCGCGGCGCCCACGCAGATCAGCAGGGTGGCCAGCCGCAGACCGTCGTAGAGGGCGAAGACGAGACTCTCGGCGGTGACCCGGCCGCCGAGGCGGATCCCCTGCGCCCAGTGCGGGAGCGGGACCTCGGGGAGGGTGAACAGGGTGTGGGTGCCGGGGATGGGCGAGCCGAGGACCACGGTGAACAGCAGCCGGATGGCGAGGACGGCGAGGCCGAGCCTGGCGAAGGCCGCGTAGGAGCGGGACCAGGGGGCGGTGGTGCGGCGGGCCGCGACGACGTAGGCGGACACGGCGATCAGGAGGGCCAGCAGCAGCGGGTTGGTGGTGCGGGTGGCGGCGGTGGCGAGCCCGAGGGCCCACAGCCACCAGGCGCCCGGGTGCACGGCCGGCCGGCCGCGGCCGGGACGGGACGCCACCGTCAGCCCCGGCGGCGGCGCGTCTGCCACACCGCCGCCGCGCCCAGCACGGCCACGGCGGCGGCGCCCGCGAGGAGGCCCACCGACGGGCTGTGGTGCGCCGTGCTCTTCGCCGACGCCTGTCCCTTGCGGTCCGTGCCCTTCGCCGGGTTCCGGTCCTGCCCGGACGTCACCTGCTCGCCGCAGCCCTCGGCCGGGTACCCGGCGATCGCGCACAGCAGGGCGTTGGTGTCGTAGCGCAGCGGGCCCGCGACCGCGGCGAGGGCGTCCGCCGTCGTCGCGTCGCCGGGTACACGGGCGCAGGCCGTGCGCCCGGCGGGCGGCCGTTCCCCGGAGGGGGCGTCCGCGGCCGTGCCGAAGTCGAGGACCAGAGCAACACGCTTCTGACCGTCCCGCGCGGGTGTGCCGGCGCATATCTTCGCGAAGTCCGCGCTGCCCCGCGGCTTGGTGGCGTCCGCGGAGTCCTCGCTCACCGCGAACCGGAAGCCCTGGACGTCCCCGTCGGCGGGGCGGCTGGTCGAGGGGCCCTGGGTGGCGTACGTCCAGACGTTGCCGTTGCGCTCCCAGAAGGACCAGTAGCGATAGCCGGCGGCCTGGGCCCGGCCCGCGCCCCCCAGCAGCACGCACACCGCCAGGAGGACGAGGACCGGTGCGGCCAGCAGCCGGGCGCCCGCGGGGACGCGGGTCACGGCTGCTGCCGCTTGCCGCGGCCGCTCAGCAGGAAGCCGATGCCGATACCGGCGACGAGGAAGACGCCGACGATCCACCACACGCCGAAGGCGGAGCCCGAGTCGTCCTTCTTGCCGGGCTTCTCGGTCTTGTCGGTCTTCGGGGTCTGGTCGGCCGCCTGCGGCGCCGGGCCCGTCGCGTTGAGCGCGGTGACCAGGTCGGTTCCGCCGAAGTGGCGGGGGTCGGTGCCGGTCGCGTGCGCGGCGAGGATCAGCTGGGCGTACGCGGCCGGGCCGCTCTGCTTCGCCCACGGCCCGGCGGCGGTCTCCAGCCAGTGCAGGGCGCCGGACGCCCGCTCGCCCTGGCCGACGGTGGCGAGGGCGACCACCGCGTCCGCCGTGTTGCCGTAGTCGGGCTGGTCCTCGGCGCCGGGCAGGGCCGACGTGAGGTGCTGGTCCTTGGCCAGGGCCTTGAGCAGGTACGCGGCGCCGTTGTGCGCGGCCTGGCGCACATCGGCGGGCTTCCCGCACGCCGGGGCCGTGCCCTGAGCCGGAGCCTTCTCCCCGGCGAGCCCCTTGCCGAGCGCGCCGGTCACGGCCGCGGCCGTCGCGTCCGCGTTGGCCGTGAGGGCGCCCTTCTTGTCGGGCTGGTAGGCGAAGGCGCCCGCCCCGTCGCCGTCGCAGGGCAGCGCCAGCTTCAGCAGCGCGTCGTAGGGGGACTTGCCGTCCTTGCGGACGTCCTGCGGCTGCTCGCCCGCCGCCGTGAGCGCCCCGATCACGACGGACGTCGAGTTCGCGTCGCTCGCGCCGCCCGCGGTGTAGCCCCAGCCGCCGTCCTTGTTCTGCACGGACTTCAGCCAGGCCACCGCCTTGCCGCTCTCGGCCCCATGGCCGCCGAGCGCGGCCAGGGCCTGGACGGCCGCCGCGGTGCTGTTCGTGTCGACGGGCGTCTTGGCGTCGCACTTCGTGCCCGGCTGCGCGCGGTAGGGGGCGAAGGCGCCGCTCGCGCACTGCTGGCCCGTCAGCCAGTCCACCGCGACGGTGGCGGGCCGCACACCGGCCGTGTGCTGGGCGAGCAGGGCGAGCGACTGGCGCCAGACGCCGTCGTACGTGGGGTCGCCGGTGCCGTAGAGGCCGGACGGGAGCGAGGGTGAGGCGGACGGCGCGGGGGAGGCGGCGAAGGCCGTGGCGGGGGCCCCGGCGACGGCGGCTATGGCGGCCAGTACCGCGGCGCTGCGGCGAACGATCATGATCGGCGGGTGCCTCTCCCTTGGTGTCCGGGAGCGGGGCGGCACGGGGCATCCCCCGGGCGGCTCGGCTCCGTAGACCTCGACGGTGCCGTACACCGGCGGGCTGCCGGTGCGCGTGAGCCGGTCACGTCCCGTACGCGGTGCTCCGGCTCGCCGCCGCGCGGGCGGCTCACGGTTGCGGGTCAGCGCCGGATTTGCACCGGCTTTCCCCCGTACGGGTGTGAGAACGACCCGGCCACTGTACCCGCCGGTAGAAGCGTCCCCGGACCCTCTGTGACAGGGCCCCGCAGCACTAGCGGGTGAGCAGCCGGGCCGTCTCGCCGCCGAAGGGGCTTCACGCGGCCGTGTAAGCCACCGGGTCCGTCCCCGGTACCGGTTCCGCCCGGCCCGATTTCACCAGGCGGCGCAGATGGGCCTCCGCCTCCGAGACCGCGATGGTGCGGGAGCCGTAGGGGATCTGCGCCCAGGGGCGGTTCCACTCCATGCGTTCGGCGAGCTGCCAGGGGGTGAGCGGGGTGCCGAGGAGGGCGAGCAGGCCGGTCAGCCGCTCCTCGTGGTGGGCCAGCAGCTCCCGGACGCGGGCGGGCGCGTCGGTGAACGGGTGCTGGTGGGCCGGGAGTACCTCGGCGGGCGCGAGGCGGCCGATGCGCTCCAGGGAGTCGAGGTAGTCGCCGAGCGGATCGGCGACCGCGGTGGTGTCGTCCACGTCCTCGTACAGGCCGATGTGCGGGGTGATCTCCGGCAGCAGATGGTCCCCGGAGAACAGCCGGCCGCGCCCCGGGAGCCCGGCGGGGTGCTCCTCCTCCAGATGGAGGCAGACATGGCCGGGTGTGTGCCCCGGCGTCCAGATCGCGCGCAGCCGGCGGCCCGGGAGGTCGAGCAGTTCACCGGGGACGATCTCACGGTCGGGCAGGGCGGGGGAGAGGCCGGGCAGCGAGCGCGGCCTGCGCAGCGGCGCGAGGTGCTCCTCGGGGGCACCGGCCGCCGCGAGCTTGGCGCTCATATAGGTGAACCAGTGCTCGGGCCGGGCCTCGCGGGTGCGGCGTACGACCGCGGTGTCCGCCGCGTGCATCGCGACCCAGGCGCCGGAGGCCGCACGGATCCGGCCCGAGAGGCCGTGGTGGTCGGGGTGGTGATGGGTGATCACCACGCCGTGGATCTCCGCGGCCGAGGTGCCGCACGCCTGAAGTCCCTCGGTGAGGGCGTCCCAGGAGTCCGGGTCGTCCCAGCCCGTGTCCACCAGCACCGGGCCGCGGTCGGTGTCGACGACGTAGACCAGCGTGTGGCCGAGGGGGTTGTCCGGGATGGGAACCCTGAGGGACCGTACGCCCCCGCCGTGATCGGCCGTCTGCGCCATGCGCTCCCCCATCGCCGCCCTCCGGCCCACTATAACTAGAACACGTTTCGACGGTAGCCCGCTCTCACTCACCGATGCGTGGACTCCGTCGGCCGGAACTGGTAACAGTTCTGGTGTCGACGACATCTGATGGATCATCAGCAACTGTCCCGGGGAGGCAGTCGGTCATGACCGAGCTCGTGGAACACGGACAGCTGTTCATCGGCGGGGAGTTGACCGATCCCCTGGGCAAGGACGTCATCGAGGTGGTCTCCCCGCACACCGAGGAGGTCATCGGCCGTGTACCGCATGCCTCGCGTGAGGACGTAGACCGGGCCGTCGCCGTCGCGCGCCGCGCCTTCGACGAGGGACCCTGGCCGAGGGCGACGCTCGACGAGCGGATCGGGGTCGTGACGAGGATCAAGGACGGTATCGCCGCGCGCCACGAGGAGATCGCCCGCGTGATCTCCTCCGAGAACGGCTCCCCGTACTCCTGGAGCGTCCTCGCGCAGGCGCTCGGCGCGATGATGGTGTGGGACGCGGCGATCACGGTCGCACGGGCCTTCCCCCACGAGGAACGGCGCGACGGCGTCCTCGGGAGGATCCTCGTGCGGCGCGAGCCGGTCGGGGTCGTGGCGGCCGTGGTGCCGTGGAACGTCCCCCAGTTCGTCGCCGCAGCCAAGCTCGCGCCCGCGCTGCTCGCCGGCTGCACCGTGCTGCTCAAGCCGTCGCCCGAGTCCCCGCTCGACGCCTACCTCCTCGGCGAGATCGCCCGGGAGGCAGGGCTGCCGGAGGGCGTGCTGTCGATCCTGCCCGCGGACCGCGAGGTGGGCGAGTACCTCGTCGGCCACCCCGGCGTCGACAAGGTGTCCTTCACCGGCTCGGTGGCGGCGGGCAGGCGCGTGATGGAGGTCGCCTCGCGGAACCTGACACGGGTGACCCTGGAGCTGGGCGGCAAGTCGGCGGCGGTGGTGCTGCCCGACGCGGACGTCGCCGCGGCCGTGGCGGGGATCGTCCCGGCCGCCTGGATGAACAACGGCCAGGCGTGTGTGGCCCAGACCCGCATCCTGCTGCCGCGCTCGCGCTACGACGAGTTCGCCGACGCCCTCGCCGTCGCGGCGGGCGCGCTCGTGGTCGGCGACCCGCTGGACGCTGCCACCCAGGTCGGCCCGCTCGTGGCCGGGCGCCAGCGGCAGCGCAGCCTCGACTACATCCGGATCGGCCAGGAGGAGGGCGCCAAGATCCTCACCGGCGGCGGGCGCCCGTCCGGCCTCGACCGCGGCTGGTATGTGGAGCCGACCCTCTTCGGTGACGTCGACAACTCCATGCGCATCGCCCGCGAGGAGATCTTCGGACCCGTGATCTGTCTGCTGCCCTACAGCGACGAGAGCGAGGCCGTGAGGATCGCGAACGACTCCGAGTACGGGCTCAGCGGCAGTGTGTGGACCGCGGACGTCGAGCACGGCATCGAGATCGCCCGGCAGGTGCGGACCGGCACGTACTCGGTGAACACCTTCAGCCTCGACATGCTCGGCCCCTTCGGCGGCTACAAGAACTCCGGGCTGGGCCGGGAGTTCGGGCCCGAGGGCTACGGCGAGTTCCTGGAGCACAAGATGATCCATCTGCCGGCCGGTTACGGAGAGGCGTAGCGCATGGGCGACCGCTGGCACATCGAGGTCGACCGCACCCTCTGTATCGGCTCCATGCAGTGCGTCCACCGGGCACCCGGCGCCTTCCGCCTCGACTCCGCCCGGCAGTCCCACCCCGTGGCACCGGACACCGACGCGGGTGAGCCGGTCCTTCAGGCGGCGGAGAACTGCCCGGTGGAGGCGATCCTGATCACGCTGGCCGAGAGCGGGGAACCCGTGTTCCCCCAAGAGGACTAGATGTCCGAAATATTCAAAAAATCTTGATTTGGGGTCTTCCATCCTGGATGGCGGCGATTACACTGAGAAGTGCCTACGGGATGAGTGAAGACACTCAACCGGAGTAGCCGACTTCGGCGTGAAGTTTCGATTTCCGCTTGGGCCGACATCGACGGTCGAGTAACGCGTTGGAAGATCGAGAGATCGGAAGACGGTCAGAACTTGTCTCGTAGGTCTTTTCGTGGGCCTTTCCCGCCCCGGCCCGCCGGATCCTCCAGCTCATGCCCGTCCGGCCGGATCCGTGAGGTCGATCAGCCGGCACACCGTCTCGATGTCGATCCTGACCTGGGCGATGGAGGCGCGGCCGGAGAGCCAGGTGATCAGCGCCGAGTGCCAGGTGTGCTCGATCACGCGGACCGCGGCCAGCTGCTCCGGGGTCGGATCCTCCAGACCCATCGCGTCCAGGATGATCGCCGTCGTCTGCCGGGACACCTGGTCCACCTCCGGCGAGACACTGCGGTCCGCGAAGGTCAGCGCACGGACCATCGCGTCGGCGAGATGAGGCTCGCGCTGGAGCGCCCGGAAGGCGCGCATCAGCGTCTCCGCCACCCGCTCCGCCGCCGTCTCCCCGGCCGGCGGCTTCTTCCTGAGCGTGCGGTGCAGATGCTCCAGCTGGTCCTGCATGGTCGCGACCAGCAGATGCACCTTCGACGGGAAGTAGCGGTACAGCGTGCCGAGCGCCACCTGCGAGGACTCCGCGACCTCGCGCATCTGCACCGCGTCGAAACCACCCCGGCCGGCCAGCTGCGCGCTCGCGTGCAGGATCCGGCGGCGGCGCGCCTCCTGCCGCTCGGTGAGCGGAGGTGAGGCCGGCTCCGCCGGTCGCGCGGTACTGGATGGCACCTTGGCTTCCGCTGGCATGGGTCCCGTTCCGTGTTCCGTGACAGTCGGTGAGGGTGAGTGATCAGACAGCATGGCAGGGGTCGTGCCGTGGCGCGAATCACCTGATCCACCGCTCACACTGCCCTTACCTGCCGGTAGATTCAGAGCCTCTTCAACGATCAAGTCTGAAACTTGTTCTAGATTACCGTCCCGTCGTAGTCTCGCGGGAAATGGCAGGGAGAAGGGGCCACGAGTGACCGCTGAGGCCAGGGAGGCAGGGCCCGAGGAGGACTCGGCCGCGGACGGCGACCGCCCGCTGCGCATCGCGCTCCTGACGTACAAGGGAAACCCGTTCTGCGGCGGCCAGGGCGTGTACGTACGGCACCTCTCACGCGAGCTGGCCCGGCTCGGCCACCGGGTCGAGGTCATCGGCGCCCAGCCGTACCCCGTACTGGACGAGGGCGAGGACCTTCAGGGCCTGTCCCTCACCGAACTGCCGAGCCTCGACCTGTACCGCCAGCCCGACCCCTTCCGCACCCCGCGGCGCGAGGAGTACCGGAACTGGATCGATGCCGTCGAGGTCGCGACGATGTGGACCGGCGGCTTCCCCGAGCCGCTGACGTTCTCGCTGCGTGCCGGCCGCCATCTGCGCGCCCGGCGCGGCGACTTCGACGTCGTGCACGACAACCAGACGCTCGGCTACGGGCTGTTGGGCGACGTGGGCGCACCGCTGGTCACCACGATCCATCACCCCATCACCGTGGACCGGCAGCTGGAGCTGGACGCGGCCGAGGGCTGGAAGCGGCGGGCGTCCGTCCGGCGCTGGTACGCGTTCACCCGTATGCAGAAGCGGGTAGCGCGCCGGCTGCCGTCGGTGCTCACCGTCTCCGGCACCTCCCAGCAGGAGATCGTGGACCACCTGGGTGTCTCCCGGGACCGCATCCACGTCGTGCACATCGGCGCCGACACCGACCTCTTCTCGCCGAATCCCTCGGTACCGCAGGTGCCGGGCCGGATCGTGACCACGTCCAGCGCGGACGTGCCGCTCAAGGGACTCGTCTTCCTGATCGAGGCGCTCGCCAAGGTGCGGACCGAGCACCCCGGGGCCCATCTCGTCGTCGTCGGCAAGCGTGCGGAGGACGGCCCGGTCGCGCAGGCGATCGAGCGCTACGGGCTCGAAGGCGCCGTCGAGTTCGTCAAGGGCATCTCGGACGCCGAACTGGTCGACCTGGTGCGCTCGGCCGAGGTGGCGTGCGTGCCGTCGCTGTACGAGGGCTTCTCGCTGCCGGCGGCCGAGGCGATGGCGACCGGTACGCCGCTGGTGGCCACGACCGGTGGCGCGATACCGGAGGTCGCCGGACCCGACGGCGAGACCTGCCTGGCGGTGCCGCCCGGGGACGCCGGCGCACTGGCCGCGGGCCTGAGCCGGCTGCTCGGGGACCCGGAGCTGCGGGCGCGCCTCGGCGCGGCGGGCCGTCAGCGGGTGCTGCGCCACTTCACCTGGGCCAAGGCGGCCCAGGGCACGGTGACGCGCTACCGCGAGGCGATCGCCGCCTCCACCGGTGCGGGCGTCGGTGACTTGCTCGCCACGCCTCCCAGCCGTATCGCGGCCGTGGTGAGGACGGCGGGCGCGCCTTCCGCCGTCTCCGCAGGCAGTGAGGCCGCCGTCGGGGCGACTGCCGCTTCGGTGTCCGACGTCGATTCCAACCGTGAAAGCAGGGCCACGTGCTGACCGTCGACTTCTCCCGGTTCCCGCTCGCCCCGGGCGACCGTGTCCTGGACCTCGGCTGCGGTGCCGGACGGCACGCGTTCGAGTGCTACCGGCGCGGCGCCCAGGTCGTGGCCCTGGACCAGAACGGCGAGGAGATCCGCGAGGTCGCCAAGTGGTTCGCGGCGATGAAGGAGGCCGGCGAGGCCCCCGAGGGCGCCACCGCGACCGCCATGGAGGGCGACGCCCTCGCGCTCCCCTTCCCGGACGAGTCCTTCGACGTCGTGATCATCTCCGAGGTCATGGAGCACATCCCGGACGACAAGGGCGTCCTCGCCGAGATGGTCCGGGTGCTCAAGCCGGGCGGCCGTATCGCGATCACCGTGCCGCGCTACGGCCCCGAGAAGGTCTGCTGGGCCCTGTCAGACGCCTATCACGAGGTCGAGGGCGGCCACATCCGCATCTACAAGGCGGACGAACTCCTCGCGAAGATACGGGAGGCGGGCCTTCGGCCGTACGGCACGCACCACGCGCACGCGCTGCACTCGCCGTACTGGTGGCTGAAGTGCGCGTTCGGCGTCGACAACGACAAGGCGCTGCCGGTACGCGCGTACCACAAGCTCCTCGTCTGGGACATCATGAAGAAGCCGCTCGCCACCCGGGTCGCGGAACAGACCCTGAACCCGTTGATCGGCAAGAGCTTCGTGGCCTACGCGACCAAGCCGCACCTGCCGCGGGTCGCCGAACCGGCAGCGTCCACCGCCGCGTCCTCCGGGCGCTCCGAGGCGGCCGCCAAGTGACGACTCCCCGGACGGAGCACCTCGTCCTGCCCGGGGTCCTCACCGCCGAGCAGGCCGCCGCGACCGTCGGCGGGATCCTCGCCGTGCAGCGGGGGGACGGAGCCATACCGTGGTTCCGCGGGCACCATCTCGACCCGTGGGACCACGTCGAGGCGGCCATGGCACTCGACGCGGCCGGCGAACACACGGCGGCCGAGCGGGCGTACGACTGGCTGGCCCGGCACCAGAACGAGGACGGCTCCTGGTACGCGGCGTACGCCGACGGAGACCCGGAGCACATCACCGACCGCGGCCGGGAGACGAACTTCGTCGCGTACGTGGCCGTCGGCGTCTGGCACCACTACCTGGCCACCGGCGACGACATGTTCCTGGACCGGATGTGGCCGACGGTCTACGCGGCCGTCGAGTTCGTGCTCCGGTTGCAGCAGCCCGGCGGGCAGATCGGCTGGAAGCGCGAGGACGACGGCACGGCCGTCCCGGACGCGCTGCTCACCGGGTGCTCGTCCGTCCACCACGCGCTGCGCTGCGCCCTCGCGATCGCCGAGCAGCGGGAGGAGCCGCAGCCGGACTGGGAGCTGGCGGTGGGCGCGCTGCGGCACGCCATCGGCCGGCACCCCGAACGGTTCCTGGACAAGGGCCGCTACTCGATGGACTGGTACTACCCGGTCCTCGGCGGCGCGGTGGCCGGCGCGGAGGCGAAGGAGCGCATCGAGGCGGACTGGGAGCGCTTCGTGGTGCCCGGACTCGGGGTGCGCTGCGTCGTCCCCAACCCGTGGGTGACCGGGGGCGAGTCGGCCGAACTCGCCCTGGCGCTGTGGGTGATGGGCGAGTCCGACCGCGCGCTGGAGATCCTCCAGTCGATCCAGCACCTGAGGGACCCGGAGACGGGCCTGTACTGGACCGGCTATGTCTTCGAGGACCGGGCGATCTGGCCGCGCGAACTCACCACCTGGACCGCGGGTTCGCTGCTGCTGGCCGTGGCGGCGCTCGGCGGCCACGAGCCGACCTGCGCGGTCTTCGGCGGCGAACGCCTGCCGCGGGGCCTGGACCCGGACTGCTGCGCGTAGTCGGCCCGGGCCCGGACTGCTGCGCCCAGTCGGCCCGGGCCCGGACCTCGGCAGGGAGTGCGGTGGCGCTGAGCGGCGCTTGGGGGGCGTGGCTCAGTGGCGCTGGATGCGGTTGGCGATGGTGTGGCCGATGAAGAGGTAGACCACGGCGGCCAGACCGTACCCGGCGACCACCCGGGCCCAGGCCTTGTTGAACGTGAACAGGTCACGCGACCAGCCCGCCAGCCACTGGGCGGTGTCGTGGACGAACCGCACCAGGGCGTTGCCCGGGTTCGCGTCCAGCAGATACATCAGGATCCACAGGCCCAGGATGAGGGCCATGACATCGGCGACGACCGCTATGACCGTCCCGGCTTGATTGGCACCGTTGCGATATCGAGGGGACATGCTCTCCGGATTGCCCGTCGGCCTGTGTTGAAACGTACTGGGGGTCCTGGAGGCCTTGTGGGACAAGGGTTTCACCCGATCAGCCGCGCCGGGGCGGCGCTCCGCGGCGGGGCGGGTGAGGCTGCCGGTGGAGCCGTTCGCCCTGGTTGACCCGGAGGACCCCTGTGCCCGTGCCGATACGCGCCCTCGCCCCCCTTCTCGCGCTGTGCAGCACCCTGTTCGTCGGCGCCGCCGCCTGCGGGAGCGGCAGCGCCACCCGGCAGGTGGCCGCCTACATCACGGTCCCCTCGCCGGCCCCGAGCACCCAGGCGCAGCGGCAGAAACTCGCCAAGTCCCGGTTCGCGCTGAGCGCGGGGCTCGCGGCCGGGGCGATCCAGCAGTGGATCGTGAAGCCGTGGAAGGCCGGTGCGTTCGCCGACGGCGCGCAGGGACGCACGGCCACGCTGCTCAAGGCGGGCCTCGCGGGCACCTTCGCCTACGACCGGCTCAAAGGCGCGCGGTACAACGCCCAGGGCGACCCCGCGCTGGCCCGGGCCCTCGCCCCGGTCAGCGCGTCCGTCGACGCCCTCAAGCATCTGCCGGGCAAGCTCCGCCGGGGCGACGCCTCGGCCGTCGCCGCCTTCGACGCCGTCATCCGCAAGGTGAAGGCCGCGGGCAAGAGCGCGGGCGCCCCCGTACACAACCAGGTGCCGTCGGGGCCCCAGCTCGCACGGGGCTGACCATCTCGACGGGACGGGCAGTCCCACCGGGATGAAGCGGACCGGTCGACGGTTGGGACGCAGGCCAGGGCCGTAGCGAGACTGCCGGTCTCGGGGGAAACCGATGCGACTACCCGGTCGCTTCCGTCGTTGCGTGCATCCACGTCAGCCTCGCCGCCTCGTCATCGCGAAAGGCCGCCACCTCGCGGCAGCGCTGGCTCATCACGAATTCGCCGAGCGGCAGGCACAGGTCCATGCGCTGAATGCACACGCCGACCATGAACGGGCCGTCGGCAGCCCGGTACAGGCGGACGCCGTAGTACCCCTCCTGGCAGTCGTCGGGGTTGTTGAACCGGCAGTCGGCGCACGTCTCGGGCAGGCGCACGGGACGGATGCTCTTCGCGTACAGGGTTCGCCCGTCCGGCAGGCGATACCGCACCCGCTGGTCTGAGGCACCCGCGGTCAGGATCCGCCGAACCGGTACAGCACCGAGGTGATCCACCACAGCCTGCATGGCTTCGAGGGAGGCACCGTCGTCCTCCAGCGAGACAAGCATGCGGACCACAACAGCACGGCCGTGTCGCTCGATGATGCGGAGCACGCGGTCCACGTGACGGCGGTCGGGCACCACGATGTTCGCCGAGACCTTGATCCCGTTGGTGGCCGCGGCCTCGATCGTCGCGTCGAGGGCGGCGAGCTTGCGCTCCGCGAGCTTCGGGGAGGCGAGCCGCGGAGCCTGCACGGCGACGAGTTCGGCCGGAGTGGTGCCGAACACGGACAGGTTGATGCGGTCAAGGCCAGCCGTGGCGCAGTCAGTCATGACTGCGGCGCCGTTCTCCCCGTTCGAGGTGAGTCCGACCGTGAGTCCGAGGCGCCTGGCGATGGCGATCAGGTGGGGCAGGTTGGGGTGCAACGTCGGTTCGCCGCCGGTGAAGTGAACTTCTTCGTCGGCAGGCTGCCGCGCACGGCGGCGAGGGCCAGGGCGAAGTCGGCGTCGGCGGCGATCCGGGCCGGCAGGAAGTCGGCGCCGTTGGTGCGGAGGTAGATGGAGACGCATCCGGAGCGGCCCGGCGCAGCGACGGGGGGTTCCCTCGTTGTGGCAGAACGAGCAGGCGAGGCCGCAGGCGTCGATGATCTTCACGCGCAGGGTGCGGTCCGGTTTCACCTCCACCGGCAGATTCCTCAGTTCATGCATGGTGCCCCCTCTCCGGGCCGGCCGGGACACCGCGCCCCGGCCGGAGTAGCGGGCGCCGGCCTACTCGAAGCGCAGGTCAGCGATGGAGTCCAGGTCAATGCCGTACAGGCTGTAGACCTTCGTGGTGTCGATGGAGGTGAGGTGGTCGCGGTCAATGCCCAACGCTGCGGCGGACGCCCATACCGGTCGTGCGAGTGCCGTCGGCCTCGGTGATGAGCAGTGCGATTTTCGCAGGGTCGACGTCGAGGGCTTTCGCTTCGAACTCAATGCCTGCCATGGGGCCTCCGATCGTTGGACGTCGCTGATGCCTCAACGACCGTGCAGCGTAGGGGGCCGCACAGCGTTGCCTGATCGCGATGTCCTCGCGGGCGGGGTGACCGGTTGCCGTTCGGCGTCGGCTGCTGCCGCTGGCCTCGCTGCTTGTTACGGATGCGGTTTGAGTGCCTGCATGGTGGTGACGAGTGCGGTTTCGGTGGCGAGCCAGTGCTCTCCCGTCGCTATGAGGGCGAGCTTGTCCAACTCCCATGCGTTGCGTACAAGGTCTGGGTGTGCGGAGCAGTCGGCGAGCCACGCGTCCCCGGCCTCGTACACCTCGGCGAAGCGCATCCGTGTGGCCATGACCGGGACGTTAGGGAAGCAGGCAGCATGTTGCGCGTTGCGCGCGACCACACCCTCAAGTGTTCAGCTCGGCCAGCACGCGGAGGGTGTGCGGGTCGGGGGACAGGGCCAGCAGATCCGTGACCGGGCCCTTGCGCCACAGCTCCAGGCGTTCGGCGATCCGCCGGCGCGGTCCGACGAGGGAGATCTCGTCCGCGAAGGCGTCGGGCACGGCGAGCACCGCCTCCTCCCGCCGGCCCTCCAGGAACAGCCGCTGGATCCGGTGCGCCTCCTCCTCGTAGCCCATGCGCGCCATGAGGTCGGCATGGAAGTTGCGCCCGCCCGTCGCCCGGCCGCCGCCCCCGATGGAGTGCTCCGTGCGTCCCTGCATCGGGCCCATCCCGCCGATGTAGAAGCCGAGCATCGCCTTCACCGGCAGCAGTCCCTCGGCCACGTCGTCGCAGACCTTGACCCGGGCCATCGGCGCGACGAGGAAGCGGCTAGGTCCTGTCGTCGAACTCCCGTCGTCCGCCCGGAGGGCGGGCCCTGCGGCGTCAGGTGCGTGCTCTCGGCGTGCCGCGCGCGGGCCCTCGTACTGGATGCACTCGGGACTGTGCGGGGTGCGGCAGTGGGGGCACCGCCCGCGCGAGCGAGGCCGAGCGTGGAGGAGCGTGCATGGCGTCGCGGGGCAGTCGGGAGTTTGACGACAGGGCCCAGGCCTCCCCTCCCCGCCGGTCTCCCGCAGCAGCCCGGCCAGCGACGCCTCGTACACCTCCGGACGGGTCGGCGACCAGTACAGCGGCAGCCAGCCGTCCGCGATCCGTACCGTCTGCGCTACGTTCCTCGGGCCCTCCGCGCCCAGCAGGACGGGAAGGCCCGCCCGCAGCGGATGCGTGATCGGCTTCAGCGGTTTCCCGAGCCCGGTGCCGTCCGCGCCCCGGTACGGCAGCGCGTGGAAGCGGCCGTCCAACGTCACCGGGCCCTCGCGCCGCAGCACTTGGCGGACCACGTCGACGTACTCCCTGGTCGCGGTCAGCGGGGAGGCGGGGAACGGCCGTCCGTACCATCCCTCGACGACCTGCGGCCCCGACAGACCGAGGCCGAGCATCATCCGGCCGCCGGAGAGGTGGTCGAGGGTGAGTGCGTGCATCGCCGTGGCGGTGGGGGAGCGGGCCGCCATCTGGGCGACCGCCGTCCCCAGCTTGATCCTCGACGTCCGCGCGGCGATCCAGGTCAGCGGGGTGAAGGCGTCCGAGCCCCAGGACTCGGCGGTCCACACGGAGTCATAGCCGAGCCGTTCGGCCTCCCGCGCCAGCGTGAGATGGTCCGCCGCGGGGCCGCGGCCCCAGTAGCCGAGCGCGAGTCCGAGCCGCATCACGCCTCCAGACGTCCATGGCTGACGGTACGTCAGCACCCTGTCGGAGGTGCGACTGTACGACGACGGCCCCCCGCCCGGAAGGGCGAGGGGCCGTGCGGAAGCGGTCGGAACTCTCAGCCGCGCTGGATGCCGCTCGTGTCCTGGAGCACGCCGCGTCGGCCGTCCTGCGTCTGCGCGACCAGGCCCGGGCCCCGCTGCTCGACGGCCAAGTACCAGGTGCCGGGCGCCAGTTCGGCGATCGGCGTGGGCGAGCCGTCCTCCGCGTACAGCGGACGCGGCACCGGGACGGCGAACCAGAACGGGGAGAACTCCGCGGCGGGCGCCGGCTGCGGCTGGCCGCCGTAGGCCTGCGTCTGCTGGGGCGGGCCGCCGTAAGGCTGCTGCTGCTGGGCGCCCGGGTAGCCGTAGCCGACCGACGGCTGTGTGCCGTAGGGCTGGGGTGCGGCGGGCTTGGGGGCGGGGATCAGGGCGGCCTGCAGGGCCGGGAGAAGCGGGGTGGCGATGGCCGCGGCGGCCAGGACGAGGGCGGCGATGAAGCCGAGGATGAGACCGGCGCCCGCGTCGGTGGCGTCGATCAGCGTCCACAGCAGCACCCACGCGGCGGCGACGGTGAGCGCGGTCCCGAAGGCTCCCAGCTCCAGGCCCGCGACCTTGCGCGGGGCGGGAAGCAGACGGGCGAACACGACGAGCCCGCCGCCGATCACCCCGGCCATGTAGATGCCGAGCCCGAGCCCGAGGTCGTCCCAGGCGTTGGGAATGTCGAGCCGGGAGCAGATCGCGCCGACGTTGCCGCAGCCGGTGAGATCGAGGAACGACGCGATGAACAGCAATACCGCTGCTCCGATCACCACGCCGTCGCCTCTAGTGAGGGAGCGGATATTCACTTCGGGTCCTTCGTCTGTCGTCTCGTCATCGGTGGAGGCGTCGCTGTCACCATGTCGCCCTCGGGCCGCGGTGTGAAGCGCGCGGGCGGCCCCTCATCGTAGGGACGACACTATCGTCCGCCCGGCCGGGGTGTCCGCCGGGCCCGGGCAGGTGAGAGCTACCCCCGCAGGAAACTCACGATTCCCTCAGAGATCCCCTGCGCCGCCTTCTGCCGCCACGCGCCGCTCGTCAGCAGTGCGGAGTCCTTGCTGTCGCGCATGTTGCCGCACTCGATGAACACCTTCGGAACGGTGGACAGGTTGAGGCCCCCGAGATCGCTGCGTACGACCAGACCGGTGCCCTTGCCCAGGTAGTTGGAGAGGGGGCTGCCGGTGACGTGGTTGAAACCGTCCCTGATGCGGGTGCCCAGGTCGCGCGAGGGGCCCACGATGGGGCGGGTGTCCGCGGAACCCTGGTGCAGCGAGGCCGGCAGGATGACGTGGAAGCCGCGGTCGCCCTGCGGTGCACCGTCCGCGTGGATGGAGACGGCCGCGTCCGCGTGCGCCGTGTTGCCGATGTACGCCCGCTCGTCCACGCACGGCCCCCACGCGCGGTCGCCGTCCTGGGTGAACTTCACGGTCGCGCCCTGCTGTTCGAGGATCGTGCGCAGTCTGCGCGCCACGTCCAGCGTGAACCGGGCCTCGGTGTAACCGGAGTTGGTGGACGTGCCGGTGGTGTCGCACTCTTTGCGGTTGGTACCGATGTCCACCTTGCGATTGATCTCGGTGGTGTGCCGGAAGTTGCCGGGGTTGTGGCCCGGGTCGATGAGGACGACCTTGCCCTTGAGCGAGCCGGACCCGGCGGTCGCGGGAGGGCCGGTGAGCTTGCCGTCGTCCGCCGGCGAGTCCGCGGCGGCGGGCGGACCCGTCCGGGGCGCCGCACCGGCCGGTGTGCCGCCGCTGTCCGCGACCGCCTCGTAGACCAGCCAGCCGAGCAGCGCGGCCGGTACCAGCGCGGCGGCGGCGATCATCAGCGGTCCGCGTCGGGGGCGGCGGGGCTCGGGGGCATCGAAGTCCGGTCCAACGTACGACATGCCCGCCACTTTATGGTCTGCCGTCGGGCCGGGCCTTCTTTCGGGCTCGATACGAGGCCACATTGGTCCTGTTGCCGCAGGTGGCGTACGAGTGCCAGCGCTGGGTGCGGCTGCGCGTGGTGTCGTAGAACACGCGTTGGCAGCCCTCGTTGTCGCAGACGCGGAGGCGGGACCATGTGCCGTCGGCCATGAGGTCGGCCACCGCGCGGGTGATGCCACCGACAACGGGATCACCGCTCACCTGCCGCAGCTGCACCTTGCCGGGCACCGAGAAGTCCTGGCTCAGTGCGACCGAGGATGCGCGTTCGGTGAGCTCTGCCCGACGGGCTGCCGCCTCCGCGCTGTCCGGCGCGGACAAGAGGCCCATGAGGATCGTGCGCAGGCTGCGGACCTCGGCGATGCGCTCCGGCGTCGGCGCCACCGTGTCGGGCAGGCCGAGCGGGCGCAAGGCCGCGCTTGCCTCCTCGGTGGTGTGCAGCGTCTCCGGAAACAGATGGTCGGCGCCGTGCGGCCGGGTGTTGAGCAGGGCCACGATCGCCGCGGCGGCCGGGGGGATCTGCCGCGCAGGGTCTGTTTCTTCGTTCCTGGCCACACGGGCACCCTAGCACATGGTCTATTTCTTGAAGGCCATTACATCTCGATGGTCGGCGTGCTAGAACGTAATGGTCTACATGTGAATGAGTATTACGTCCTGAGAGGACAAGGAAATGAGCGAGATCAAGCCCCGATTCCGCACGATCGACGGACTGTCCGTCCGGTACGCCGAGAGCGACGGGCCCCGCGAGCGCGACGCGCTGCTGCTGAGCCCGTGGCCGGAAAGCCTGTACTCCTACGACGCGACCTGGTCGAAGCTCGCCGGGCACGCGCACCTGATCGCGGTGGACCTGCCGGGATTCGGGCATTCCGAGCTCCGGCAGGACCTGCTGTCCCCCACGGCGATGGGCGACTTCATCGTGCGGATCATCGACGCGTTCGGGCTGACGAAGCCGCATGTCGTGGGCCCGGACATCGGCACGGCCGCGTCACTGTTCGCCGCGGCCCGGCACCCGGACCGGCTCCGGAGCCTGGTCGTGGGCACCGGCGGGGCGGCGGTTCCCCTGAAGCTGGGGAGTCCCCTGAACGAATGGGTGCACGACGAGGACCTGGCCCCGTACCGGGCCCTGGCCCCCAAGGCCGCCGTGACAGCCGCGATCGGCAACATCCACGGCTACGAGCTGCCGGAGGTCGTACGCGAGGACTACCTGGCGTCCTACGCGGGCGGGCGATTCGTCGACCAGCTGCCCTACGTCCGTGCGTATCCGGCCGAGTTGCCGATCCTCGGCGACCTGCTGCACACCGTCGAGACGCCGGTCCAGATCATCGCCGGCCGCAACGACCCGGTGGTGCCGGTGGAGAACGCCGAGTACCTCCACGAGCGCCTGCCCCACAGCAAGCTCCACATCCTCGACGCGGGCCACTTCGTCTGGGAGGAAGGCGCGGACGCCTACGCCGAGGTCGTCACCGACTGGTGGCAGGCGAACTGATCTCCGGTCGCAGCACTAGCCGCGCGCAGCGCTCGCGGCCCGCGTTCGCCGCAGGACGCGCAGCGAGTCGGTCGCGGAGACCTCCGTGAAGTCGCCGGAGCCGAGGGCCCTGAGGTAGACGCGGTAGGGGGCCTGGCCGGTGAACTCGTCCTCCGGCTCCGGGAAGACGTCGTGGATGACGAGCAGACCGTCCTGGACCACATGGCGGGCCCAGCCCTCGTAGTCGGCGCTCGCGTGCTCGTCCGTGTGGCCGCCGTCGATGAAGACGAGGCCGAGCGGGCTGTTCCAGACCGCGGCCACCTGCGGCGAACGGCCGACGAGCGCGACCACGTGGTCCTCCAGGCCCGCCTTGTGCAGGGTGCGCCGGAAGGTGGGCAGGGTGTCCATCAGGCCGACCTCGGCATCGACCGTCTCCGGGTCGTGGTAGTCCCAGCCGGGCTGCTGCTCCTCGCTGCCGCGGTGGTGGTCGACCGTGAGGGCGGTGACCCCGGCGGCGCGGGCCGCGTCCGCGAGCAGGATCGTGGAGCGCCCGCAGTAGGTGCCGACCTCCAGCAGGGGCAGCCCCAGCCGCCCGGCCTCGACGGCGGCCGAGTACAGCGCGAGCCCCTCGCGCAGCGGCATGAACCCCTTCGCGGCCTCGAACGAGGCCAGGATCTCGGGGGAGGGCGCCGCGGGCATGGGGGTCCTTTCGGTCGTACGTGCGGGCAGGCGCGTACCGCGACGAAGGCGCCGCACGGACCTGTAGGCGCCCCATGCTGCCGCACCCCCCGTCGCGCCGGCGACGGGGGGTGCGGACGGGCGCTGCGGTCAGGCCGAGACGGTCTCGGCCGGCAGGGACAGATCCAGGTCCACCGGGCGCTCCTCGCCCGGGTGGGTGGCCGACGAGGCGTGCGGGGCGTGGCCCACGGCCCGCGCGGCCACGACATAGGGGCCCCGCGCCGGCACGGCCAGCACATAGCTGCCGTCCTCCGCGGAGAGCGTGGCACCCGCCTGGCGGCCCCGGCGGTCGATCAGGGTGACCTTGGCGCGGGCGACCGGGGAGCCCCCGGCGTCCAGCACCCGGCCGCGGAAGCCCCGCAGGATCTCCTCGGCCCGCTCCAGGTTGGCGTCCTCCTCGCTGCTCGCGCGCAGCTGCGTCCTGGTCGAGGGGCGCTGCCCGGGCAGGAACAGGGCGAGCACCAGGCCGAGCGTCACCGCACCGGTCGCGATCAGGAAGGAGAGGCGGAAGCCGTGCATGGTCGGGATCGCCAGGCCGCCCACATGCTGCGCGGTGTTGGCGAGCACCATGCCGATGACGGCGCTGGAGACCGAGGTGCCGATGGAACGCATCAGGGTGTTCAGACCGTTGGCCGCGCCCGTCTCCGAGGCCGGGACCGCGCCGACGATCAGCGCGGGCAGCGAGGAGTAGGCGAGACCGATGCCCGCGCCGAGGATCACCGAGGTGATGACGGTCTGCCAGGGGGCGTCCATCAGGCCGAGGCCGCCGCCGTAGCCGATCGCGATGATGAGCAGGCCCATGATCAGGGTGACCTTGGGGCCGAAGCGGGCGGAGAGACGGGCGTAGACCGGCGCGGTGAACATCATCGTCAGGCCGAGCGGGGCCGCGCACAGGCCCGCGACGACCATCGACTGGCCGAGGCCGTAGCCGGTGGCGGCGGGCAGCTGGAGCAGCTGCGGCAGGACGAGCGAGACGACGTAGAACGAGACGCCGACCATGATCGAGGCGAGGTTGGTGAGCAGCACCTCGCGGCGGGCGGTGGTGCGCAGATCGACCAGCGGGGCGGCCACGCGCAGCTCGAACACGCCCCACAGCAGGAGGACCACGACGGACGCGGCGAACAGGCCGAGCGTGGTGCCGGACGACCAGCCCCAGTCGCTGCCCTTGGTGATCGGCAGC
The DNA here is from genome assembly GCF_040680495.1 of Streptomyces sp. NPDC052036. NCBI lineage: Bacteria > Bacillati > Actinomycetota > Actinomycetes > Kitasatosporales > Streptomycetaceae > Streptomyces > Streptomyces sp. NPDC052036. Next base: position 171,258 of record NZ_JBFAWW010000007.1, on the reverse strand, counting down.
AGGAGCAGCACCAGACCGACGGACAGGCCGATGGCGCCCGGCAGGTCGAAGGAGCCCTCGGCGCGGGCCGGGGACTCCGGCACGACGAGCAGGGTGAGAACGATCGAGAGGGCGCCCAGTCCGGCGGCGCCGAAGAACAGGGCGTGCCAGTCGGCGTGCTCGGCGACCAGGGCCGCCGCGGGCAGCGCGAGTCCGCCGCCGACGCCGATCGAGGAGCTCATCAGGGCCATCGCCGAGCCGAGCCGCTCGCGGGGCAGCATGTCGCGCATCAGGCCGATGCCCAGCGGTATCGCGCCCATCGCGAAGCCCTGGAGCGCACGGCCGACGATCATCGGCAGCAGGGCGTCGGTGAACCCGCTGACCAGGGCGCCGATCACCATCACGGCCAGGCTGGCGAGCAGCATCCGCCGCTTGCCGTAGAGATCGCCGAGGCGGCCCATGATCGGGGTGGCCACGGCGCCCGCCAGGAGGGTGGAGGTCAGGACCCACGTGGCGTTGCTGGGCGAGGTGCCCAGCAACTGGGGCAGATCCTTGATGACAGGGACCAACAGGGTCTGCATCACCGCGACCACGATGCCCGCGAAGGCGAGTACCGGCACAAGCGCGCCGGAGGGCCCCCGGGTGGGCTGGTCGGTCGTCGTGTGCGTCATGGGGTGGGGCCTCCAGGCCGGAAGTGAAGAGGTACGGACGAGGTCGGTTCGACGGGATCCGCGTGCCATAAGTGCCGGGTAAACCTCGTATGCACAGGCAACTATTCCGTTGCTTTGGCCCGCTAACGAATTCTTGACCATCTCGTGATGACCTGACCCATCGTCAGGCAATCCGCACCGCCGCGGCTCTCACAGCCACCCCTGCTGACGGGCCTCCCGCATCGCCTCCATGCGGTTGCGGGTGCCCGTCTTGCCGATGGCGGAGGAGAGGTAGTTGCGCACGGTGGACTCGGAGAGGTGGAGCTTCGCGGCGATGTCGGCGACCGTCGCCCCGTCCACGGACGCCTTCAGGACATCGCACTCGCGCGCGGTCAGCGGATTCGGCTTGGCGCTCAGCGCCGCCACGGCCAGCGCCGGATCGATGACGGTCTCACCGGCGAGTACCCGCCGGATCGCGGCTGCCAACTCCTCCACCGGGCCGTCCTTCACCAGGAACCCCGCGGCCCCCGCCTCCATGGCGCGGCGCAGATAGCCGGGCCGGCCGAAGGTGGTGAGGATCAGCACCCGGCAGCCCGGGGCCTGTTCGCGCAGCACGGCCGCCGCGTCCAGGCCGCTCATGCCCGGCAGTTCGATGTCCAGCAGGGCCACATCGGGGCGATGGGTCAGCACGGCGTCCACGATCGCGTCGCCCGCCGCGACCTGTGCGACGACCTCGATGTCCGCCTCCATGCCGAGCAGCAGGGCGAGGGCGCCGCGCATCATGCCCTGGTCCTCGGCGAGCAGGACACGGACGGACGGGGCGGACCGGTGGTCCCGTGGCATCTCGTTCACGGCCCAATCCTAGGGAAACACCGCACCGTTGTGATCCCTGCATCTTGACGGACCGTAAAGCCGGGAAAACAATCGGCTCGGCATTCGGCGCCTGTCTTTGTCGTTCCTGTGCCGATCCCGCCTCCCCGTTTTGTTCGGCATTTCAGATCCGGGAATCGTTCGGTATCTCGTCCGAACAATGTCCGGTATTTCGACCACGCATCTGTGCCGCGCCACCCAGAACACCCCGCACCGCCCTGCACGCAACGAAAGGAAAACACCGTGTTCTTACGACTCCGCAGTGCCGTGATGGCCGCGCTCGCGGCAGTGGCAGCCGTCGTCATGCTCGCCGCCGGCGCGCCCGGGGCCGCCGCCGGCGGCTCGCTCCCGTGCGACATCTACGCCGCCGCTGGCACACCCTGCGTCGCCGCGCACAGCCTCGTCCGGGCGCTGTACTCGGCGTACGACGGCCCGCTCTACCAGGTGCAGCGCGCCGCGGACGGCGCGACGGCGAACATCGGCCTGCTGTCGGCCGACGGCTACGCCGACGCGGCCGCCCAGGACTCCTTCTGCGCCGGGACGACCTGCCTCATCACCAAGATCTACGACCAGTCCGCCCGCCACAACGACCTCACCGTCGAGGGCGCCGGCGGCGCGGGCGCGGCCGATGTCGGCGCGCCCGCGGACGCGCTGCCGGTGACCGTCGGCGGCCACCAGGTCTACGGCCTGGAGATCTCGGCCGGCATGGGCTACCGGGACAACTCGACCTCGGGGGTCGCGGTCGACGGGCAGGCCGAGGGGATGTACATGGTGACCTCCGGCACCCATGTGAACGGCAGATGCTGCTTCGACTACGGCAACGCCGAGACCAACAACCTGGACACCGGCAACGGCCACATGGACGCCATCAACTTCGGCACCGAGTGCTGGTTCGCGCCCTGCTACGGCCAGGGCCCCTGGGTACAGGCCGATCTGGAGAACGGGCTGTTCCAGTCGGATTCCGGCTACAGCAAGAACATGGCGAACACCGGCACGGGTCCGTTGCCGTTCGTGACCGCACTGCTCAAGAACAACGGCCAGGACCATTTCGCGCTGAAATACGGTAATTCCCAGACCGGTGCGCTCACGACGACGTATTCCGGCCCCGAACCGAGCGTCAACGGCGGCGGCTACTCACCCATGAGGCAGGAGGGCGCGATCGTCCTGGGCACGGGCGGCGACAACAGCAACGGCTCCATCGGGTCCTTCTTCGAGGGCGTGATGACCGCCGGCATCCCGACGGACGCGGCCGACAACGCCGTGCAGGCGAACATCGTCTCCGTCGGCTACGGCGGCCCGACCGGCTCCACCGGCTCGCTGACCCCGGGCTCGGAGATCTCGCTGCGCGCGACCACCTCCTGCTGCACCGGTGACTACATCCGCCACCAGGACGACGCGGCGGTCATCTCCTCGGTGACGTCGAGCAGCTCGGCCCTCGACAAGAACGACGCCACCTGGATCGTCCGCCGCGGCCTCGCCGACAGCTCCTGTGTGTCCTTCGAGTCCAGGAACTACCCGGGCGACTTCCTCCGGCACCAGAACTTCCGGCTCTACCGGCAGCCCATGAACGGCACCGCGCTGTTCCGGGCCGACGCCACGTTCTGCCCGGTGACCGGGAAGAGCGGCACCGGGACGTCGTTCGCGTCCTACAACTACCCGGGCAGGTATCTGCGCCACTACGACCACGGCCTCTACCTCGCCAGTGACGGCGGCTCCAACACCTGGGACAGCGCCACCTCGTGGACGGACGACGTGAGCTGGGCGGTCACGTCGCCCTGGGCGCCGTAGACAGCGACGCCTCCACCGGCTCCGCGGGACGCTCGCCGTCCACGGGGAGCTCGGCGGTGACCGTGAAGCCGCCGCGCGGCGACGGGCCGGCCCGCAGGGAGCCGCCCGCCGTCGCGAGGCGTTCGGTCAGGCCCTGCAGACCGGTGCCGCCGACACCCTCCGGGGCGGGCTGCGCGGGCGCCCCGGCCCCGTCGTCGTCGACCGTCAGAAGCACGCGTTCGGGGGTGCCCTCGATGGTGATCCGGCAGTGGCCGGCACCGCTGTGGCGCACCGCGTTGGTGACCGCCTCGCGCACCACCCAGCCGAGCAGGGCCTCCGCCTGGGGGGCCAGCGGAGGGCCCGACCGGCGTACGCGGGGTTCGATGCCGGCGGCGGTGAGGGCCGAGCGGGCCCGGTCCAGTTCCGTGGCCAGGCTGCCCTGGCGGTAGCCCGTCACCGCCTCACGGATCTCGGTGAGCGCCTGACGGCCGACCGACTCGATGTCCGTGACCTGCGCGAGCGCCGCATCCAGGTCCCTGGAAGCCAGCCGGCGGGCCGCCTCCGACTTCACGACGATCACTGAGAGGGTGTGGCCGAGCAGGTCGTGCAGATCGCGGGAGAAGCGCAGCCGCTCCTCCTCGACCGCGCGCCGGGCCAGCTCCTCGCGGGCGGCGCGCAGGTCCCGTACCGCCTCGGACAGGGAGAGGATCGCGGCCGTCACCATGGTCGAGATCCAGGTGGCGTAGCCGATGTTCACGCCGTTCCAGCCGTCGCGGAAGCAGCTGACGACCCCCGCCAGCACGGCGACCGCCGTGCCGTAGGCACGCAGGTGCCCGCGCAGGACCGCACCCGTCGCGAGCCCGAGGAGCGGGAAGAACAGCAGCCAGGTACCGCCGTAACCGATGGCGAGTCCGCAGGTCACCACGGCCATCAGGCCGAGGGCCACCCGGGTGGAGCGGGCCTCGCGCGCCTCCTTCGAGAAGGCGCGGAACGCCACGTAGATGTAGAGCGAGTTGAAGGTGAACAGGCCGAGGCCGCCGATCCACGGGTTCGGGGTCTTGCCCTGGAAGATGTTCGAGAAGGCCCCCATCCCCATCAGCAGCCAGGGCAGCAGGGTGAAGCCGCTGGGCGGCGGGCCCGGGTTCTCCGGGAGCTTCCCGGCCTTGCGTGCCGCCCGGTACTCGGCCTTCAGACGGGTCTTGTCCGCCTGGTAGCACCGCTGGAGCTCCCGGCCCTCCCGCGCAGCCGACCGCCACGCGTCCCATCCCCGCGAGACCTTGCGCATCCAGGACATCTCTCTCCCCGTTCAGCTGGTCGCCGCGCTCCGGCGGTACGACAGCACAGCGTACGAACCGAAGGCTCCCAGCCAAACGGTCAGGATCAGGACCGCGGTGAGCGCCGGGGCGTGCCCGTCGGCGACCGCCGTGCCGAGCTGCGCGAAACGATGGGTCGGGGTGTACGCGGACAGGGTGCGCAGCCAGTCGGGAAACAGGGTGACCGGGAACCACAGACCGCCGAGCACCGCGAGCCCCAGATTGCACACCATGTTGGTCACGCCCGTGGTCTGCGCGGTCATCCGGTAGCCGTTGCCGAGCCCGAGCAGGGTGAAGGGCAGCGAGCCGAGCCACAGCAGCAGCGCGATCGCCGCCCACTGCCAGGCGGCCAGCCGCACCCCGTTGACCAGGCCGCCCGCCACGAGCACCGCGACGATCGCGGGCAGGACCGTCACCGCACCGGTCAGGGCCCGGCCGACGACGACCTGGCGCGGGGTCATCGGGGTCACCCTCAGCTGCCGCAGCCAGCCGATGGCCCGGTCCTCGGCGACCCCGCCGCCGGTGTTCAGCGCCGAGCCGACCGCGCCGTAGGCCGCCATGCCCACCATGGACGTCGTCTTCCAGGCGCCGTCGCTGGCACCGATGTTGGTGAACAGCAGGTACATCATCACCGGCATCGCGACCCCGCCGATCACAAAGCCCACGTCGCGCAGGGTCCGGTGCACCTCAAGCCGCAGGTAGTCCCACATCACACCGTCTCCCTCTCGCGTGCCGTCAGGGCCAGGAACGCGTCGTCCAGCGACGCCGGGGCGACCTCCAGGCCGCGTATCGCGCCCAGCTGGGCGAGGGCGATCACCGTCGCGTCGGAGTCGTCGGTGCGCAGCAGCGCCCGGTCCCCGCGCACCTGAACCGACCGCACGCCGGGCAGCAGGTCCAGCCCGTCGGTGGCACGGCCCGCCAGGTCGATCGAGACCAGGTTGCCGCCCGCGGACCGCCGCAGGTCCTCGCCCGTGCCGTCCGCCACGATCCGGCCGCCGTCGATGACGAGGATCCGGTCGGCGTACGCGTCCGCCTCCTCCAGATAGTGCGTGGAGAACAGAACGGTGCGACCGCCCCGGGCGTAGGCCCGCATCGAGTCCCAGAAGGCGTGCCGCGCCTCCACGTCCAGGGCCGCCGTCGGCTCGTCCAGCACGAGCAGCGACGGGTTCCCGGCGAGCGCCACCGCGAACCGCACCCGCTGTGTCTGCCCGCCGGAGAGCCGGTCCACGCGCCGACCCGCCAGCTCGGTGATCCCGGCCAGCTCCAGCGCCCGGTTCACGGGCAGCGGGTCGGGGTAGCGTCCGGCCACGAAGGACACCAGCTCGCGGACGGTGACACGGGGCACGGCCCGCGCCTCCTGGAGCATGGCGCCCACCCGGCCCGCGCGCACCGCCCGTTCCGGGGAGGTGCCGAACAGCTCCACCGTGCCCGTGTCGGGCCCGTTCAGGCCCAGCAGCAGCGAGATCGTGGTCGACTTGCCGGCGCCGTTGCGGCCGAGGAGGGCGACCGTCTCGCCCGTCCCGATCTCCAGGTCGACACCGTCGACGGCGCGTACGGTGCCGTAGGTCTTGACCGCCCCCGTGAAGGACACGGCAGGCGGTGTCCCGGTCTTCTTCGTCATGTCCCCGACGCTACGGGCTGCCCAGGTGCGACCGGCAGATGCTGTTGTACGGACCCGGGCAGGACAAATGTCACGGCCGACGGGGCCGACGCGGTGCCGCCGACCGAGCTGACACTGCGTCAGGAGGCTTCACAAGCACGGGGCCCTGGGCTATACAGAGGTCTGCCGTACTGGAACGCGTTCTAGAACGGACGGGTTCCCTCGGCCCCGTGACGACCCCGGTGCGGCCGACGGTGCGGACGGCCGCACCGGGGTCATCCCCGCGACTGTCAGGAGCCCCATGCCCATCGACGCAGCCAAGGCCCTCGCCGCAGAACCGCGCTCCGGCGAGATCACCTGGGACCACAAGGACGTCCAGCTGTACCACCTGGGCATCGGCGCGGGCGCCCGCCCCGACAAGGACAGCCCGGCCACCGACCCCGACGAGCTGCGCTACACCCTGGAGTCCCGGCTGCACGTCCTGCCGAGCTTCGCCACCGTCGCCGGCGCCGGCTCGCCCGCCGTGATCCGCGGGCTGTCCCTGCCCGGCATCGAGGTCGACCTCGCCCGCGTCCTGCACGGCGGCCAGTCCCTGACCGTGCACCGCCCCCTGCCCGTCGCGGGCACCGCCACCGCCACCAGCCGCATCACCGCCGTGTACGACAAGGGCAAGGCGGCCGTCCTAGTGATGCGCACCGAGGTCGCCGACTCCGACGGCCCGCTGTGGACCAACGACTCCCAGATCTTCGTACGAGGAGAGGGCGGCTGGGGCGGCGACCGCGGCCCCTCCGCCGGACTCGGCACACCCACCGGCGAGCCCGACCGGACCGTCGAACGGCCGCTGCGCGAGGACCAGGCCCTTCTCTACCGCCTCTCCGGCGACTGGAACCCGCTGCACGCCGACCCCGAGTTCGCGAAGCTCGCCGGATTCGAACGGCCCATCCTGCACGGCCTGTGCACCTACGGCGTCACGCTCAAGGCCGTCGTCGACACCCTGCTCGACGGCGATGTGACCCGGGTGCGCTCCTACGCCACGCGCTTCGCCGGGGTCGTGTACCCCGGCGAGACCCTGCGCATCCGTATGTGGCGGCGGGACGGCGCGGTGCGGGTGGCCGTGAGCGCCGTCGAGCGGGACGACGCGCCCGTCCTCGCCGACACCGTTGTCGAGCACGTCTGAGTGGAGCACGTCCGAGTGCCGGCGTCGTCGTTGAGCGCGCCTGAGTACCGGCGTCGTCGTTCAGCACGCCGGGGTGCCGGCCCGGCCGGCACTCCCGACCTTGTGAGTTCCGTAGTCCGAGGGGAGCCGCACCATGCGCGCAGCCGTACTGCACGAGATCGGCCAGGACAAGCTGGAGGTGCTCGACGGCATCGAGGCGGCGGGGTTCGGGCCCGGCAAGGTGAGGATCCGGGTGCGCGCCACGGGGCTGTGCCACTCGGACCTGTCCGCGATGAACGGCGTACTGCCGCAGCCGGCCCCCTTCGTCCCGGGACACGAGGGCGCGGGCGAGGTCCTCGAAGTCGGCGAGGGCGTGATCCGGGTGAAGCCCGGTGACCGGGTCGTGGTGTGCTGGCTGCCCGCCTGCGGTGCCTGTCCCTCCTGCAAGCGGGGGCAGACCGAGCTGTGCCTGGCCGGGTTCATGAACGCGGGCACCCCCAACTTCCGGCGTGCCACGGGCGGTTCCGCCGACCTGTTCGGCTTCGCGGGCACCGGCACCTTCGCCGAGGAGGTCGTCGTCGACGCCGGCTGCGCGGTGCCCATCCCCGGCGACGTGCCCTTCGACATCGCGGCCCTGATCGGCTGCGGGGTGACCACCGGGCTCGGCGCCGCCCTCAACACCGCCGACATGGCGGCCGGTTCGTCCGTCGCCGTCATCGGCTGCGGGGGGGTCGGCATCTCCGTGATCCAGGGCGCCCGGCTCAGGGGAGCCGCCGAGATCGTGGCCGTCGACCCGGTCGCCTCCCGTCGTGATGCGGCGCTGAGGTTCGGCGCCACCAGGGCCGTCGCCCCGGACGGGCTGCCCGACGTCAAGCAGCAGGTGACCGGCGGCGAGGGCTTCGACCATGTCTTCGAGGTCGTCGGAAAGTCGGCCACCGCCCGGACCGCATACGAGAACACCCGGCGCGGCGGCACCCTGGTCGTCGTCGGCGCGGGCGCGCTGGACGACTTCCTGCAGCTCAACATGTTCGAGCTGTTCTTCGACGAGAAGCGGATCCTGCCGTCGCTGTACGGCGGCGGGGACGTCCTGCGCTCCTACGAGCGGACGATCGCGCTGTGGCGGGCGGGCCGGATCGACCTGGCGGGCCTGATCACCCACCGGGTGCCGCTGGCCGGGATCAACGAGGCGCTCGAACAGATGCGGACCGGTACCGCGCTGCGTACGTGCATCGAGATCTGAACCTCCGCGAAGGGACGGGAAGGGAACCGAACGTGATGACACCGCCATCACTGCCGTCACGGCCCCTTGAGGGACGGACCGCGATCGTCACGGGCGCCGGGCGGGGCCTCGGCCGGGCCGAGGCGCTGGAACTGGCCCGGCTCGGCGCGTCGGTCGTCGTCAACGACTACGGACAGTCCGGACGCGACGGTTCCGGCGCGGCCTCCGCCGCGCCCGCCGAGGAGGTCGTCGCCGAGATCCGCGCGGCCGGCGGCCGGGCCGCCGCCCACAACGGGGACGTCGGCGAACATGAACAGGCCCGCGCACTGGTGGAGTTCGCCGTCGAGGAGTTCGGTCCCCTGGACATCCTCGTCAACAACGCGGGCATCCTGCGCGACCGCATGGTCTTCTCGATGTCCGAGGCCGAGTGGGACTCGGTGATCCGAGTCCATCTCAAGGGACACTTCAACACCACCCGTTTCGCCGCCGCGCACTGGCGGGCACGGGCCAAGGGGGGCGGTCGGCCCGTGTACGGGCGGATCGTGAACACGTCCTCGGAGGCGTTCCTGGCCGGTTCCGCCGGGCAGCCCAACTACGCGGCGGCCAAGGGCGGGATCGTCGGACTCACCACCTCCACCGCCCTTGCCCTCGCCCGGTACGGGGTGACGGCGAACGCGATCTGCCCGCGCGCCCGCACCCGGATGACCGAAGACGTCTTCGCCGGTGTTCAGCGGCCGGGCGAGGGCCTCGACCCGCTGGCCCCCGAGCATGTCGCCCCGCTCGTCGGCTATCTCGCCTCACCGGCCGCCGCACAGGTGAACGGGCAGCTCCTCGTGGTGCACGGCGGTATGGTCGCGATCGTCGAACGACCCCGAGTACAGGCCAGGTTCGACACCGAACGGGACGTCTTCACCTACGACGAACTCGACGCGCTGCTCACCCCGCACTACGCCCAGCGGCCCCCGGGCGAGACGTTCGCGGCCGCCGAGGTGCTCGGGCTCAGCCACACGGGGGCTACGGCGGACCGCTGAGCCGTCGGCCGTCCATGCGACGACCCCGCCCGTCGTGGGACGGGCGGGGTCGTGTCCGGTGCGTCGACCGGCGCGCTCACCGTGTGCCGGCGCGCCCACCGTGGTGGACGCCGACGGTTCGCGCTCCCTCGTGCCGGTCAGGCCGCGGTGTCGGATTCCTCCGGCTGCCCGGACGGCCTGCGGTGCCGGCCGTGCGGGGCCGCGTCGTGGTCCTCGGCCGAGACCGGGCCACGGTGCCGGCCGTGGCCCAGGGGGTCCTGGGCCTCGGCGGACAGCGGCGATGCGGTGCTGGTGTCGCTCATGAGAAGTGTTCACCCCGTCAACATGATCCTTCGTACAGCCGGGCGAGTCTAACGGGCTGCGGTGACAGTTGTGACAGGGGTTGTCACGACGGTCGTGTCGGGGGTGGTGACGGCAGCTGGACCGGGGAGCGCGGAGGGCGCCTCGGCCGTGGGCAGGGGAGCTGCCGGGGGGCGTGACCGTCCGGTGTCGGTGGTGTCGCCGGGGTCGGGGCGGGGCCAGGTGAGCGTGCGGCGGAGGGTGATTCCGGCCGATGCGGGGGTCTTGCGGGGGCGTGGGGGCGGTGTCGGCTGGTGGGGCGCCGGCTGGTGCGGCACTGACGGGTGCGGCGCGGGCTCTGTGGTCGGGGGCTGTGCTGTCGGCGGGTGGTGCGGGGGTGTCTGCCGGGAGGGCGCCTGTTGGGACGGTGTCCGTTGCAGTGGTGCCTGTTGCGGTGACGCCTGCCGGGAGGACGTCCGTTGCAGTGGCGCCTGTTGCAGCGGCACCGGCCGTACCGGGCCCTGCTCCCGCGCCGGGAGCTCGACCGCCGGCACCGGTGCCTCCAGCCGAGCCACTCCGCAGCGCACCGCATCCGTGGTGAACGGCAGCCGCAGTTCTCCCTCCCGGGTCCACAACCCTGCCCCTGCCAACCAGCCCTGGGGCGCGGCGAGATACAGGATCCGGCGGTGCGCGGGGCGCCAGACCCCGATCCAGTTGCCCGCCGCCCCGTCGACCCTGAGCGCCACCGCGCAGCTCTCCGGCGTGAGCACCTGTCCCGGCTGGATCGCGAACGGGGTCACCGGACCGTCAAGACGCAGACAGTCGGGGAAGCGCACCGGCAGCGTGCTCCCCAACACCCCCCAGCCGAGCCGCTCCCGGCCCGGCGAGGGCGCGTCGGAACGGATCAGCAGCAGTCCGCTGTCCGGATCCGCGAGCAGCAGCCTGTCGTTGCTCCCGTCCGCGATCTGCAGCAGCGGCGACACCTCCCCGCCCCGCGCCAGATCCACCACCACCGTCTTGGTGGGACCCCCGTCCTGGGTGCGGTCCAGGGCCAGCATCCGGCCGGCCCGGTCCAGCCAGACCCCGCCCGTGCAGTGGCCGGGCAGCTCCGCCAGGCGCTCGGGCCCGGCCGTCCCGCCCGCCACCAGCCACACCGCGGTGGACCGCGGGCCCACCGCGAGCGCGAACGCCCGGTCCCCCGTCGGCGCGGGCGGCAGCAGCTCCAGCCGGGCCCCCTCCCCGGGGTCGTCCACCGCGCCCAGCGGCAGCTCGCCGGTCCCCGGTCCGGCCGGGTACAGCAGCGAGAACAGATGGCGCCCCGTCACGAGGCGGTGGATCAGCACCCGGCCGTCGGCCAGCGGCTGGACCTCGGTGCCGGGTTCCTCCGGCTGACCGCCGGGCAGCGGTACGGCGTAGGGTTCGGGGCCGTCCAGGGTCCAGCGCTCCGGGTACCAGGACTCACCGCTCAGGGCGAGACGGGCCGCGTAGGACCCGTCCGCGGTGATCGCGCATCCAGGGCGGGTCGCCCACTTGTTCCCGTCCGCCGTGGCGGACTCGAAGGCACAGGCGGTCATCGTTCGGTCACCTCCGGCGACGAAGCTAGTTTTCGTACGCACGGACGTGACCTGCGCGGACGGTCGCTTCACACATAAGGGTGTTCGTGCGGCCAATCGCCTGAGGAAACAGGGGCGGCTGTGCTGCACAAGAGGGCGCGCGCCGTACTCGTACACAACCCCCGTCGCTGTGGACCGCACTCGGTACAGGCCCGCCCCAGGCGCGTCCGGCCTGGGGGAGTCGCCCGTGACCGGCCGGGCACGGACCTGGGGCAGGTAGCCTTTCCCCGTGCCCCGTCTGTCTGAAGTCATCGCCGCGCTGGAGACTCTGTGGCCCGCCGAGCGGGCCGAGTCCTGGGACGCGGTCGGCACCGTCGTCGGCGACCCCGACCAGGAGGTCTCCCGGGTCCTGTTCGCGGTCGACCCCGTCCGGGAGATCGTGGACGAGGCGGTGAAGCTGGGCGCGGACCTGCTGGTCACGCACCACCCGCTCTATCTGCGCGGTACGACGACGGTGGCGGCCTCCACCTTCAAGGGCCGCGTGGTGCACACCCTCATCAAGAACGACATCGCACTGCACGTCGCGCACACCAACGCCGACCGGGCCGACCCCGGCGTCAGCGACGCCCTCGCCGGCGCGCTCGACCTGCGGGTCGTACGCCCCCTGGTCCCGGACACGACCGACCCGGCGGGGCGCCGCGGCCTCGGCCGGGTCTGCGAGCTGGAGCACCCCGTGACCGTGCGCGAGCTGGCCGCCCGCGCGGCCGAGCGGCTGCCCGCCACCGCGCAGGGCATCCGGGTGGCCGGCGACCCCGAGGCGCTGGTGCGCACGGTCGCCGTCAGCGGCGGCTCCGGCGACAGCCTCTTCGACGATGTCCGCGCGGCCGGTGTCGACGCCTTCCTCACCGCGGACCTGCGCCATCACCCCGCGTCGGAGTTCATGGCCGCCGACGCCCACCGTCCTCTCGCGCTGCTCGACGCGGCGCACTGGGCCACCGAATGGCCCTGGTGCGAGCTGGCTGCCGCCCAGCTCGACGAGATCTCCGACCGCCACGGATGGGACCTGCGCGTCCACGTCTCGAAGACGGTCACCGACCCCTGGACCGCCCACGCGGCGTCGTCCAACCCGACGAAGACCCCTGGAGCCCCCAACTGAACGCCGCGCCCGCCGACCAGATCCGACTTCTCGACGTACAGGCCCTGGACGTACGCCTGCAGCAGCTCGCGCACAAGCGGAAGTCCCTGCCCGAGCACACCGAGATCGAGTCGCTGACCAAGGACCTCACGCAGCTGCGCGACCTGCTGGTGGCCGCGCAGACCGAGGAGAGCGACACCGCCCGCGAGCAGACCAAGGCGGAGCAGGACGTGGACCAGGTGCGTCAGCGCGCCGCCCGTGATCAGCAGCGCCTCGACTCGGGTGCGGTCACCTCCCCGAAGGACCTGGCGAACCTCCAGCACGAGATCGCCTCGCTCGCCAAGCGCCAGGGCGACCTGGAGGACGTCGTCCTCGAGGTCATGGAGCGCCGTGAGTCCGCGCAGGAGCGGGTATCCGAGCTGACCGAGCGGGTCGCGTCGGTGCAGTCGAAGATCGACGACGCGACCGCGCGCCGGGGCAGGGCCTTCGAGGAGATCGACGGCGAGGCCGCGACAGTGACGAAGGAGCGCGAGGTCGTCGCGGGCTCGGTGCCCGCCGACCTGCTGAAGCTGTACGACAAGCTGCGCGAGCAGCAGGGCGGCATCGGTGCGGCCAGGCTGTACCAGCGCACCTGCCAGGGCTGCCGCCAGGAGCTGGCGATCACCGAGCTGAACGAGATCCGCTTGGCCGCCCCCGACACGGTCGTCCGCTGCGAGAACTGCCGCCGCATCCTGGTGCGTACGTCCGAGTCCGGTCTGTAAGAGGCGTTGGGCGTGCGGGAGTTCATCGTCGAGGCCGACGGCGGTTCCCGGGGCAACCCGGGGCCCGCGGGCTACGGCAGCGTGGTGCTGGACGCGGCGACGGGCGAAACGCTCGTGGAGCGGGCCGAGTTCATCGGGACCGCCACCAACAACGTCGCCGAGTACCGGGGGCTGCTGGCCGGTCTGAGCGCGGCCCACGAGCTGGACCCGGCCGCTCGGGTGCACGTCCGCATGGACTCCAAGCTGGTCGTGGAGCAGATGTCGGGCCGCTGGAAGATCAAGCACCCGGCGATGCGGCCGCTGGCGATGCAGGCTGCCGCCCTCTTCCCGGCCGGGCAGGTCACCTACGAGTGGATCCCGCGCGAGCAGAACAAGCACGCGGACCGGCTCGCCAACGAGGCGATGGACGCGGGGAGCCGGGGGGAGCGGTGGGAACCGTCCCGGTCCACCGCGGACTTGGACGCGCACGGCGTCAGGGCCCCCGAGCCGGCCGGCCCGCCGGGCGACGCGGCCGCGGGCGCGGCCCGGGCCCGTGCGGCCCTGGCCACCGCCACCGCCCCGGGGGACGTCCGTACCGGTGGCTCCGCGACGGCCGATGCACGGGCCGCCCGCAACGTCGCCTCCGTCCCGCCCGACCTCGGCGCCCCGACCACCTTCGTGCTGCTGCGGCACGGCGAGACGCCGCTCACCCCGCTGAAGCGGTTCTCGGGCAGCGGCGGCAGCGATCCGTCGCTGTCCGACATCGGCCGGCGCCAGGCGGAACTGGCTGCCGGTGTGCTCGCCGCGCGGGGGACCGTCCAGGCCGTCGTCTCCTCGCCCCTCGCCCGTTGCCGCGAGACGGCCGAGGCCGTCGCCGCCCGCCTCGGGTGCGAGGTGGGCATCGAGGAGGGGCTGCGGGAGACCGACTTCGGCGCCTGGGAGGGCCTCACCTTCGGCGAGGTGCGGGAGCGCTACCCGGACGACATGGACGCCTGGCTGCGCGACCCGGAGGCCGAACCCACCGGCGGCGGCGAGAGCTTCGCGGCGGTCGCCCGCCGGGTCGCCGCGGCGCGGGACCGGCTCGTCGCCTCGTACACGGGCCGCACGGTCCTGCTCGTCTCACATGTCACGCCGATCAAGACCCTGGTCCGCCTCGCCCTGGAGGCGCCCCCGCAGGCGCTGTTCCGCATGGAGCTGTCGGCGGCCTCCCTGACCGCGGTGGCGTACTACGCGGACGGCAACGCGAGCGTCCGCCTCCTCAACGACACGTCCCACCTGCGCTGAACGGCCGTCGGAGGGCGCGCCGCAGACACTCTCCAACGACGTCCCTCTGGCGCTGAACGGCCGCCGGGGGCGCCCCAGTCGCTCTCCCGGGGAGCCATGGGAGCTCTCCCCGCAGCGCCGCCGCCTCCCGCGCCAGCCCCTCGATCCGTGCCCAGTCCCGAGCCGCGATCGCGTCCGGGGGCACCATCCAAGTCCCGCCCACGCAACCGACGTTGGGCAGCGCCAGATAGTCCGGGGCGTTCGCCGGGCCGATCCCGCCCGTCGGGCAGAAGCGCGCCCGGGGGAGCGGTCCGGCCAGCGACTTCAGATACGCCGTGCCGCCCGCGGCCTGCGCCGGGAAGAACTTCATCTCCGTGACGCCCCGTTCCAAGAGCGCGACGACCTCCGACGTCGTCGAGACGCCCGGCAGGAACGGCACCCCGGACGCCTGCATCGCCGTCAGCAGCGCGTCTGTCCACCCCGGACTGACGAGGAAGCGCGCGCCCGCCGCCACACAGTCGCCGACCTGCCCCGGCGTGAGGACCGTGCCCGCCCCCACCACCGCGTCCGGGACCTCGGCCGAGGCCGCCCGGATCGCCTCCAAGGCGGCCGGGGTCCGCAGTGTCACCTCGATTGCCGGGAGCCCGCCCGCCGCGAGTGCGCGCGCCAGCGGCACGGCGTCGGCCGCGTCCGTCACCACGACCACGGGGAGGACGGGCGCGACGTCGAGGACGGAGAGCGCGGACGCCGACGGGGGCAGCGGTGAGGTCATGGCCTCATCCTGTCCATGGAAAGCAACATGCGCAAAGGTCGTTGCACATACTGCAATGAAGGTTCGTCCGGGGTGCCGCGCCTCAGTGGATCTCGGTCACCACCACGTCCAGCGTCCACGCCTTGCCCGCCCGGCCCGGCGCCTCTGCCTCCACCACGTAGCCGAGGTCCCGCAACGCCTCCACCAGCTCCGCCGGGTCCTTCGGCATGGTCCCCGCCGTCAGCAGACTGCGGACGATCCGCCCCTTCGTCGCCTTGTTGAAGTGGCTGACGACCGACCGCTTCTCCACCCCGCCCACCATCCGGGAGTGCAGCACCCGCACGGTCGCCGTCCGCCCGGCGACCTCCCCCTTGGGCTTCCACGCGGCCGCGTACGCGGAGGAGCGCAGATCGAGCATCGGTCCGTCACCGGCCGCCGCCGGCAGGGCCCCGGCCAGCGGTGTGCGCCAGTACGCGCCGAGCGCGCCCAGACCGGGCAGCTTCACCCCCATCGAGCAGCGGTACGAGGGAATGCGGTCCGTCACGCGGACCGCGCCCCACAGCCCGGAGAAGACGAGCAGAGACCCGGCCGCGCGCCGGGTGGCCGCCGCGTCCAGCGAGCCGAGGTCGAGGGCGTCGTAGAGCACACCGGTGTAGATCTCCCCGGCGGGCCGCGCGCCCGCCGTCCGCAGCCCGGCGTTCTTGGCGACCTCCGCGCGCAGTCCCTCGCCGATTCCCAGCACCTCGCGCGCCTTGTCCTCGTCCGCCGAGCACAGCTCCACCAGCTCACCGAGCACGGCGTCCCGCGCGGCGGTCAGCCCGGGCAGCGACAGCGACTCCAGCGCCAACGGGGCACCGCTCCCTGAGGGGGCCTTGCCTTCGGAGGGCGGCAGCAGGACGAGCACGAATTCTCCTCGATACCGAACAGCGGGACTCGCGCCAGGTTACGGGGTACGGCGGGGGAGGAGCCCCGGCGCCCGGGCCCCCGACCCCGGGACCGGCGCCGGTGCGGCCCCGCCGCCCCGCACATCCCTGACGGAGCCTGTGCCCCTGTGCCACGATCGAGGGAACGGTTCCCGATCCCTTGGACAGCAGGTGATCCGTCGCTCCCGGGCCGACCTGGACTTCTCCGGGAACAAGGGCCTGAAACCACAGAGCGGCGGCGGCTGCCCGCGGGACCACGTGATCCCCGACGGCACATTCGCTCCCCGGGAACTGCGGATCTTCCCGGGCGCCGACTCCTGGACGCCCTGCGACGGTGTCGCGATGGTCCTGGAGGTGACGTCCACCAAACCCGGGATCGACCGCGAGGCCAAACGGCGCTGCTACGCCCGCAGCGGCATCCCGCTCCACCTGCTGGTCGACCGAGACGACTCCTCGGTCACGCTGTTCAGCGATCCGGAAGCCGACGACTACGTCAGCACTGCACGATCCCCTTCGCGAAGCCGCTGACCCTCCCGGAGCCCTTCGCCTTCGAGCTGGAGACGGCGGCGTTCTGCTGACCGCCGGACCGGGAGGTCCTGTGCGCCCGGTACCATGGTCGTTACGGCAGACGAGCCGGGCGGACGGCCGCGTGGAGGTTCTTGTGGACCTTCCCGAGGAACGTCCGGGCTCCACAGGGCAGGGTGGTGGCTAACGGCCACCCGGGGTGACCCGCGGGACAGTGCCACAGAAAACAGACCGCCGGGGACCTCGGTCCTCGGTAAGGGTGAAACGGTGGTGTAAGAGACCACCAGTGCCCAGGGTGACCTGGGCAGCTAGGTAAACCCCACCCGGAGCAAGGTCAAAAGGGGCCGCTGTAAAAGGCGCCCTGCGCGGACGTCGGAGGGCTGCTCGCCCGAGTCCGCGGGTAGACCGCACGAGGCCGGCGGCAACGTCGGCCCTAGATGGATGGCCGTCACCGAGGGGCCCGCGAGGACCCCCCGGTACAGAACCCGGCGTACAGCCCGACTCGTCTGCCGCTCTCTATTTCCGCAAGTCAGCGGTCATGTTTACTCGTTGAACAAACTGGCCGGGTCGAATCCGGGTCGAATTTGGGCCGCCACGCGAACCGTCACCAGATCCTCGACTCCAGCGCAGCGGGTTGAGTCCGCGGGCTCATCCATATCGAACATGGGCAGCGTAGCCCCAGCGTGCTCACTCTTCTGGATATCGCTGCCGGACTCGATGTGGAGCCGGGGGACTCGTCAACCACATCACCCGGGGGAATCCGGCAAGCCTGGGTCTCAGTAGCCCAGAGAGGCGATCGAGGGTCCGCGATTTTCCACGGTGTGGTGAGCTCGTAGGGGCTGCTGTTGTCGAGATTCCTCCGGAGATCTGCCCAGCCGGTCCGACGCGCCGCCCAGGCGGAGTTGGCCGGACACCGCCGTCTGCTCCGGCAAGGTCACCCTCGCAGGCGCGCAGCAGGCCATCGTCACCGACTGGACGACCGCACTCAGCCGGCTCCACTGACACGCCGATCGGGTCTGCCGACCGGCTGTGCGTCGCAGCTGCCGCGCTGGAGCCGAAGCGATCCATGCATCGGCTGCGGCCGCAGCCGGCTCCGCCGTTGATGGCAGGTCGCCGACGCGAGCGGCGCTGCTCATCGCTCACGAAGCGGCAACGATTCCCGGTGATCTGCCCGCTGTTTTCCACCGAGCACCCATGGGCCGACGCCTCTGTGCGCGGGCTTTCCGACGGCACCCGCAGAGCGCCAGGAGCTCCCGCTCAAGGAGTCAGAATCGTCCGGCCGGAGAACGCGGCCCGATACTCGGACGGCGACACGTCGAGGATTCTCCGAAAATGCAGGCGAAGGTTGGATCCGGTTCCCAATCCGACCCGCTCGGCGATCTGGTCGACCGGGAGCTTCGTG
Organism: Streptomyces sp. NPDC052036; assembly: GCF_040680495.1. Lineage (NCBI taxonomy): Bacteria > Bacillati > Actinomycetota > Actinomycetes > Kitasatosporales > Streptomycetaceae > Streptomyces > Streptomyces sp. NPDC052036. The sequence continues at coordinate 153,102 of NZ_JBFAWW010000007.1, read as the reverse complement.
GTCTCCAGGAGCGCTCGGGCAGCGTCGACTCGAGCGCGGAGGACCCACTGCAGCGGCGTCTCGCCGGTCTCCTCGGCAAAGCGGCGCATGAAGGTGCGCAGCGACATCCGCGCGTGTGTCGCGAGATCGGTGACTGCGAGCGGTTCGTGGAGGCGCGTCAGCGCCCATTCTCGGGTCGCCGCGAGCGTATCGCCATGCGGTGCCGGGCTGCTTCGGGGAAGGTACTGGGCCTGGCCGCCGCTCCGATAGGGCGCCGTCACCAGACGGCGGGCGATGTCGTTCGCCACGCTCACGCCGAGGTCGCGCCGGACGATATGAAGGCACAGGTCGATGCCTGCCGCGACACCGGCTGATGTGAGGACCGAACCCTCATCGACGAACAGCACATTGGGCTCCACCACGATGTCCGGATGGCGCAGCGCCAGCATCTCCGCTGCGTCCCAATGCGTTGTCGCGCGCCGCCCTTCCAGCAGACCTGCGTCGGCCAGGGCGAACGCGCCGTAGCAGATCGACGCGATGCGGGCTCCCCTTGAATGCGCCCTCCGAAGGGCTTCGTGCACTGCGGCCGGGATCGGTCGGCCGACCGGCGCGTAGCCGGGGACGATGATGGTGTCCGCCCCGCTCAGCGCGTCCAGGCCCTGCGGCACCGTGTACCCGAAACCCTCACTGGATGGCACCGTTCCCGCAGCGACGCCGCACACTGTCAGCTCGTACGGGAGTCCGTTACGCGGATGGAACACCTGGGTCGGGATGCCGACGTCGAGCGGGAGCGCCCCATCCAGCACCAGCACCATGACCTGGTGTGAACTCATCATCGTCCATCTCCTCAGCTCACGGTGCTCAATCCCCTGCGGCAGAATCCTCGCACATATTGGCATTCATGCCACTGGAGGGTGTCGTCCAATCGCTCGACACTGAGTGGACCGTCCAGTCGGGTTCGGTTCTATGTCGAGTGGATAGAGGTCAGTTCCATGCCGCGTCCAACGGTCCCGCAGGTCGTTGCCTTCGTCTCGTCGGCTATCGCGTTCATGACAGTGATGGCTGCCGCGGGAGCACCGAGCGCCCTGCTGGTCGTCTACCAGCAGCACTGGCATTTTTCCGACAGCGAGCTGACGGTCGCGTTCGCGATCTACGCCCTCGCGCTCCTCCTCGCGCTCCTCGGCATCGGTTCCCTGTCGGATCGAATCGGTCGCCGTCCGGTACTCATCGCGGCCCTCGCAGTTCAGGCGGTTGCGATGGTGGTGTTCCTGTTCGCCCCGAACATCGGCGTCATCATCGTCGCGAGGGCGTTGCAGGGCTTCGCGACGGGAGCGGCCACGAGCGCGTTCAGCGCCTACATCCCCGAGGTCGCACCGGCGGCGCAGAAGAAGGTCGCAGCTCTGGTCGTGAGCATCGCATCCGTCGCCGGTCTCGGCATCGGTGTCGTCCTCACCGGCGTCGCCATCCAGTTCGCGGCAGCACCCGCCGCGGTCGTGTTCGGAGCCGCACTCGCCATTATCGTCATCGCCATCGTCGTCACAGCGGCCTCGCCTGAGACGGTCGGCGAGCGTCAAATCGGCGATGCCCTCGTGCCACGCATCGGCGTTCCATCCGCGGCCCGGACCGCGTTCGCTCGGACTGCCCCAGGAATGATCGGGATCTGGATGTCGGCCGGGCTGGTCCTCGGCCTCGGGGCGTCGATCGTCCATCAAGCCCTGCACATCACCAGTGGAGCCGCCCTCGGCCTGGTCGTTTCCGCTCAGCCCCTGGCCGCGGCCGTCTCCGCGCTCGTACTTGGCCCGCTGATGCCGCCCCGGCGGTTCATGCTCGCCGGATACGCAGCCGTCCTCGTCGGTGTGTCGCTGGAGGCGTGCTCGTTCGCGGCGGGCCTCGCATCACTGATCATCTGCGGCGCGATCATCACCGGCCTTGGCTTCGGCGCCGTCTTTTCCAGTACGCTCGGGTTCCTTGTTCCGCTGACGCGTGCACAGGAGCGCGCGAAGCTGTTCTCCGCCGTCTACGTCGTCGCTTATCTCGCGTATGGCATCCCTACCATCGTGGCTGGCTTCCTCAGTGACGCCATCGGTTTGGTGCCCGCAGCAATCATCTACGCCGTCGCAACACTCGCCATAACAGCCGCTGGACTGATCGTCTCGCTCACCCGGACGGAACCGATGTCGAGGGACGCTCTGTCCGGCGGCACGCAAGAAGCACGAGCGCACGACGTGCGAGCGTCCACATCAAGCGCGGCCTAGCAGGAGTCCGTCAAGTCTGTCTGCCTGCGGTGTTCGGGGGCACCCCTTGGCCGCCCGAGTGCTTCGTCTCCACCGCAAAGAGTCTGGTCAACGGCTCGCCGCCTGTCGTGCGCGAAGGTCAGACAGCGCGAGCGGAGAGCGCCTGGAGCAGCAAGCCGGTGAGATGGCGGCAGGCATCAGGGCCGAGTGCGCTCTGCAGGCCTGCGTCGGCCGCCGCGTAGGCATCCTGGCCGGCGGCCAGCAGGCGCATGCCGCCTTCGGTGATGTGGAGCTGGGCGGTGCGGCCGCGACCTGCTTCGGTGCGCCGCTCGACGGCCCCCCGTTCCTCAAGCTGGCGGACGGTGGCCTGGGCGCTCTGCGCGGTGATCCCTGCCCGGCGGCCCAACTCGCTGTAGGAAAGGCCGGGTTCGCGGCGCAGATGTCCGAGGGCCGCGAGGTGGCGCAGGGTGTAGCCGGTCGGTTTCAGCGCGTGTTCGATGTCGCTGCGCACGTGCCTGCCGAGGGCTGCGAGGAGGAAGGCGGTACTGGTGGGCTGCGGCGGGACGGTCACGGCACCTCACTGGGTCGTTAGGTTTCAGTTTGACTGTAACTCGCGGATGAGGCAGTCTCCACTCCTGTCGGTGGACGGCGCGGTGGAGTACCCGCCTCCCGCGTTTCAGTACGGCAGGAACATTACAAGCGTTTCAATCCAGGAAGTTCCGAAAAATGACGGATCAAATCACGAAGTGGCCCGATCACCTGACAGGCGATGCACAGCCACTGGAAGTCGGCATCCTTCTCTACGAGGGACACACCGCACTCGACCTTGTTGGTCCATACACCACGTTTGCACTGGCGGGCATGAAGGTCCACCTCGTGGCCGAGACCCTCGACCCTGTCGTCTCGGACGACGGCGGCATGACCATCGCTCCCACCACCACCTTCGATGACTGCCCCGAGCGGCTCGACATCCTGTTCGTTCCTGGTGGCGGGATGGTGTACAAGCCGATGCTCGACCCGGCCACCATCGCCTTCCTGGCAGACCGGGGTGCGACAGCCTCCTACATCACCGCGGTCTGCAACGGTCCGCTCGTCCTTGCGGCAGCCGGACTGCTCGAGGGTTACCGCGTAGCCACGCACTGGGCGTCCCGGGACCAGCTGGCACGGCTGGGCGTCGAGGTATCGACGGAACGTGTGTGCATCGACCGCAACAGGTTTACCGGGGGCGGCGTGACCGCGGGAATCGATTTCGGGCTCACCGTCGTCGCGCACACCCTGGGCGAGAAGGCCGCAAAGTTCTCGCAGCTCGTCATGGAGTACGACCCGGAGCCGCCGTTCAACGCCGGGTCGCCTGAGAGCGCAGGTCCCGAAATTGTGGCACTACGCACGCGGTTCATGGCCGAGCCCGACACCGCCCTCCGAAACGCTGTGTCCCACCTGTTGGAACAGCGTGCAGCAACAAGCTCGCACCCTGTATCAGGCGAGAACGCCGACCCCGCCGCCGGCATCGTCAACAACTGAGCATGACGCCGAACCGGTGACCAGATCTACCACCTGGGCGAGGTCGTGGCGGCGTCCGTGTTGTCCTCGTGCGGTGGCCGCACGAGGACAACACGGACGTCAGGGCCATCGCTTTCCTTCGCTGCATGACGGATGCAGCGGCATCTGATAGGGCGCCTGGCCGTAGGCCTGGTGGCCGTCCACGCCATCTTGGGCGGCCCAGGATCATCCACGTGTTCCGCAGCCGTGCACCGTCCCGCCCTCCATCCGACGGGCGGAGGACGTGACTCCGTTTCACACGCGCCGGCCCAAGCTCCACCCCGAGCGTGGCCCGTCGGTGTTCTTCACCAACGCCGAGGTCGACCAGGCCGGCCAGTTCGGCGGCACACCGAAGATGCAGGGCCTGCACGACTTCATCGGCGACTGACCGACCCGCTCGCCGCAGGCCGTTGGCCCTGTGTCACCGGCCCACGTTTCCCGGCCCGTGTGCTCCGAGCTGTTGTGTGCGCCCCTGTGAACGCGCGCCGCGGCTCACGCCGCCGTGCCGAACGACTTCCGGTACGCCAGCGGCGCCACCCGCGTGGCCCGCTTGAAGTGGATGCGGAAGTTCGCGGGGGAGCCCAGCCCCGAGCGGGCCGCGACCTCGTCCACCGGCAGATCCGTCGACTCCAGCAACTGCTTCGCGTACTCGACGCGCTGGGAGTGCAGCCAGCGCAGGGGCGGAAGACCCGTCTGGGCCGTGAAGTGGCGGGTGAAGCCGCGCTCCGACATACGCGCGTGCTCCGCCATCCGGGCCACCGTCAGCGGCTCGTGCAGCACAGACAGCATCCACGCGCGGGTCGCCGATAGGGCGTCCTCGCCGGACGGCGCGTCCGTGTACTCGATGAACTGGCGCTGCTCGCCCTCCCGTCGGGGCGCCGCGACGATGGACCGCGCCATGGCGTTCGCTACGGACGAGCCGTGGTCGCGGCGTAGGAGGTGCAGGCACAGGTCGATGCCGGCCGCCACGCCCGCCGAGGTCAGTACGCGGCCCTCGTCCACGTACAGCACGTCCGGATCGACGGTCACCCGCGGGTACTTCTCGGCGAGTTCGGCGCACTTCGCCCAGTGCGTGGTGGCCCGCAGCCCGTCGAGCACCCCGGCCTGGGCGAGCGCGAACGCCCCGCTGCAGATCGAGACCATGCGGGCAGCGCGGGCGTCCGCCGCGCGCAAGGCGCCGAACACCTCTGGCTCGAGCGGGGCGTCGGCGCGCGCGTAGCCCGGCACTATCACAGTGTCGGCGTCCCGGAGGGCGCCGAGATCATGGTCGGGGGTTACCGTCAGGCCGCCCACCGCGCGGACCGGCCGCCCGCCGAGCGACGCGGTGGTCACCTCGTACTCGGGCAGGGTGGCCTGCCCGAACACCTGGAGCGGAATCCCCGCGTCCAGCGGCAGTACGGGGTCGAGGAGCAGGACGGCGATGCGGTGTGGTCGTACCGACGTGGCTGTCATGGCGGAATGCTAGCGAATGATGGCATTCCCGCCTCTAGTGGGGGCGGACCCGCTCGGCCAGGGTGGAACACATCCCCTCCCGCCCGTTCGAGGAGAGCATCCGCATGTCCCCCCGCCCCCCGCGCTCGGCCGCCGACCTGACCCGGCTGGTCGCGTCGCAGACGATCTACTACGGAGCGGTGAGTGTCGACCTGACCCTCACCTCTCTCGCCGGACTCCGCCTGGCGCCCACCCCGCTCCTGGCCACCCTGCCGCTCACCCTGATCACCGGCTTCGGCCTGCTCGCCTCGGTCGCGGCGGGGCTGCTGACGGCCCGCTACGGCTACCGCGCGGTGATGGCGATGGGCGGCGGCTGTGCGGTCGTCGGCGGTCTGCTGTCGATGATTGCCGTGTACGCGGACGCCTTCTGGCTGCTGTGCCTCGCCACGTCGCTGCTCGGCGCGTACCGCTCCACAGGTGGCTACATCCGCTACCTGGCCGCCGACCTCGCGCCCGACGGCCGCAAGGAGCGCTCGCTGGCGATCGTCATGTACGGCGGCCTCATCGCGGCGTTCCTCGGACCGTTCGCCGCGCTGGCAGCCTCGCGTGCCTTCGCGGTCGAGTTCATCGGGTCGTACGCGCTGGTCGCGCTCCTCGGCCTGGCGGCGGTGCCGCTGGCACTCACCGTCTCACGCGAGCCCAGGGCCGCGGCCCCGCCGGCCGGTGCGAACGCCGGCGAAGAGGACGACGCAGCCGGGCCGGCCACCTTCCGCGAGGGCCGGGGCAACCCGAACTTCGTGGCGGCGCTGGTCCTGCTGCCGCTTTCGGGCGCCCTGATGACGCTGGTCATGGCGATCGGGCCGCTGGCCAACGTCCACGCCCACCACTCGGCGGAGCTGGGGGCCGCACTGATCCAGTGGCACCTGGTCGGGATGTTCGCCCCGGCACTGATCAGTGGCGAGCTGATGCGCAGGATCGGCCCCTGGCACACCGCGCTCACTGGCATCGGGATCACGCTGCTCGGCGGGGTCGCGGGGGCTTCCGGCGACGGCGCGGCCGCCATGATGACGGCGATGATCTGTGCGGGGGTGGGCTGGAACTTCACGTACCTGGCCGGCACGGCGTTCCTGGTGCGCAGCTACGCGACCGGCCGGGGCTCGCGCCTCCAGGCGGTCGTGGAGGGCGCCACCGGCGCCGTGTCCGTCGTCGCGTCCCTGCTGTCGGCCACCGCGTTCGACACCCTGGGGTGGCGGATGTCGAGCGTGCTGGTGCTCGCCGTCGCCGGGCCGCTGCTGGTGTGGCAGTGGCGATACGGGAGGCGGAACGCGATGGCGGCGGACGCGCTCGACCTGTCCGTGGCGTCCGCGCGCCCGGCGGCCGAGGCCTGAGGACCCGGACCGTCGCAGGGGAGGCCCTCGGAGCGGGCGCGTCTCACGCCCGCTCCCGGTGAGACGTTGACACCTTTGGCCTGGGTAGAGGCGAACGCGTCTGGCAGCGTCCTCACGCGCAGCCCAGGTTACTCAGGGACCGCGTAGCCGCGCTGTGCGAGCAGTCTCTGCTTGTCGGCCGTGGCAGCACGGATCATCGACCCCCGTTCAAGACGCCTCGAACTTACAGCTAGGCTGCAAGTGGCGCGGATCGAGAGTCGATGCGGGAGCAGCCGCGAGGCTTGCCGCCCTACGCCGGAAAGGTAGGCCGTTGTGAGCAGCGGAGACGCTCGACAAAACAGCGTGCGCACTAAGAATCGAAACTCAGAAGAGCGGAGTGAACAACTCGCATCCCATCTCACGCGCGACCCGTCAGGCTCAATTGCATATGGAAGATTTCTACGCGTTCGCGCCTACGTTGTTATGACAAAGCCGCGAGTCATGGAACTTCTGCTTGTCACGACTGTGCCGACCATGGTTTTGGCTCATGGCGGCTTGCCGAATTTGCTGCTCATCTTGGTGACACTCATTGGTGGAGCGGCAAGCTCGGGCAGCGCATCGGCTTTCAACATGTACCTAGACCGAGACATGGATGCCCGGATGAGACGCACATCTGGTCGCCCTTTGGTGACCGGAGAGGTGACACCGCGGTCCGGATTGATCTTCGCCTGGCTCCTGGCCATCTCCTCGACGGTTTGGTTCTGGTGCCTTGTGAATTACCTTGCCGCTGTACTGTCTGTCTGCGCGATTCTATGGTATGTCGTCGTGTACACAATTCTCCTCAAGCGTCGCACTGAGCAAAACATAGTGTGGGGCGGCATCGCGGGCTGCTTCCCTGTATTCATCGGCTGGGCATCAGGGACAGGGACCGTGTCATGGCCGGCGGTAATGCTCTTTCTGGTGATTTTCTTTTGGACCCCGGCTCATTATTGGCCTCTGTCCGTCAAGTACGGCGAGGACTACCGCCGTGTCAGCGTCCCCATGCTCGGCGCAATCCACGGAATCGAGCACGTGGCCAAGAGGGTGATTGCATATGCCGTCATGACTGCCATGACCTCCATTCTCCTCATTCCTATTGCAGGAATGAGTTGGACCTATGCAATGGTGGCTGTAGTCGGAGGAGCGTGGTTCGTATGGGAAGCTCTTCGACTCCAAGCCGCTGCCCGACGAGCGGAAGCCGCCGCGCGACCAATGCGGATGTTTGCGGTATCGAATGCGTATCTTGCATTGTTGTTCGCCGCAGTGGCCATCGATACACTCGTGCAATACTGAATCGCGCTGAACATCCCGGCGAAGAGATGCTCCGTCGGTCCTATTCCTACTCGATCGGACAGGAAAGTGGCGCCTCAGACGACGAAGACGCCGGTCTAGCGCCCTGTTCGCGATCCTGCCCGGCGTCGCTGGGAAACATGACTGGTATGGGCGATCGCTTCTAAGCTAATCGCGACGTGGTGATTCGATATCGCGTCACCCCTCTCAAGGCGAGCGTACCGCAGGAATTCTTTAGCGTCCTCGGTTGAAATGGCTATAGGCCTCGCCGCCACACTCGTCGGCTGCACAGCCGGTGGCTCAGCAAAAGTTGGTGCTCGAACATCGGCCATAGCAGTACTGGACTCCAAAGATCTTGGCGACATACTCGTCGATGGCAAGGGTAACGTTCTCTATGTCTTTAAGCCGGACAACGCCTCGACGGTTAGCTGCACATTCGGCTGTGCGACGATCTGGCCCCCGCTCTCGGTCGTCGATAATGCGTCCACCGCAGCCGGTGACGGTCTTGCGGTGATCGCGTGGTGCTCGAGGTGTGTCTCGGCCTGCTGTAGCCGGGTCTGCAGGTCGTCGATCTGCGCACGAAGGTCGTCGGTCAGGGCCCGGGGGCTGTTTCAAAGTTCCGGTGACGCTGCGAAGTCGGAGGCCGCGGTGGCGTGACGACTGCTCGTCGGCCCGTCTCGTACACAACGAAGCCCCGGTTGGAGCGGGTGCCTCTCAGTGGCTGTTCTGCGGGTGTTCGGTGGTTCTCGTCGCGCTTGAGGGCGGGTTGTCCGGTTCTGGGGCTTCACGGTCGGCCCGGGGCACGGTCCGCTGGAAAGCATGGGCGGGCACGAGTCGTACCCGAGTGATCTGCCGGATGAGGCATGGGATCCGGGCAGAAGGAAGCGGAGTTGATCGGCTCCGAGAGGGGGCCCGCCGGGGCCATGAATGCCAGGGTTGACGGGTCTACGCCGGGGCGCCGGACGCTCCCGGGCGGAGGATCTCCGACGGGTTGCGGCCGGCGAGGGTTCGCGCCGTGCGGGTGAGGTGCGCCTGGTCGGCGAAGCCCGCGAAAGCAGCCGCGGCGGCCGCGGACTCGGCCGGTAGTTCGGTCATGGCGGTGCGCAGCATGGCCCACAGGCGTAGCCGCGGGAGCGGGATACCCACCCCGTCGCGGACGAGGGTGCGCAACCGCGGGTGGGAGAGCCCGACCTGAGCGGCGAGCGCGCCGATCGTGGCGGTGGACCCGGGGCGGGTGATCTCCCGCACCGCGTGGGCGACCCTGGAATCGAGCGGGGCGCCCGCTCCGGCGAGGGTCGCGAGCTCGGCACGGGCCGCGTCCAGGTCGGCGCCGGGGCCGGGATGGTCGAGGGCCGCGAGTACGCGGTGGGTCGCGGTCTGGCTCAGGCGGGTCGGGCCGGTGCCGAGCGCCAGCTCCCACGGGTCCAGGAAGAGGGCGACGTAGGCCGACGAGACGGCGCAGGTGTGTGCCAGCTGCGGCGGCACGATCACGCCGACCGCGGTGACGGTGCGGTTGCCGCCGTAGCCGACCTCGACACCGCCGCCGAGCGTGAGCACGATCTTCCACGCTGGGTGCCGGTGGGGGCGTACCCGAAAGGCGCCGGACTCGGCGAACATCGTCGCCGCCGGGCCGGAGGCGAAGTGGAGGGCGCGATCGTTTCGTTCAAGCGTCCAGGCCCGGGTCGGTGGCACTGTCATGGCATGAATTCTATTGCGGCCGTCGCCTTGGCGGCCTTCCTGATTGGCAACGGCGTCGCGCACTTCGTGCGCCCGGACTACGTCCGCCGGTTGGTCCCTTCTTGGCTGGGGCGCGCACGACTGCTCGTCGCTGCGGGCGGGGTTGCGCTGATCATCGACAGCGTTCTCCTCCTCGCGCCGCGGAGCCGAGCGGCGGGCGGGTGGATCGCCGCGGCGTTGATCTCGGTCTTCGTCGTCGCGCATCTCGATGGGCTGGCCCGGGTCGTGGCTGAGCGGCCGCGCCGTGCTCGCGGGTTGGCGAGCGCAACCGTCAAGGTGCTTCTCAACTTTGCCTACGTCGGTTGGGCCGTCGCTGTTGCGACGACGGTTTGAGCCCGGCCACCAAGGCCTGGCCGAACACTCGCAGAACAGCCACTCAAGTCGCCCTGCCGAACCGGAGCTTCGTTGTGCCGTCAGTCCGCCAGTGTCTGCCTGATCAAGTCGCCCTTGCGTCAGCACCGCGCACTGCCGGGACTGCCGCAGCGACTGGCCACACTGGCGGATCCGCGGCACCCGCGCGGGAAGCGTCACCCGTTCGTGAGCGTACTGCTCATCGCGTGCTCAGCCGTGCCGGCCGGAGCGCGTTCGTTCGCCGCGATCGGCGTGGGCCAGGAACGCTCCGCAGGAGGCTCTCACCCGGCTCGGTGCCCGCACCACCAGCGTGTTCGCCATCCGTGTCGCGCCGAGCACGGCGACCGTCCGCCGGATCATCAACGCCACCTGCCCCAGCGGGCTTGCCGACCTGCTCGGCGCCGACCCGGCCAGGTCCGACACCCTGGCCGTGGACGGCAAGAGCGCCCGCGGCTCGCGCAGCGGCGACAGCCCGGCCGCCCATCTGCTGGCCGCGATGACCGGTGCCGGGACGGCCGTCACCCAGCTGCGGGTGCCGGACAAGACCAACGAAATCACCTGCTTCGCCGCCCTGTTGGAGCCCTACGACCTGGCCGATGTGACAGTGACCGCCGACGCCCTGCACACCCAACGCGCACACGCCCACTTCCTCGTCGAGCAGAAGGACGCGCACTACGCCTTCACCGTCAAGAACCAGCCGATCCTGTACGCGCAGCTCAAGACCTGCCCTGGGACAAGGCGACGGCGAAGTTCTACGACCGATCCCACGGCCACGGGCGGTTGGAGACCCGGGTGGTACAGGTCCTGACCGTCACCGCCCTCGGCATCGACTTCCCGCACGCCGCGCAGGTCGCGAAGATCGTCCGGCACCGGACCCGCGTGAAGACCGGTAAACGTATCCGCGAGACCGTCTGCGTGATCACCGACCTCACCAGTCGCCAGGCATCCCCCGAGGTCTCGCGGTGATCGCGCGCTCGCAGTGGACCATCGAGAACCGGCACCACTTTGTCCGCGACACCACCTTCGCCGAGGACGCCTCGAAAGTCCGCACCGGCCACGGACCCGGGAACATGGCCACCCTGCGCAGCTTCGCGATCAACCAGCTCCGCGCGGCGGGCCACGCGAACATCTCAGCCGGCCTCCGCGAGATGTCCTGCGAACCCTTCCGCCGCCCGCGGGACCTCCTCGACCTCACCTGATCAGCAATGATTCAAGACCACGCAACTTTGCAACAGCCCTGGCCATCCGTCTCGTGCGCTTCTGTGCCCGGAAGTCCGTCTGGTGTGAAGGTGCCGCGGAATCACCGCCGCCGGCCTCTCGGAGAACGCCCTGGGAATACGCCTCCTCGACCAGGCGAAGGAGAAGTACCCGACCATCTCCGAGAGCTGGGTCGACACCGGCTTCAAGAACGCCGTCATTGAGCACGGCGCCCGCCTCGGAATCGATGTCGAAGTCGTCAGCAGAAACCCGGGCACTCGTGGGTTTCACGTCGTGAAAAGGCGCTGGGTGGTCGAGCGGAGTATCGGTTGGATCATGATGCACCGCCGCCTCGCCCGCGACTACGAGACCCTCACCGCCAGCTCCGAAGCCGTGATCCACATCGCGTCGATCGACCACCTCGCGAGGCGCATAACGGACGAGTCGACCCCCACCTGGCGAGGAACTTACTGGGGCAAGGGCAATTTGCCTGCTTCAAACGCCCTCTCAGGGCATGGCCGAACAACCACTCCCAAGCAAAGGAAGCTCCCACGGACCCAGAGAAGACGTCAGCCTCGGGAAGGACGCCCGGCAACGGGGGTCGCCGCCGGAGCGGTCACTCCACCGGATGAGGCCATACGCTCGCGCCACAACGCCTCCCCCAAACGAGTAAGCGCTGTACCCAGGTCCTTCCACTCGTCCTCGGCGAACACCTCATGGTCGTAGTCCGCGATCAACTGGGTTGCCCGCTCGAGCACCTTCACGCCACGGTCCGTCAGCTCTATCACCGCTGCGCGGCCCTGCCCCCCGCTCCCGACGGTGGCGACGTATCCGTCAGAGATCAGCGCGTCGATGATCGGATGCAGGCTCTGCACTTTGATCCCCGCTCGCCGCGCCAGTGCGCTGAACGAGATGCCTGGATCATGTCGCAGGTGCCCCAAGAGGCCCAGGCGTCGCAGGGACAGGCCGATGCCCTTCAGTGAGTCCTCTACCCGTCCTTCCAAAAAACGCCCCTGGAGGATCATGATCATCGTTGGGCCCAGTGGGTATTGTGCCGAGCTGGCGTCCCCTGCGTCTGCCATTCGCGTCTTCCTTCCCGGGCCATGTCGGAGCACTCCCACCGTATCGGAACGAGCAGATCGACCGTATGGCCTCGTCTCCTCAGGGACGCTTTCCAACGTCCCGCCCACCTGGGCCCCTCTCCGTGTCACCGCGCACGCCCACACGGCGCTATCAAACCTAAGCTCAGAGTGTTGCCATCACGAGTACAGGTCTCATCTCATGGCACGTCCATCCCGCTACCCGATGGTGTCCCGCGAAGTGGTGTAGCCGGTCGAGGGTCGTGAACGCGCGGGTGTCTGCCCGGGGCGTGCATCCGCAGTCGCTGAATGCTCCCTGGACAAGGGCAGGCCACCGCGTGTCCCTCCCCTCGTAGCGTGGAGACCGTGACTGCAGGGGAAGTTGGGAGTCATGGCAGACAAGCGGCGGAAGTTCGATGCGGAGTTCCGCGAGGGGCCGTACGGATCGTCACCGAGACCGGCAAGGCCGTCGCCGAGGTCGCGAAGGATCTGGGGATCAACGAGATCACGCTGGCCAGTTGGGTATCGCGGGCCCGTCGCGCGGGTACCGCGCCGGGCGGCGGGAGTGACGTTCAACAGCGTGCTCAAGGTCGAGTACGTCCACCGGCACACTTTCGCCACCCGTGCCAGGGCCGGATCAGGATCGCCACCTGGATCACCGACTTCTGCACCGCGCGGCGGCTTCACAGCGTGTGCGGCTTCAAGAGCCCGATCGACTACGAACACGACCACCGAGCCACCCTCACCGAGGGGCTGGTTGCATAGGAAGGTCTCCACAGTCGGAGGGGATTGACAGTGGCGGGGTCTCGGCTGATTGATCGGGAACGGTATCTGCCTGAGTGCTGGACTGGTGGTCGAGCCGGCTGCGAGGTTGCGCATGTCCCGGCCGAGCGAAGGCCAGTCCGCCGGTCATGCGCCGGTGGCGGCCAGCAGCAGGTCGAAGGCGTCATTCGCTTCGCGGAGCACCGCCGTCGCGTCGTGGCTGCCGAGGCGCCACGCCGCCTGGTAGCAGGCGACGGTCAACTGGGCGGCGAGGACGGCGGTGGCCGGCGGGGTGCCGTGGTCGATCAGGTGTTTCTCGAGGAGGTCGGCGTAGTGCCGGGTCTTGCGGGTGTGGCGGTCTTCGAGCTCGGGGTGCTGCTTGACCAGACGGTGGTAAACCGCGTAGTGGCCGGGGTTGCGGGCGGCCTCGGTGCAGATCGCGAGCAGCAGCCGCCGAGATCTGGTCAGTGCCTGCGCGAGATCCTGGAGCGGCTCGGTGGGCGCATCGTGCATGGCCGTGGTGAGCGCGCGCAGGAAGTCGTCCTCGGTGGAGAAGACGACTTCCTGCTTGTCGCCGAAGTAGCGGAAGAAGGTGGTGCGGCCGATCTCGGCCCGCTGGGCGATCTCGTCCACGGTGACGACGTCGAACCCCCGTTCCATGAAGAGCGCGAAGGCCGTCTCGATGATCCGTTCCCGGGTCTGGCGGCGTTTGCGGTCCCGCAATGACTCCACCGGAACCTTGTTCGCGCTCATTCGGCCAGGATATCCGCCCGTCCCGTCCGCCGGTCAGCGTCGACGAGGCGAGCGGCCTCGCGCCACAGCTCCTCCTCGCGGGCCTCGTCGTGCGACTCAGGCGACGACGGCACGTTGCGGCCGCGATCGAGGTAGGACCCGGTCCGGGCGGTCAGTCCGGTCAGGATCGTCTCAGTGAGCCGCGCGCCCGCCTGCTGCGGCGTCATGCCCCGGCCGAGGAATCGCTGAAGCTGGAAGTAGCCGTTGAGCACGCCCCGCACGGGCCCCGGGGCGTGGCGGAAGAAGTCGGTGCCCGCGACGAGCGCCGGGTTGTAGGAGTAGACACCGACGCTCTCGGGCAGGCGGCGGGCCAGCGCGTGGGTCAGGTAGATGACGCCGAGTTTGCTGGTCGCGTACGCCCGCCCGGCCTCCCGCGCGCCACCGGCACGAGGCGTGGCCAGTCGTTCCGGCGTCTCCCAGCGCGGCGGCGGCGTGGCGCCGAGCGTGTAGCGGAACTGCCCGAAGTGGCAGTCGCTCGAGGTAAGCACGATCCAGCCCGGACCGGTAAACCGGGGCAGCAGCTCCCTGACGAGCAGGTAGTGGGACAGCACATTGACCCCGAAGGTCATCTCGTACCCGTCCGTGGTGCGTTTCCCGGTCGTCGTGACCGTCAGGCCGGCGTTGCCGAGATAGCCACCGAGCGGCGGCAGGTACCCGGTGTCGAGCCCACGCAGAATCTCCTCCACCGCCCGCCTGATCTCGGCGAGCGAAGCGAGGTCACAGTCCAAGCCGGTGACCCCGGAAGCGCCGGTGGCCTCGGCGAGATCCGCAGCGAGGCGTTCGCCGCCGCGGCGAGCCAGTACGACGTAGTGGTCCTGCGGCCGTTCCCGGATCAGCAACTCGACGGACTCGCGGCCGAAACCGCGGGTCACTCCGGTCAACACGATGGTCCGGCTATCCATGGCAGTCTCCTCGGTATCGAGTTCCAAGTGGTACTCAGTACCGTAACATGCCGTGGTTCACCTCCGCATCGAGCGACGAAACCGCAGCTGACACGCCGGCCCGCATTCCCAGGCTCGAACGGATCTCCATCCGCGGCGTGTACTCCCCGGCCACGAGGCGTGTGCGGGACCCCGCGAACTGGTACCCGAGCTGCAAGGCGGCGGTCGACGGCCTGACCGACAAGAAGCGCAAGGGCCAGGTCCTCACGGTGGGTGTGCTGTCGGACGACTCCGACGAGCACGTGGTCGGCCCGGACATGCGGCTCGGCGACGTTGTGACGCGGCCGCACGTCACGATGCTGATCCGGGTGACCCGCCAGGCCGGGGCGGCTGCGGGGGAGGCGCCGATGCCCGGTGCCCGCCCACCGCCCGCCCCCGCGAAGGGCTGCCCGCGCGGTTGGGGCGGCTGCGGCGGCCGTTTCGAGGGGCGGCTGTGGTCCAAGCCGCTCCGCCGCGGCGACTACGTGCCGGACCGGACCGTGGTCGAACGTCCGGGCGGGGTCGGGTGACCGCTGGTGATTCCCATCCCGCGCGAGCTGCGCCCCTGCCCCGACTGCCACAAGGACGTCCTGTGGAGGGTGGCTCCTGGTCGACGGCACGCCGGACGACCAGAGCAACCAGGCGTGCTACCGGGACGACCCCGCACGTGGAAGTCGCGCTCGGGACGTGCGCATCACGCGCGATTTGCTCTGCATCTCACCGCCGAAGACGGTCTTATCATCCGGCGCCATGCCTACGAGGACAGCCTGACTGTCGCCCAGGCATTCGAGGCGGAGAACCGTCGAAAGGCCGCCAGGCCATCGCATCCTCGGAGATCTGTGGTGGTCCCAGGCCCGCATGGACCAGGCCGCCGCCTACGCCGCCGCCCGCCAGGAGGCCGAGCAGCACGGCGTCGCCGGCCGCCGCCTGCACGACGATGAACAAGTCAGGGCACGGCTTGCTGCCTTACTGAGCTGAGGAAACAGAGAGCAGGGTAAGGCTTTAGAAAGCCGTCCCTCAACCGAACGTAATTGTTGATTCTCGCTGGTCGCCGTAGTGGGCTGCTGCTGCACAGTCAGCCGCAGGCGGACACAATTGTCTTCTCGGCAGAGGAGAGCTGCCTCAGGGCGAGAGTAGCTCCTACGCCAGGAATGGAAGCCAGGACGACGATTGCACCTCGCTTCAGTGGATTGCGCAACACGCAGCCGATTGCAACCGAACACCCGCATCCGTGGATTGGGTCAGTCAAGGATGCAATGGAAGCATTCTGCACCGTGGCGAGATTTATCAGGAGAAGTGCCGGGGAGGTGAGTTCACACTCCCGTGGTGGAGCCGGGACGGACGACCATCAACACAGTGACTACTGCCCACAGCAGGTTGAAAAGGCCGGTATACATGGCTAGTTGAGCAGTGTGTGATCGCTCGATGGCGCCGTGGGTGGTGATGTGCGCAAGGAGCTTGTCTTGGCTGGGCAGCACGAGGGCGACGAGGATACCAGCCGCCGCCGCGGTCAAGATGATCGATGCGATCAGCCATGCACTCCCGAGAATGCCCATGTACGAGGCAGTGGCGAACCCCAGTACCGGGACAGCCAGACCGATGCCGGCGTAGACCCGGCAGATTCGGTGGAGGAGTTGGATCGTAGCCGCCGTGGAGGTGTCCGACTCGCTTGCCCCGGCACGGCGGGCAGCCGGCGGGAACATACTGGCCGCAACGGAAACGGGGCCGATCGCGATGATGGCAGCCAGGACATGGAGAGAAAGAAGGATCTTGGTCATGATTCAGTGCGCTTCGCCGATCGTGAATTACGTATGAAGAACATTGCCGTTCCTATTGCTCAGACACCCGAAATCGAGCGCCATGTGAAAGACGTTTTGGCTGGCAGACTTATGACTGCCGTTGCGATTACTTCCTCGCCTACATTGGCATGCCTCCGTTCCTTGGCTGGGCCCGTGAACGGCCCTTTCATCGGCGCATGCGCTGGCCTACCTCGCCCAGGTCGGTCTCCCACCAGGGGCGGAACCGCTCCGGAGCCTGGGGGGTCCCGGCTGCGACGGAGGCCGGCGCGGGTTCCGGCGCCGCCGGGTCCGCCGGAGCGGATCCGGCAACGGGGGTGAGCTCGCGGTCGAGGCGCGCGTCCAGCTCGGCGGTCTTGTCCCGCTCCGCGCGCCACCACTGGACGAACACCGCGATCAAGAAGGGGAAGGCGACCAGTTCAGCCAGCGTCAGCATCAGGCCGCCGCCGAGCATCTGGTCGAACTCCGGGGTGGGACCCCAGGTTCGGGGGTGGGCGCGGTACCAGTTCCCTGCGACAAGGGTGCCGGTGGTCATGACGGCGATGCCTGGAATCGAGTCGAAGAGTCCGTCGAAGAAGACCAGCGCCGCCCTGACCGGGTAGGTGCACCAGCGTGGGAGCATCTCCTGGCGGGTGAGTATTGGCAGGATGAACAGGCAGCCGGTCAGGAGCAGTTGGGCATGCATCAGCTGCAGCACCAGACCACCCTGCAGCGCCGCAGGGAAGTATGGCGTGAAGTAGATCGTCAGCTCGGACGCAAGCACGAACACCGAACTGACCAGCGGGAACGTCAGGATCCTCACCGGCCGCGAGGTCACCGCCCGCTGCACGGGACCGTCCGGGTCGGCGAGGCCCAGGGGGTCGCCGAGCGCAAGGCCCAGCGGGACCAGCAGGTCGAGC
This sequence comes from Streptomyces sp. NPDC052036, assembly GCF_040680495.1. NCBI lineage: Bacteria > Bacillati > Actinomycetota > Actinomycetes > Kitasatosporales > Streptomycetaceae > Streptomyces > Streptomyces sp. NPDC052036. The sequence goes on along the minus strand of NZ_JBFAWW010000007.1, from coordinate 135,690 downwards.
AGGATGTTCTGCACCGCGGCCGGCCAGAACAGCACCCGGTCGTAGACGGCGAGCGACGACATGGTGGCCACCACGAGCATGCCGAGCCCGAGCAGCGCGAAAGCCAGGGTCCTGGTCGCCGACCAGCGCTGCCCGGACCTCACCCGTCGGACCACTCCCGCGGCGTACAGCCCGCCGAGTACGACCACGGCGGCCAGAGCCACCGGGTCGAGCGTCCAGGACGAGAACCCCCGGGCAACGTCGAGTTCCGGCAGCACGCCGCACCTTCCTTCCCGTCATCCCGCGATGCACCCGCAGGCGTCTACTTGCAGTTAGACTGCAGGCTACGCTAGCCCATCGGAAAGGGGAACTCGGCACCAGGGGCACCGCGCTGGCGCCGCCTCGTCAGGGAGTGGTCCCGAACATCGAAGGCGGCCGGAAGGCAAGCGCCCGTAGAGCCCCCCCCGGTTCCGCTCGGAGGCTTTGAACGCGGCTCCGGTGGCCCTGAGTTCGGGTGTGTCGGGGGCCTTCGTGCGTGCCGGCACCGGCGGGAGGCGGGCGTCCCCATCGTTGCTCGACGGGAGGCGAACCGGTGACTCGTCAGAAGCTTCACCCTTGATCCACGCCGGCCAACTCGGGCCGCTCAGAGGGCAGATCCTGAGGCGACTGCCTCTGATTTCCATTGAGCGACCCGGGTCGAACCGGGGTCGAATCAGAGCGGGTTCCTCTGGCTGCCTCCGATCGCCTCTGCAACCCGACCTAGCAGCTCACAGCCGATCCGGTCCGAGAAGGCGCAGGTCAGAAAGGTGTTCCAGGAATACCCGGCGTACAGCCCGACTCGTCTGCCACTCGATCTGCGGCCCGGCCGGATCTCCTGCCCTCCGTGCAACGACCCTCGGCCCACGGGGACTTGGGAGCTTCGAGCGTCTCACCGTCTCACCCGACAGCACCATCCACTCCGGAGTGACCGGCCCCTACCGGACCACCGGACAGACCGGCCCCTACCGGACCACCGGACAGACCGGCCCCTACCGGACCACCGGACAGACCGGCCCCTACCGGACCACCGGACAGACCGCCCCCGCCCAGATCGTAGTTCCGGTGGTCGACGGCAAGGTCGTACTCCCCAACAACAGCAGTTCCTCGGCACACCTCGTCGCCGACCTTGTCGGCTGGTACGGCTCCACCACGGGCGGCCCGGTGTTCCGGCCCGTCAGCCCGACACGGATCCTCAACACCCGTACCGGCACCGGCGGGAAGATCGCCAAGCTCGGCGCTCACGCCACGCTCAGACTCAAGGTCACCGGCGCGCACGGGGCCCCCGCGAGCGCAGTGAGTGCAGTCGATCTCCATCTCACGGTGCCCTCGCCGGCCGGCAGCGGCTACCTCGTCGCCTACGCCGACGGCACCACCGGGCCGGACGTCGGCATCAGCCTCGGCGAGTCACCGGCCTGCCATCGACTGCAAAGTCTGTCGATATCGAGTATCTTGACGTCGAGATTATTCTGATGGGAGAACCGGGGGCCAGTCATGTCATGGGCCGGGGACGGACTGATAGCGCAGCTGCGGCGGCCGCCGGGCGGGCGGGACGCGCGGACCATGCTGCTCGCGCAGTGCGTGGACCGGACCGGGACCGGGGTGTGGGCCGCGGCCTCGGTGCTGTACTTCACCTTCGTCAGCGGACTGGACGCGCGCCGGCTCGGACTGCTGCTGGGGGCGGGGGCGGTTGCGGGGATAGCCGGGTCACCGTTGGCGGGTCGCGCCGCCGAACGGTTCCCGGTGCGTGGGCTGCTGATCGGCTGTCATCTGCTGCGGCTGGGCACGATGGGCCTGCTGCTGGTGGCCGACGACTTCGCCACCCTGCTGCCCGTGGTCGCCCTCACCTGCCTGGGAGAGCGAGCGGCCAAGACGCTGGAGATGCTCTTCGCCACCCGGGCCGCGGGTGAGCAACGGGCCACCTACCAGGCGCTGTCGCGCAGTGTGGCCAACGCCGGATACGCGGTCGGTGCGGGCATCGCCGCAATCGGTCTCGGCGTGGGCACCACGAACGCCTACCGCGCGCTGATCCTGGCCGACGCGCTCTCCTTCGTCCTGGCCGCCGCACTGGTCTGGCGGACCCGGGAGCCGGCCGGCCACGGACTGGTCGTGGCACAGGGTCAAGGCAGAGCCCCTGACGCACCTGACGTACCTGACGCACCGTCATACGCCCCCAGTCCTTGGCGAGACCGCGGCTACCTGCTCTTCGTCCTGCTCGACATCCCGATGAACCTGGACGACTCGGTTCTCAACGTCGGTCTGCCGCTGTGGCTGGTGCACCACACGAGCGCGCCGCACGCGGTTGTTCCCGCCTTCCTGGTGGTCAACACCGTGCTCGTGGTGGTCCTGCAACTACGGATCTCGGCACGGGTCGAAGGGCCGCGCGGGGCAGCCGCGGCAGTGGGCTGGTACGGCGTCACCTTCTCCGCGTGCTGTCTGGTGCCGGCGACCGCCACCGGCGGTGGGGCCTGGCCGGCCTCGCTCGCCATGCTGGCGGCCGCGATGCTGGTCACCCTGGCCGAGCTGATGCGCTCGGTGAGCTCGTGGGAGCTGGCGGTCAGCCTGGCACCGCCACGGGCCCGTGCCTCCTATCTGGGAGTGGCCGGAATGGCCCAGTCGGTACAGAAGTCGGTGGGCCCCCTGCTGCTGACCGGCGCGGTGATGACGGCCGGTCCGGCGGGCTGGCTGGTGCTCGGCGCGGGGGTCACCGGGCTGAGCCTGGTGCAGCGACGGGCCGGCCTACGACGGCTGGCGACCCTCTCCGCACCCCGAGAGTCCGTCACCGCCGCCGGCGGTCCGACTGGCCGACGATAGGCCGGGCGGGCGGGCCGGGCAGGCGGAGCGGGCCCAGGTTCACGTGTCCATGGTGCGCGGTGTTCGCCCGGTGAGGCCGTGCAGTTCGCACGCGGGGCAGCCCCGTGGGTGGTCGGTGAGCGGGTAGCGGGTCGCGCACCGGATGCACTCCAGGGCGCGCAGCGCCGGTGACCGTACCGGGGTGCTCGTCGTCGGGATGTCAGCCCCCAGTCAGGTCTGCGGGAGAGCGCCTCACCAGGTCACTGGCAGTTCGAACAGCCCGTAGACGTTCATCCGGTGGCGGAAGCCGAGCTCCTCCAAGGGCTTGGTGACCCGCAGCCCGGGGAGGCGGCGCACCAGGCCCTCCAGGGCCGACTGGAGTTCCATGCGGGCGAGCGGCAGTCCCAGGCACTGGTGCACGCCGAAGCCGAACGCCAGATGCTGGCGCGCCGGGTGCCGGACGTCCAGCCGGTCCGGGGCGTCGAAGACGCGGGGGTCACGATTGGCGGCGGCCAGCTGGATCAGGACGCCCTCGCCGGCCCGCACGGTGACACCGCCGATCTCCATGTCCTCCGTGGCCACCCGCGGCAGCCCGGTGTGGATGACGGTCTGATACCGCAGAAGCTCCTCCACGGCCCCCGGAATCAGGTCGGGATCCTCGCACAGTGCCGCCCACTGGCCGGGTGCCTCCAACAGGTTCAGCACGCCGATGCCGATCATGTTGGCGGTGGTCTCGTGCCCTGCGACGAGAAGCACGGCAGCCATGCCGACGACCTCGTCATGGCTGAGGCGTCCCGGTGCCTCCTGCTCGGCGACCAGCCTGCTGAGCAGGTCGTCGTCCGGATGACTGGCCTTGTGGGTGGCCAGCCGGTCGAAGTAGGCGCGCAACTCCTCACGGGCGGCAAGGACCTTCTCGACCCCGGCGGTCTGATCGATCATCAGACGGCTCTGTTCCTGGAAGAACTCGTGGTCCTGGTAGGGCACACCGAGCAGCTTGCAGATCACGAGCGAGGGCAGGGGCAGCGCGAACGCGTCCACCAGGTCCGCGGGGGAGCCGGCGGCGATCATGTCGTCGAGCAGCGACTCCACCAGGGCATCGACCTCCGGGCGCATCCGCTGCATCCGCTTGACGATGAACTCCGCGGTGAGCATGCGGCGTTGCCTGGTGTGCTCCGGCGGATCCATGCGCAGAAAGCCGACCGGGAGATCCTCGTTCTGCTGGACCTTCTGGACCGGGGAGATGAACGGAAATCCAGGGCGGTGGAGATCCGCGCTCAGCCGGGGATCGCGCAGCGCCTGCCGCGCGTCGGAGTACCGGGTCACTACCCAGGGGCGGCTGCCGTCCCAGAGCGTCACCCGGGAGACGGGACGTTCCTCCCGCATCTCGCCCACGAGCGGTGGCAGATCGAGCGGACACCCGGTACGGACCGTGGGATACGCGGGTGCGGCATCGGTGCCGGCCGAGTCGGTGGTGGTGGTCATGCGTGCGCCCTCCAGGTCATGAGGTGTCGGGACGACGATGGATCGCCCGAGCCAGCCGCTTGACACACGCAGCAGGCGGGCCGTGGGTGATTCCCGGCGGTTGCTCGGGGCGCCGGGAGCAGGCGACCGTATGCGACAAGCACTTCCTCCACCTTTCCCAGCTTCTCTGCAATACCATTCGCTCGAACTTCAGAAGTTCTGCGTACGCCATATCGCCGGAAGCGGGAAGATTGACGAGTCGCGGCCATTCACAGGCCCCAGCGGCCGCCTTTCGGCCGACCTCTTTTCTTGCGACTCCTCAGACCCCCGTCCGAGCCACCGCAAGACGCTAGGCAGCAGCCATTCGGTCTGTCAAGGCAGTTGATTATGGGCGCGTTGCGCGCCTATGCCCCACTTGCCTCGCTTATCAAGAACTTGTGAATGTGCGGGGGTTCGAGATTTCGGCCAACTTTTTACGCATGGATTTGCGACACCCTGGGAACGCGGGCGCGAAATGATCGGATCGGCCGACGGGACCGGCCGCTTCAAGCCACCTGGAAGCGAGGGGTTCACGCCGTTCGGGCGTGTCGTCGCGCCGACTGTCGAATCATCGGCATGTTCCGGCCAATGGAAAGGTGGAGGCGTGCCGCGTCCCGTGCTGCGCGGCTGGTCGCCCCTGGTCGGTCGAGGCTGTGCAGCGAGTTCCGAATGGGCCGGGGTCGTAAGGATTCAGCCAATCTGGCCGGCCATGAGTCGGAAATGCGGTGGAACCGATCCCGCGATGACCGCACAACCCCGGCCACCGTTTAACTATTGACGGCAATCGAGGCGCTCGGTTAGGTTCGCCTTGGCTCGATCTTGGCGAACGAGTCGGCCGACGAGGCCGGCGGTGCCGAGGGAGGGCGGGCACGAGGTCCGTAGACGGAGCAACAAGACAAGCAAGCCGTAGTTTTCCCTTGCACGCGACTCCGGCGGAGTCCGCTCTTGTGCGGGGATACTTGAAACATCAGGCTCGCAGCCCTTTCCCTTCTTGTGGAGCGGGAACTTGTCGGCCGCTTGCACCATGCAGTCACCTCGGCTGTGCTGTAAAGCAAAGTGCGATATCTCCTGCTTCCGCGCATCCGAAGGCTGTATAGATCAGATCTCACGATCCACACGGGGGTATTGAAGTGGAATCCGTTCCGGAACCAAGGGGAGCCGGCGGATGACGGCGCAGAGCGCGACCGCCCTGCCGAACCGCACGCTCCTGCTGGCGCTCAGTCTGGGCGCATTCAGCATCGGTACCGACAGTTTCGTCATCAACGGCCTGCTCGAACGCATCGCGGCGGACCTTCATGTCACACAGTCCGGTGCCGGCCAGCTCGTCAGTGTCTTCGCTCTTGTCTACGCGCTGAGCGCACCGGTCCTCGCCGCGGTCACCGGCGCGTTACGCCGGAAGCAGTTACTGCTGACAGCGATGGTCGCCTTCGTGGCGGCCAACGCGCTCGGGGCCGTCGCCCCCGACTACCCGGTCCTCATGCTCTCCAGGCTGATCGCGGCCCTGGGGGCCGGCCTGTACATCCCCTGCGGCATGGCCATCACCGTCAGCATCACCCCGCAAGAGCGGCGCGGCCGCGCGATCGCCCTGGTCGCGGGCGGTATGTCCGCCGCCACCGCACTGGGCGTGCCGATCGGAACCCTGGTCGGCGCGGTGGGCAGTTGGCGTACGACGCTGGTCCTGGTCGCCGCTCTGGCGGCGCTGGCGGCGATCGTCCTGGCCGTGGCCCTCCCCCAGGTGCCGACCCCGCCGTCCGTCACGGTCCGCGAACGGCTCAGGGTCGTGGCCCACCCCGGTGTCCTGGCGGCCCTGGTGTCCAACTCCCTCGCCTGCGCCGGTGTGTTCACCGTCTTCACCTACATCGCCCCCCTCACCACGACGACCACGAAGGCGGACTCCAGCGGGGTGAGCGCCTATCTGCTGGTGTGGGGTGTCGCCGCCGTGCTGGGCAGCGTCGTCGGCGGCCGTGCCGCCGACGCCTTCGGCGGCCACCGCGCCTATCTCGCGGCCACGGGCGTCCTGTTGGCCGGTCTGCTGGGCATGGTGATGCTCACCCTGCCGGAACCGAGCGGCTCGCTGTCGAACCGCGCCCTGTTCGGGATGGTCCTCGCCGTGGTCAGCGTCGCCTGCTGGGCCCTGCCCACGGCACAGAACCACCGCATCGCGGGTCTGGACAGCCCGGCTCCGACCGTCGCGCTGTCCCTGAACAGCTCCTCCTCGTATCTGGGGGCGGCGATCGGCGGCGCCGTCGGCGGGCTCGCCGTCCAAGGCGGCTCGATGACCAGCCTGACGCTGACCGGAAGCGGCATCACGGTGCTGGCCCTGCTCGTGCTGGCCGCCACGGCCCGGCTGGTCGGGAGCGGACGCTCCGCCGCCCCCAAGGACGCGCCGACGGTCCGGCCGGACCTGCCGTCCACCGACTGATCCACCTCCCGGCAGTCACTCGCACCCTCACTCACCCGAGCACCGCGTGCTGGACAGGGCGGAAACGCCCAGATCACGGAGATTTGCGTGCATCCGACCGAAGACGAGACCGCGCAGCAGCCGACGACCACCGCCGAGGACGATCTGAACGAGATCTGGCGGGAAGTGCTGAACCTGGAGTCGGTCGACAAAGACGACAGCTTCTTCGAGCTGGGAGGCGACTCCCTGCTGGCCGCTCAGATCGTCACCCGTGTCCGGGAACGGCTGGGCGTCGACCTTCCGGTGCGCGACATCTTCGTCCACCCCACCCTGCGTGAGCTGACGGAAGCCGTCCGACGAGGCGCCACCGCGGGCGAACCGGGGGACGCGGCACCGACGAACCTGTCGGAGACAGCACCGTCCGACGGCGCGGGAACGACAGTGACGGCCGGCACTCCCTCGCCGGGCGACCCGGTGCCCGCCCACCCCCTGTCGGTCAATCAGGAACAGATGTGGTTCCTGCACAAACTCTCCCCGCGGGACCCCGTGTACAACAGCTCCCGCGCCATCCGGGTGCGCGGCGACCTCGATCTCGACCTGCTGGAACGGACGTTGACCGAGGTCCACGCCCGGCACGAGATCCTGCGCACCACGTATCGCGAGGAGCACGGCCGCGTCACGACGGTCGTCCATCAGCCCGGCCCGGTGACGATCAACCGGGTGGACCTCTCCGATGTGCCGGCCGAGGACCGCGACGGTGAACTCCTCCGGCTGATCGGCGAGGAGCTCGACCGGCCCTTCGTGCTCTCGGAACTGCCGCTGGAACGGTGGACGGCGTTCACGCTGGACCCGCAGGAGCACGAACTGCTCGCCGTGGGGCACCACATCGTGCACGACAGCTGGTCCTTCTCCCTGCTGTTGCGTCAGGTCGAGGAGCTCTACAACGCCCGTCTGCACGGTGAACAGCTCCCGCCCCGGCCTCCGGTGCCGCAGTACGGCGCGTACGCCCGAAGCCAGCGGCAGGCGCTGGAGTCCTCCGCCATGCGCGCACACCGCGCCTACTGGCGCGAGCACCTGTCCGGTGTGCCCGGCCTGCTCAACCTCCCCACGGACAGGCCCCGGCCGCCCGTACAGTCGCATCGTGGCGGCCGGGTGGCGAGCGAGGTGCCGGCCGCCTTGATGCCCGGTCTGGACGCGCTCTGCCGGGGGCACGGCGTCAGCAACTTCATGGTGCTGTACGCGTGCTTCGTCGGGATGCTGCACCGTTACAGCGGCGACACCGACCTCTGCGTCGGCAGTCCGCTCGCCAACCGGCAGACCGGGGAAGAGGAGCAACTGGTCGGGCTGGTCATGAACACGGCCGCCCTGCGCACCACGCTCTCCGCCGACACGACCTTCGAGGAACTGCTCCGGCAGGCGAGGGACACGGTGCTGGACGCCGCGGCGCACCAGGCGTGCCCGCTGCCTCTCGTCATCGACGACCTCGGCATCTCCAGAACGGCCGCTCACACGCCGCTCTTCCAGAGCATGATCACCGTTCATGACGACAGCAGCCAGGGACCGCGGTTCGGGGACGCGGATTCGGTCATCGCCGAACCGTTCAACGGGACGACGAAGTCGGATCTCGGTCTCATCGTGGCGCCCCGGACCAAGGGGCGCGGCGACGGCGGCTCGGCGGACGGTATCGGGCTGATCTGGGAGTACAACGCGGATCTGTTCGACGCGGCGACCGTCGACGCCATGGCGTCGGCCTTCCTCCGGATGCTGTCGCACGCCGTTGCCGAACCGGGCGCCCCGGTGGGCCGGCTCCGGCTGGCCGACGACGAGCGTGTCGAGCGGATCCTGCGGGAGTGGAGTGTCCGCGCGGCCGCCGGAACCCGCACGGGGGAGACGCCCGAGGAGGCGTTCGTCCCGGTCCACCGGCGTGTCGAGCTGCGCGCCCGGCAGGAGCCCGGCAAGGTCGCGCTGGTCCAGGCGGGCCGGTCGGTGACCTACGGGGAGATGGAGCGCGACGCCGCCCGACTCGCCCGTAGGCTGCACGCCTCGGGAGCGTCCGCCGGAACCGTGGTCGCCGTCTGTCTCCCGCGCGGACCCGAGCTGGTGATCTCCGAGCTCGCGGTACTCAAGACCGGCGCCGCGTTCCTCCCGATCGACCCGGGACATCCGCAGGCCCGGGTGGAGGCGATGGCGGAAGACGCCGATGTCCTCGCGGTGGTCACCGACGACGAGGGGCGCACCCGGTTCCCGGGCCGGACCTGTCTTGCGGTCCACCCGGCAGAGGACGACGACACCGCTGTGGACACCGCCCTGGACGCGGTAGATGTCTCCGCCGACGACATCGCTTACATCATGTTCACCTCCGGCTCGACCGGACGCCCGAAGGGAGTCGAGGTACCCCATCGCGGACTGGGCAACCTCGTCTCCTGGTATGTACGGGAGTACGGGCTCACGGCGGACGACAACGCCACCTGCGTCTTCTCCCCCGGGTTCGACGCCACGCAGCTGGAGATCTGGCCGTCCCTGGCCGTCGGCGCCACCCTGCACTTCCCCGAGCGGGCCGTCCTGCTCGTCGCCGACGACTACCGCGGTTGGATCCGGGAGAACTCCGTCACGGTCACCTGTCTGCCCGTCACCCTCGCCACACCGCTGCTGGGCCAGGACTGGGACCCGGACACCCCACTGCGGCTCATGGTCACCGGCGGGGAGCGGCTGACCGCGCGCCCGCGTCCGGGAACTCCGTTCCGCCTGATCAACGTGTACGGCCCCACCGAGACGACGGTGCTCACCACCGTCGGGTCGGTCACCGCCGAGGGCGAGGCGCACGGAGCGCCGACGATCGGCCGACCGGTCGACGGAGTAGCCGCCTATGTGCTGGACGCGGGGCTCAGGCCGGTGCCCGCCGGTGTGGTCGGTGAGGTGTACATCGGTGGCGCCGGTGTGGCCAAGGGCTACCTCGGACGCCCCGAGCTGACCCGGGAACGCTTCGTGCCGGACCCGTTCTCCGCCGTCCCCGGTGCCCGGATGTACCGGACCGGTGACCTCGCCCGGTTCCGCCGCGACGGCGAGATCGAGTTCATCGGGCGGGCCGACGAGCAGGTGAAGGTACGGGGGTACCGGATCGAGCTCGGCGAGATCGCCTCCGTGCTGCGCGCCCACGACCGGGTGCGCGACGCCCACGTCGTCGTCCGTACGCCGGCGCAGTCACCGTCGTCCGCGCCCGGCTCGGCCCACGACCGGCTCGTCGCCTACGTCGTCCCGCGGGACCCGTCGGCTGCGCTCGACCACGACTCCCTGCGCCGCCATGCCGCCCGCAGCCTGCCCGCGTACATGGTGCCCACCTCGTTCGTGCTGCTGCCCGAACTGCCGCTCACCCTCAACGGCAAGGTCGACGCCGCCCGGCTGCCCGAACCCGGCGAGCAGCCGGGCAGCCCGGCGGCCGCGGCCGGGGTGCCCGCCGACGCCCTTGCCCGCCGGATCGCCGCCATCTGGAGCGATGTCCTGCAACTGTCCCGCGTCGGGGCCGACCAGAGCTTCTTCGACCTGGGCGGGCACTCCCTGCTGCTGGCTCAGGTGCACCAGCGGCTGGATTCTGAACTCGGTATCTCGGTCCCGCTGATGACTCTCTTCGAGTTCCCGACGGTGAGTTCCCTCGTCGCCCACCTCAGCGGTGTACCGTCCGCGGCCCCGCGCGTCGAGGTCCGTGGCCCGAGCGGGGGCGGGACGGCCGGGCCCGAGCCGATCGCGGTGGTCGGCATGGCCGGGCGGTTCCCGGGCGCCGCGAACGTCAGCGAGTTCTGGGAGAACCTGCGCGCGGGCGTCGAGTCCATCACCCCCCTGGGCCCGGTCGGCCCGGACGGGGAAGGCCTCACCGCCTTCGGACTGCTGGAGTCCGCAGCCGAGTTCGACGCCGAGTTCTTCGGCTACTCCCCGCGCGAGGCACTCCTGATCGACCCGCAGCAGCGGGTGTTCCTGGAGGTCGTGCACACGGCGCTGGAGGACGCCGGGCTGGTCCCGCGCCCGGACGGGCCGTCCGTCGGCATCTTCGCCGGCGGCAGCATGACGACGTACTACTCCGTCCTCCGCTCCCAGCGCGCCCGGCTGCCCTTCGCCGACGACTGGGAGTTCCGGCTCGCCGCCGGCCCGGACCATCTCACCACCCGGCCCGCGCACAAGCTGGGGCTGAGGGGGCCCGCGGTGACGGTCGCCACGGCCTGTTCCACGTCACTGACCGCCATCCACATGGCCTCGGGGGCTCTCCGGTCCGGCGACTGCGACGTGGCCCTCGCCGGCGGGGCGGGCATCCGGCTGCCGCTGCTTCCCGTGCGGTACAGCGAGGGCGGCCCCTTCGCGGTGGAGGGGCACGTCCGGGCGTTCGACGCCGACGCCTCGGGGATCGTGGGCGGCAGCGCCGCCGCCGTCGTCGTGCTGAAGCGGCTGTCGGACGCCGTGGCCGCCGGTGACCACATCCACGCGGTGCTGCGGGGCTCGGCCATCAACAACGACGCCGGAGCGAAGATCGGCTTCACGGCTCCGAGCATCGAGGGCCAGGCGGCCGTCGTACGGGCCGCGCATCTGGCGGCCGGGATCGAGCCCGACTCGGTCGGCTATGTCGAGACCCACGGCACCGGTACGCCCCTGGGCGACCCCATCGAGGTGGCCGGACTCACCCGGGCCTTCCGGGCCGGCACCGACAGACGCGGGTTCTGCTACCTCGGATCGGTCAAGACCAACGTCGGGCACACCGACTCGGCCGCCGGTGTCGTCGGGTTCATCAAGGCCGTCCTCGCCGTGGAGAAGGGCGAGATACCGCCCAGCCTCAACTTCGAGAAGCCGAACCCGCAGATCGACTTCGACGACAGCCCGTTCATGGTCAACACGGAGCTGCGCGAGTGGAAAGAGCCCGGGGGCGCCCGGCGGGCCGGGGTCACCGCGCTGGGTATCGGCGGCACCAACGTCCATGTCGTCGTGGAGGAGCCGCCCGCCGTGGCGCCGCCCGCCTCCGCGCCGTCGCTGCCCGAGGTGCTGCCGCTGTCGGCCCGGTCCGAAGCCGCCCTGGACGACCTGACGACGGCCACCGCCGAGCGGCTGGGCCACGCTTCAGGGCTGCAACTGGCGGACGTGGCCTTCACGTTGCAGCAGGGCCGCCGCGAGGGTCCGTACCGGCGGTTCCTGGTCGCCCGGGACACCGCCGACGCCGCCCGGACCCTTGCGGCGCGCACCCCGCGACGGGTGGTGACCTCCTCCGGGGAGTCCAAGGACCGCGCGGTGGCCTTCATGTTCCCGGGGCAGGGCGGCCAGCACATCGGTATGGCCCGGGACCTGTACGAGCACCAGCCCGCGTTCCGCCGCCACCTCGACGAGGCCTGCGAGGCCGCGCTCAGCCGGCTGGGCCTGGATCTGCGTGCCCTCATGCACCCCGACCCCGGCAACCCGGAGGCCGTCGCGGAGGCGCAGCGGCGGATCAACTCCATCACGGTCGCGCAACCGGCGGTGTTCGTCGTGGAGTATGCGCTGGCCCGGCTCTGGCGCCACTGGGGCATCGAGCCCGGCGCCGTCGTGGGCCACAGCCTCGGCGCCTACGCCGCCGCGTGTGCTGCCGGGATCTTCTCCCTGGAGGACGGGGTGGGCCTGGTCGGTATGCGGGGCAGGCTGCTGCAGACCGTGGAGCCCGGCGCCATGCTCGCCGTACGACGGCCGGAACAGGAGGTGCTGCCCCTGCTGCCGGACACCGTCACGGTGGCGGCGGTGAACGGCCCCGGGCAGGTGACGGTGTCCGGACGCGAGGCCGACATCGACCTGTTCGCCGAAACCCTGACGGCCCATCAGATCGACTTCCGCAAGCTGCGTATCTCGGGCGCGGGCCACTCGCCGCTGGTGGAGTCGATCCTGGACGAGTTCCACGCGACCGTGGCCGGGATCAGGCTCTCCGAGCCGACGGTGCCCTTCGTGTCCGACATGACCGGGACCTGGGTGGAGCCGGGGCAACTGACCGATCCGGCGTACTGGACGGCCCATATGCGCAGGGCGGTCCGCTTCGGCGACGCCGTGTCCACCCTGCTGAAGGATCCCGACCGGATCCTGCTGGAGGTCGGCCCGGGCATGACGCTGACCACGCTGTCCCGTCAGCACCCCGAGCTGACCGAGCACCAGCTCGTCCTGCAGTCCCAGCCGCATCCGACCGACCCCAGCTCCTCGCTGGCGGTCGCGCTGGACGCGCTCGGCAGGATCTGGCTGACCGGCGCCCGCGTCGACTGGGACCGGGTGCAGCCGGTACGGCCGGGACGGCGGCGGGTCAAGCTGCCCGGGCATCCGCTGTACCGGCGGCACTACCTGGTGGAACCCCCCGAGTCCGACCCGGACGGGGAGGCGCCCGCGCCCGCGACCGCCGCGTCGATCCCCGAGGCATGGATGGGCCGCGCACCGCGGGCCGACGAGGACGTGAGGACGGCGCGGGCCGGCGGGGACGGCACACCGGCCGCCACGCCGACCGAGTCGCGTATCGCGCAGACCTTCCGGGACCTGCTCGGCATGGACGATGTCGAGCCGTCCGACAGCCTCTTCGACCTGGGCGGTGACTCCGTCCTGGCCACCCGGCTCGCGGCGTGGCTGCGGGACACCTTCCGGATCGGCCTGGAGACCCGCGAGGTCTTCACCCACCCCACCGTCGCCGCCCTGGCCGAGCTGACGGACCGACGTATCGCGGAGAGTGATCGATAGTGGCTGCCCGCTCACCCTGGCTGGTCTGCCGACGCAGGCGGCCCGAGGCACGGCTGCGCCTGTACTGCTTCCCGCACAGCGGCGGCTCCCCGGGGGAGTACGTGCGCTGGGCGGACGACCTGCCCGACGTGGAGGTCTGGGGCATCCAGGCACCCGGCCGCGGATCCCGGATCACGGAGACACCCGCCACCTCGGTCCAGGAGTTCGTGGACGGGCTCCTCGCGAGCACCGAGTTCGTCGCCCCCTTCGTGTTCTTCGGGCACAGCCTGGGCGGACTGACCTCCTTCGAGACGGCGCGGGCCCTGCGTGCCGCGGGCCGCCCGCTGCCCGAGCGGCTGGTGCTGTCCGCGTACCCGGCACCCCATCTGTCCCATCCGCGCACTCCGCTGCACACGCTGGACGACGACGAGTTGCTCGCCGCGATCGACGAGCGCTACGGCGGACTGCCGGACACCCTGCGCCAGGACCCGGAGCTCGTACGTCTCGTGGTGCCGGCCTACCGCGCCGACTTCACGATCTTCGAGACCTACAAGCACGACCCCCGACCGCCCCTGGACATCCCCCTGTCCGTGCTGGGCGGCGAGAGCGACCTCACCACTCCGCTGCTGCCCGAGTGGCACCGGCACACCACCGCGGACTGCACCGTGCAGCTGCTGCCGGGCGGCCATTTCTACCTGCGGGAACAAGCGGAGGACTTCATGAACGTGCTGCGGAGGCTGATATGACGTCGAACATCCTGCGGGAGATCATCCACGGCCGGCTTCCGTGGGACGAACTGCGCTCCGTCCCCCGGCAGGCCGCGGAGGACCGACGGGCGGGCGACGAGGCCGTCGCCGTACTGGAGAAGGTGCTCGACGAGCATCTCGACGTCGCCGCCCTGGAAAGCGGCGGCCGGATGTCCGACGACCTGGTCCGCGGTCTCGTCGACGCGGGGTTCCTGGCGATGTCGCTGCCCCGCGAGGACGGCGGGCTCGGCCTGTCCGACTACAGCGCCTTCCGGGTCTACGAGGCGGCCGCCCACCGTTCGCCCGCCGTCGGCATGCTGCTCTCGGCGCACAACTCGATGGGCCCGGCCACCTATCTGCGTGCCCTGCCCGAGGGCCCGTTGCGCGATCTGCTCGCCAAGCACCTGGCCGCCGGATCGCTGTCCTCGATCGCCAGCACCGAACCCGAGGGCGCCGCGAACGCGGACCGGTCCGCCACCGCGCGCCGCACGGAGGACGGCACCGGCTATCTGCTCAACGGCGAGAAGGTCTTCATCAGCAACGGTCCCCTCGCGCGGCTGGTCGCCGTGACCGCGACCGTCGAGGACAGCGACGGCCAGGTCGGCCTGTTCTTCGTCGAGGTGCCCGCGCCCGGCTTCGAGGTGCTCGCCGAGCACGAGTACATGGGGCTGCGCGGCGCCCCGTCCGCCCATCTGCGGATGACAGACGTGTTCGTCCCGGTGGGCCACACGGTGGCCGCCCACGCCGAGTGGCGCACCGCGTCACCCTTCGCGGAACTGCACACCCTGGCACGGATCTACCTGATCAGCGCCCCTTCGACGGCCATCGCCCGGCGCAGCCTCGACTGGTCCCGGTCCTTCGTGGCCGGACGCCGGGTCGACGGACGGTCGCTGGCCGAGTACGAGGCCGTGCAGCGGATGATCGCCGCGTCGGCCGCGGACGTCTTCGCCATGGACAGCGCGGTGCGCCGGGCGCTGATCGGGACCGAGGCGACCGAGTCCCAGTGGGAACGGGACGCGCTGAAGAACATCACCACGCTGGCCGGGTGGCGGGTGGCGGACCGCGCGGTGTCGCTGATGGGTGCCCAGGGGATCGAGACCGCGCGCAGCAAGGCGGCACGGGGCGTCGCGGCCTACCCCGCTGAGCAGGCCCAGCGGGATCTGCGCGGGCTGCGGATCGGCGGCGGCGTGGACTTCAACCTCGACCGTGTGCTGGCCGCACGTATGCTCGCCACCTACTACCGGGGCGCCCCGAAGGCGCAGCCGGGCGCCGAACGGACCGCGTCCGACGCCCTCGGCACAGGGGCTCTGTCGGAGGCCAACCGCGGCTGTCTGACCGCGCTCGTGGAGGACGTACGACGCCTCGGCGACATCTGCGCCGACCTCACCGGCAGCACGCCGGCCCCCGAGCTGCTCGCCCGCCAGGAGACGCTGATCGCCGTCAACCGCATCGTGACCGAGCTGTTCACGATGGCCGTGGTGCTGGCCCGCGCCGCGTGGAGCGGCGATGACGAACCGCAGGCCCAGGATCTCGCGACGGTCTACTGCCATGGCTCCCGGCGTCGGCTGACGAGCCTGTGGGAGCAGGTCTCGCAGCAGCTCCCGGACGCCTACCGACGGCTCTCCCAGGCCTGGACGAGCGGGGAGCCGACCGGTCTTCTGCACCCCTGACCGATGCCCTCGCCCCGTTTGCGCACAGGACTCATCCGCCACTCGTAAAGGACTCAGATGACCAGCCTGACCGAAGCCGTGGTAGCCGGAGCCGACGGCCGGGAACTCCAGCAGCACCCCGTCCCCGACGAGTTCCGCGCCGCCTACCTCCGGGTCGAGGACACCGGGATGTTCGCCGGTGTGCGGGACAAGGACGTACGCAAGTCGCTGCACGTCGGCCCGGTCCCGACGCCGGAGATCGCCCCGGACGAGGTGCTGATCGCCGTCATGGCCAGTGCCATCAACTACAACACGGTCTGGTCGGCCACCTTCGAGCCGATGCCGACCTTCGGGTTCCTGAAGCACCTCGCCGCCAAGGGCGGCTGGCACACCCGGCACGACCAGCCTTATCACGTGCTCGGATCGGACGCCGCGGGCGTCATCGTGCGGACCGGATCGGCCGTCGTCGGATGGCAGGCGGGCGACCATGTGGTGGTCGCCACCGGGCACGTCAACGACCAGGAGCCGGCCAGCCACGCCGACAGCATGCTCAGCGACCATCCCCGCGCCTGGGGGTTCGAGACCAACTTCGGCGGCCTCGCGGACTACTGCGTGGCCCGGGCCAGCCAGCTGCTGCCCAAGGCCGCGCATCTGACCTGGGAGGAGGCGGCGAGCAACCCGCTGTGCGCGGCCACCGCCTACCGCATGCTGGTCAGCGACAAGGGCGCCCGGATGAAGCAGGGCGACATCGTGCTCATCTGGGGTGCCAGCGGCGGACTGGGGGCGTACGCCGTGCAGTTCGTGCGCAACGGCGGCGGCACGTCCATCGGTGTGGTCAGTTCCCCCGAGAAGGCGGAGATCGTCCGCAAGCTCGGCTGTGACGTCGTCATCGACCGCACGGAGATCGAGGGGGACGCCCCCGGCTCACTGGGGACCCCGGAGGGGTGGAAACGGATGGGCAAGGCCATCCGCAAGGCGGTGGGGGAGGACCCGCACATCGTCTTCGAGCACGTCGGCCAGGCCACCTTCCCCGCCTCCGTCTATCTGGCCCGGCGCGGTGGCACCGTGGTCACCTGCGGTTCGAGCACCGGGTACCACCACCAGTTCGACAACCGCTATCTGTGGATGAACCTGAAGCGGATCGTCGGCAGCCATGGCGCCAATCTCCAGGAGCAGTGGGAGACCAACCGCCTGATCAGCCAGGGCAGGATCCTGCCCGCGCTGTCCACGGTCTACGGCCTCGACGAGGTGGGCGAGGCCGCGCGCAGTGTTCAGCGCAACCAGCACGTCGGCAAGGTCGGCGTCCTGTGTCTGGCCTCCGAGCCAGGGCTCGGCATCACCGACCCCGCCACCCGGGAACGCGTCGGAACCGACCGGCTGAACCTCTTCCGGACCACAGCGGGCAGCCATTGATGGAGCCGATCCTGCAGGCGGTCCTGGACTCCTCGAAACCGGGAGCGGGCCGGCTGTCCCCCGGCGACCTCGCCGGTCTGCCGCTGCCCGAGTCCTACCGGGCCGCGACGCTCCACCGCGACGACGTGTCCATGTTCGAGGGCCTGGACAGCGCGGAGAAGGATCCGCGCACGTCGATCCACATCGAGGAGGTGCCGCTCCCGGATCTCGGTCCGGGGGAGGCCCTCGTCGCGGTGATGGCCAGTTCCGTCAACTACAACACCGTGTGGTCGTCGATCTTCGAGCCGGTGCCGACCTTCGCCTTCCTGGAGCGGTACGCCAAGCTCTCCCCGTCGACGGCCCACCACGATCTGCCGTACCACGTCATCGGCTCCGACCTCGCGGGCGTCGTCCTGCGCACCGGTCCTGGCGTCCATGTCTGGCAGCCCGGTGACGAGGTGGTCGCGCACTGTCTGTCCGTCGAACTGGAGTCCCCGGAGGGACACGACGACACGATGCTCGACCCACAGCAGCGCATCTGGGGCTTCGAGACCAACTTCGGCGGTCTCGCCGAGATCGCGCTGGTGAAGTCGAACCAGCTGATGCCCAAGCCGCAGCATCTGAGCTGGGAGGAGGCCGCGGCGCCCGGCCTGGTCAACTCCACCGCCTACCGGCAGCTGGTCTCCCGCAACGGCGCCCAGCTGAAGCAGGGCGACAACGTGCTGATCTGGGGCGCGAGCGGCGGTCTCGGCTCCTGTGCCACCCAGTTCGCCCTCGGCGGCGGCGCCACCCCGGTCTGTGTCGTCTCCAGCGAGCGGAAGGCCGAGATCTGCCGTGCGATGGGTGCCGAGCTGATCATCGACCGCACCGCCGAGGACTACCGGTTCTGGAAGGACGAGCACACCCAGGACCCCAAGGAGTGGAAGCGTTTCGGCAAGCGCATCCGCGAGCTGACCGGCGGCGAGGACGTCGACATCGTCTTCGAGCACCCGGGCCGTGAGACCTTCGGCGCCTCGGTGTACGTCACCCGCAAGGGCGGCACGATCGTCACCTGCGCCTCCACCTCGGGCTACCGCCACGAGTACGACAACCGCTACCTGTGGATGTCCCTGAAGCGCATCGTCGGCTCCCACTTCGCCAACTACCGCGAGGCCTGGGAGGCCAACCGCCTCATCGCGAAGGGCCGGATCCACCCGACGCTGTCCAAGGTCTACCCGCTCCAGCAGACCGGCCAGGCCGCCTACGACGTGCACCGCAACCTCCACCAGGGCAAGGTCGGCGTCCTGTGCCTCGCCCCCGAGGAAGGTCTCGGCGTGCGCGACCCCGAGCTGCGCGCCCGGCACCTCGGCGCCATCAACCGTTTCCGCACCGACGGGTGAGACCCCACCGCCCGGTCGCGGCCACTCAGCAGGAGAGCAAGCACCCTCCCCCACACGAGAGAACCCGGAGACCACCGTGAGCGGAACGAAGGACGAGTACACGACACCCACAGGGGACGTGTGGTTCACCTGGAACGACGCCAGGGTGGAGGAATCCGCCCCCGAACCGACGTACTCCGGAACGCTGTTCGACGAGACGCTGCGGGACGGCCTGCAGGCCCCGCACATCCGCAATCCGACCCTGGAGCAGAAGCTCGCCATCGTGGACCACATGGCCCGCTCCGGAGTGCGCTCCGCGGATCTCGGCTTCCCGGGCTCGGACGCGGCCGCCCTCCGGGAGTGCACGGAGCTCGCACGGCACATCGCCGTCGGCGGCCTGGACCTGACACCCGCCTACGCGGGCCGTACGCACCCGTCGGACATCAACGCGATCTGCGAGGTGGGGCAGCGGGCCGGAACGGCGGTCGAGGCCTACATCTTCATCGGTGTCAGTCCCATCCGGCAGTATGTGGAGGACTGGGACATCGAGTTGATCAGATCCGCCATCCGCACATCGGCAGCGGACTGCCGGCGTGAGAACGTGGAATTCGTCCTGGTGCTGGAGGACGCGGTCCGGTGCACCCCACAGGTGCTGGACAGTGTCTACGACATGGCCGTGGAGACGGGCACGACACGGCTGACCCTCTGCGACACGGTCGGTGCCGCGGTGCCGCGCGGCACCGAAGCCCTGATCCGCTGGACCCGGCGGTACTTCGCCGACCGCGGTCATCCCATGGCGCTCGAATGGCACGGGCACAACGACCGGGGCCTGGCCCTCGTCAACTCGCTCTGCGCGCTCGCCCTGGGCTGCGTACGCGTCCACGGCACCGTCCTCGGCATCGGCGAGCGGGCGGGCAACGCCTCTCTGGACCAGCTCATGGTCAACAGTCACCTGGACGGGCACCACACCTACGACCTGACGGCGCTCCGCGAGTACTGCGAGTACGCGGCGCCCGTGCTCGGCGTCGACATCCCGCAGAACTACCCCGCGATGGGCCGGGACGTCTTCAAGACCAGTGCCGGCGTCCACGCCTCCGCGATCCTCAAGGCCCATGAGAAGGGCAGCACGGCGCTCAAGGACAGCGTCTACGCCGGGGTTCCGGCCGGACTGCTCGGCCGTGAGCAGGAGGTTCTCGTCGACGCGGCCTCGGGCGCGAACAACGTCAAGTACTGGCTGACCGTGCACGGGCATCCCACCGACGACACCTCCCTGATCAAGCGGGTCCTGGAGCGGGCGAAGACCAGCCGGGCACCCCTGACCGACGAAGAGATAGGGCAGATCATTGCGACCGCCGGGTGAATCGACGGGGCAGGGCCCCGACCGCACGATCAGGCTCCGCGGCAACGTCCTCGTGCTCACCGAGGATCCCGGCCTGATCGCCGCGCAACTGGACGGCAGCAGCGCCCTCACCCCGGCGCAGCTGCTGCGCGAACCGCTGAGGAACAACATCTCGACGGACGAGATCATCCCCGGCTGGTGCTGCTACTGGTACGACGAGAAGCTGGGCGACTACGCCTACCTCGGACTGCGCGAACGGCGGTTCGGCGAGGGCGCGGTGAAGGCGTTCGCCCCGCAGATCGTCGTCAGCGGTGAGGCGAAGGGCAGCGGTTCCTCCCGGGAGCACGCCGTGTACGCGGAGAAGTACTCCGGGGTCGAGCTGGTCTTCGCCCGCTCCTTCGAGCGGATCTACCAGCAGAACTGCCGCAACGTCGGCATCGTCACCTGCGACGACTTCGACGTCCTCGGGGCCCTGCTGGACGGCGAGACGCTTCCGCTGGAGGCGTTCACCCGCAGCGCGAACGACATCGAGCGGGCCATCATCGACCTCGGTGGCCTGTTCGGCTTCAACCGCGAGCACCGGGAACGCGGCGAGCACGGCGAGCCCCGCGACGGAGCGCAGTTCGGCGGGAGCAGGCCGCTCAACGTCGTGGAGAAGATCATCCAGAGCCGGCTCTCGCCCCGGAACCTGCTCCCCGCCGACGCCGGTGTACGGGTCGGCGAGTCCTACTTCGTCCAGGCCGACGTCCGGTTCTCGCACGAGTACGTCACGCCCATGGCGGCCGGCATGTTCACCCAGCAGTTCGGCGCGGACGCCACGCTCGCCGACCCGGACTCCTGCTACTTCTTCCAGGACCACCTCTCGCTGGCCGAGCAGGTCCTCACCCGGCGCCCGCGCGGCCCCGAACTGATCGAACGGGTCCACAACCTCGGCCGCCGGCAGCAGGAGTTCGCCGCGCTCGGCGGAGGCCACTTCATCGGCCCGTCCGACACCGGCGGCAGCCGCGCCATCTGCCACAACTACATCGTGGAACACGTCGCCCGGCCCGGTGACGTCATCATCGGCACCGACAGCCACACCTGCACGGCCGGCGCCGTCGGCGCCGTCGCGTTCGGCGTGGGCGCGACCGACATCGCGAACGCCTGGTACAACCGCGAGATCCTGGTGAAGGTCCCCGCGGTCATCCGGGTCGACCTGCTGGGACGGCTCCGGCAGGGCGTGTGCGCGAAGGACCTCATGCTGACGCTGCTGACGCACCCGATGATCGAGGGCAGTCAGACGCTGGGCAGGGTGCTGCTGTTCACCGGTGAGGGCTGTGCCACGCTGAACATGGACGAGCGCGCCACGCTGTGCAACATGGCGGTGGAGGCGGGGGCCATGACCGCCCTGTTCGAACCGGACCGGGTGACGCGTGCCTATCTGGCCGAGCGCCCCGGCGCGGCGGCCCCGGTCCCGGCCGCGGACTCCGCGGACGACACCGCACTGACCTCGGACGCGGATGCCTCCTACAGCGCGGTCGTCGCCATCACCCTGGCCGAGGTCGACGCCATGGTGGCCCTCCCCGGAGACCCCAGGAACGCCGTGCCCCTCGCCTCCGTCCACGACGACGTCGAGGTCGACAAGGTCTACGGCGGCTCCTGCACGGGCGGCAAGGCGTACGACATGGACATGTACGCGAGCGTCTTCGAGCTGGCGCGCTCCCGGGGCATGTCGGTGCCCGAGGGTGTGCAGGCGTACATCCAGGTCGGCAGCGAGTCCGTGATGAAGTACGCGGACGAGCGCGGCTATCTCACGCTGTTCGAGCAGGTCGGGGTGCAGGTGCTGCCGCCCTCCTGCGGAGCGTGCATCAATGCCGGCCCGGGTGTCTCCGAGAGCCCGGACGAGGTCACCGTCAGTGCGCAGAACCGCAACTTCCCGGGGCGTTCCGGGCCCGGCCAGGTGTATCTGGCCTCGCCCTACGTCGTGGCCGCCACGGCGATCGCCGGACGCCTCAGCTCGGTCGAGGCCATGCTCATGGCGCCGGGGCAGCGGGCGTCCGCGTCCGCTGCCGTCCCCACGGAGGTGCGCCCGTGAGAATCGCGGTGGTTCCCGGAGACGGGATCGGCAAGGAGGTCGTCCCGGCGACCCTGCCCGCCCTGACGGCGCTCAGCGAGGCGTTCGGCCTCGGCATCGACTACGACGTCTTCGACTGGGGAGCCGACCAGTGGCTCGCCACGGGCGTCGGACTGCCCCCGGGGGCGATCGACCGCCTCGCCCGCGACTACCGGGCGGTCTTCCTGGGGGCGCTCGGCGATCCCCGCATCCCGGACATGGCGCACGGCCGTGACATCCTGCTCGGCCTGCGCCGGGGGCTCGACCTCTATGTCAACTACCGTCCGATCGTGCTGGAGCACGGTGTCATCGACCTCTACCGAGAGAACACACAGGGGCTCTACGCGGGTGTCGGCGGCTCGATCAGCCGGCACGGGGCGGTCACGGTGGCGATCGACGAATGCGTGTACACGCGGGAGATCGTCGAGCACTTCGTCCGCCACTGCCTCGGCCGCCTCCGCGAGCAGGGCCGTCGCAAGGTGACCCTGGTGCACAAGTCCAACGCCGTGCCGAACACGGGCAGGCTCTGGCAGGACGTGTTCCGGCGGGAACTGGCGGCGTTCCCCGAACTGACCGGCTCCGAGGAGTACGTGGACTCGTTCTGCTACAACCTGGTCCGCGATCCGACGCCGTACGAAGGCATCCTCGCGTCCAATCTCTTCGGCGACATCATCAGCGACATCGGTGCGGCCCTGATGGGCGGCCTCGGACTCGCGTCGAGCGCGAGCATCTGCCCGGAGACGAACTTCGCGCTGTTCGAACCCGTGCACGGAAGCGCCCCCGACATCGCCGGGAAGGGTACGGCCAACCCGTATGCCGCGGCGATGTCGCTCGCGCTGATGCTCGACCACTTCGGCCATGGCGCGGCGGCCGGGCTGCTCCGTGCCTGTGTGACGGGCGCAGCCGGCAGTGAGGCGGCGACACCCGATCTCGGCGGGAAGGGAACCACACAGCAGTTCATGGACCAGGTGATGGCCCAGCTGGAGCGCGAGCTCCCGAACCGTCGCCGGGTGGACGTCGACGGCCGTCCGGCCGCGGCGGGAGAGCTGTGACCTCCATGGACGCACGTGTTCCCGCTCCCGGCCTCGCGGCCCGGGCGGTCTCGGCGAGCGGTTCGGTCATCCGGGAAGCGCTCGCCCTGACCGCCCGGCCCGAGGTGATCTCCTTCGCCGGCGGACTCCCCGCCTCGGATCTTCTCGACACCGAGGGGATCCGGGCCGCCTACGACCAGGTGCTGAGCGAGTCCCCGCATCGCGTCCTGCAGTACTCCACCACGGAAGGCGACCCGGAGCTGCGGGACGCGATCGCGTCCCGTCTGTCCCGGCAGAATCTGCACAGCCGTCCGGACGACCTGGTCGTCACCACCGGCGCGCAGCAGGCCCTCGCGCTGCTGACCACCACGCTGCTGGACCCGGGTGACGTGGTGGTGGTCGAGAACCCCACCTATCTCGCGGCCCTCCAGTGCTTCCGCTACGCCGACGCACGCGTCGTCCCCGCGCCGACGGACGACCAGGGGATCGTGATCGAGGCCCTGGCGGACATCGCCGCCAGGGAACGTCCTCGGCTGCTCTATCTGGTCCCCACCTTTCAGAACCCCACCGGGCACACCCTGCCGGCGGAGCGCCGCCGTGCCGTGGCACGCCTCGCCGCGGAACACGGGTTCTGGATCGTCGAGGACGACCCTTACGGTGAACTGCGGTTCCGCGGCGCACCCGTGCCGTGGATCGCGGCCCACCCGGAGGCCGCGGACCGGACCGTCCTTCTGGGAAGTCTGTCCAAGGTCCTCGCGCCCGGGATGCGACTGGGATGGCTGCGCGCTCCGCAGGAGCTGTGCCGCTCCTGTGTGCTGGCCAAGCAGGCACTCGATCTGCACTCCTCGACCGTCGACCAGGCCGCTGCCGCACGGTACCTGCGGGAACACGACCTGGACGCACGTCTGGTGTCCGCCAGGGCCGCCTATCGGGAACGCTGCGAGACGCTGCTCGGTGCGCTGCCGCACGTCCTGCCGCGGGGCAGCACCTGGAGCGTCCCCGACGGGGGCATGTTCGTATGGGTGCGGCTGCCCGACGGGTACGACGCGGGCGCCCTGCTGCCCGAGGCCGTCGACCGGGGCGTCGCCTACGTTCCGGGTGCCCCGTTCTTCGCCGGTGCGGCGGACCCCGCCACCCTGCGGCTGTCGTTCGCCACGCACCAGCCGAGCGAGATCGAACGGGGGGTGAAGAGGCTCGCCGGTGTGTTCCACCCGGACCGCCGCCCCACAGACCGGAGTTGACCGCGGAGGCAGTCCGCGGGGAAGCACGGCGGCGCGATGATCGCGCCGCCGTGACGTATGACCGCTCAGACCAGATGCCCGGTGCGCCGCCGTCCCCGGGTGTACTCGGCCTCGGCGAGCACCGCTGCCATCAGCTCGGAGTCGAGGGTGGACGCGTCGGCCAGCCGTGAGCTCGCGGCGTGGGCGTTGAGCAGGAGCTTGTTGACCCGCAGAGCGGCGGGGGAGCGGCGCAGGATCGGCTTGTACCAGGCCGTCACCGCCGCGTCGAGGTCTTCCTCGGGTACGACGTTCTGCAGTACGGAGAGGGTCAGGGCCTCCTGGGCGGTGAAAACACGGCTGGTGAGGATGAGTTCGCGGACGCGGGCCGCGCCGACCTCGGCAAGGAGCCGGGGAAGCAGGCCGCCCCAGGCGGTGGGCAGGCCGAGGGCGAGTTCCGGGAGCCGGAAGGTCGCGGTGTCGGCCGCGACCCTGAGGTCGCAGGCGAGCGCGAGCGCGAGGCCCGCGCCGATGGCCTTGCCCTGGATGCGTGCGATGGTGACGGCCGGGTTGTCGGTCAGGGCCGCGCAGACGCGGCGCGCCTTGGCGCCCGAGGCGCGGATGCCGCTGCCCGCCGGGTCCTCGGCCAGGTGCTCGGCGTACTCGGTGCGGTCGCCCCCGAGGCTGAAGTCGGGGCCGGCACCGGAGAGCACGATGACCCGGGTGCCGGCGTCCTGGGCGTCGAGGACGGCGAGAAGCTCGTCGAGCAGGGTCTCGGTGACCGCGTTGCCCTGGTCGGCAGCGTTCAGCTCGACGGAGAGCACGGGCCCCTGCCGGTCGGTCCGCAGCGTCTTGAGGGACTGGCTCGTGGGGCTGGGCAGGGCACTCATGTCGTCACTTTCAGGGAGGTCACACGCCGGAAGACCATACGGGGCGCGTAGGAGGGTCCGGCGGTGAGTCGAAGGGTCGGGAATCGATTCAGCAGACGGGTCAGCAGGGTCTGGGCCTCGAGCCGGGCCAATGCCGCGCCGAGGCAGTAGTGGGCTCCACCGCCGAAGGTGAGATGGCCGCGGTCGCGGCGGAGGATGTCGAAGGCGTGGGGGTCCTCGTTGCGGCGCGGGTCGTGGTTGGCGGCGCCGTACAGGACGTGGACCATCGTGTCCCTGGCGATGGGCACGCCCCCGAGGACGGTGTCGTCGGCGGCGACCCGCGAGTTGAGGTGGATGGGCGGGTCGTAGCGCAGGGCCTCGTCGATGGCGTCGTCGATGTGCTCGGGGTGGCGGCGCAGCCAGGCCCAGCGGGCCGGGTCCTCCAGAAGGAGCCGGACGGCGACGGAGAGCAGGGTCGCGGACGTCTCCAGGGAGGCGATGGTGATGAACATCGTCAGGTAGTAGAGGAGGCGGTCCGCGGCTTCCCGGTCGTCGGGCATCTCGGCGTCCCAGTGGCGGATCCACCCGGAGACGACATCGTTGCCAGGACGGGCGCGGCGCTGCCGGACGAGGTCGGTGAAGTACGTCCGAAGCTGGAGGGTGGCCTCGGCGGAGAGGTCGAGCTGGGTCTTGGTGGGCAGGAGTTCCTGGGCGTGCACCTGCCGGTGGGTGATGTCCAGGACGTGCGCGTAGTCCTCGGGGGGGATGCCGAGCCAGCGTCCGACCGTGCGGACCGGCAGCTGCTCGCTGACGGCGGCGACGAAGTCGGCCTCGCCGTGGGCGCGCAGCCGTGCGTCGAGGTCGTCGAGGAGCTGGTCGACGTGTTCTTCGATGTCGGGCCGCATGCCGTCGAGGGTGTGACGGTCGAAGAGGTTGCCGAGCGCACGGCGCTGGCGGGTGTGGACGGGAGCGTTGAGCCGGGACAGGACGTGGCTCATCTCCTGGGTGGCCAGTGCCTGCCAGCGCTCCGGATCGGGCTGGCGCTCCTGCCACGCGATGTCGGGCACCAGCCAGTTCCTGCCGCGCAGGACCTGGCTGCATGCCTCGAAACCGGTGATGAAGTAGCCGCCCCAGGGGGCGGGTACGACGTCTCCCAGCGCGCGTAGCTCTGCCCAGACGGGGAGGGGGGTGTGTTGGCCGTCGGTGGAGCGAAGACGCCGGAGGACTGAGATGACGGCGCGGCGGTCGATGGTTGTGCCATCTATGCCACTTATGTCGTCAACAGCGGTCACGCGGGGCTCCTTTGGCGGGGCGTTACCGAAGCGATTCCGGCGGAATCTACCCTTCCATGACCTTGGGTCATGCCCCGCTGAGTGTTGCCCCTGTCACATTCCGTGCCTCACACGCGGAACACGTCGAGGAAGGTGCTCCAGAATCCCTTCCTGGCCGGCCTGGTCTCCTGACGGGGGACCGGTGCGGTGCGCGCCCGGGGCGGCTCCGCCGTCGCCGTCCGCGCGGCCTGCGCGGGGGCGTGGAGCGCGGCCACCCGGGTGCCGGGGGTCGGGGTGAACCGGACGGGCAGGGCGGCCAGGGCACGGTGGAAGGGACCAGGACGCCACTGCAGATGGTCCGCCGGAACATCGAGGGCGAGGTCGGGCAGCGCGTTGAGGATCGCCTCGATCGCCGTCAGGGCGATCACCGTGGCCGGGGACTTCGCCGGGCAGGCGTGCGGCCCGGCGCCCCAGGCCAGGTGCGCCCCCTTGCTGAGGGACTGGCGGGCCTCCCGGAGCGAGGGGTCGTTGTTGGCGGCCCCGAAGCTGATGACCAGGGGGGCGTTGGCCTCGACGGGAACGCCGCCCAGGTCCACGTCGTGGACGGGGTAGTGGGTGGCGTAGTTGGCGATGGGCGGGTTGTTCCACAGGACGTGGTCCAGCGCCTCTTCGGTCAGCATGCCCGCGCCGCGGGCGGAGGAGCCGCTCGACAGCAGCAGGAGCAGGGCGCTGCCGATGAGGTTGCGCTCGGGCTCGACGCCGGCGCCCATCAGCATGACCAGCTGGTCCTTGAGCTCCTCGTCGTTCAGCCCGGCGGGGTGCTGGATGAGCCAGGAGGTGACGTCGTCCCCGGGCTCACGCCGCTTGAGCGTGATCAGCTCCATGAGACAGGAGGTCAGCTCCTCGTTGGCCTTGAGGGCGTCCTTGCCGTCGAAGATCGCGGACATGGAGCTGGTGAGCCGGTCGCCGATGCCGGCGGGGCAGCCGAAGAGCCGGTTGAACAGCAGCAGCGGCAGCAGCTTGGCGTAGTCGTTGAGGAGGTCGGCGCGCCCGCGCTCGCTGAACTGGTCGATCAGGAACGCCGCGATGGGCTCGACGTCACGGCGGATCCTGCCGATGTTGAGCTGGTCGAGGCTGTCCGTGACGGCCTTGCGCAGCCGCAGATGGACGGCGCCGTCGGTGAACAGGCAGTTGGGACGGTACGCCATCATCGGCAGTACCGGGTTGTCCAGGGATATTCGGCCCTCGTTGAGGGCCTTCCAGCGGCGGGGGTCCCGGCTGAAGTCCGTGGTGTTCTGCAGAACGGTCCGCGCGGCCTGGTAGTCCGTGACGAGGGTTGCGTCCACGCCCGGGGCGAGTTCGACCGGGGCCGCGGGCCCGAACGCACGCAGGGAGTCGTACACGCCGTGGGGGTCGTCGGCGAAGTCCTGGCCGTGCATGGGGCATCTAGCAGGGACGCCCGAGACGGCGGCCGAATGCTGAAGGTCCATGAGGTGTTCCTTTGAGTTCCCGGAGCGCTGTGCGCCCCGGGCCGTGGTGGCGAGAGGCGGTCGGTTCAGGCCGACCGGGCAAGGAGATGCTGGACGAGGGTGATCAGCGCCAGGGCCGACGAATCCCGCTTGCGGGCGTCGCAGTACGAGACGGGCGTGTCGGGCAGGAGATCGAGCGCTTCACGGATCTCGTCCTCCTCGTACTGCTCCGGCGTGAAGCTGTTCACGGCGATGGAGTATTCGAGGCCGTACTTCTCGACCAGCTCGATCACCGGGAACGAGTCGGCGAGCCGGACGGGATCGACCAGGATCAGCGCTCCCATCGCGCCCCGGGCCATGTCCTCCCACAGCTGCATGAACCGCTGCTGACCGGGCGTGCCGAAGAGATACAGCACCACCTCGTCGCTGAGGGTGAGCCGGCCGAAGTCCAGGGCCACGGTGGTCGTCATCTTGTCCGGCGCGCCGCGCAGATCGTCCACGTGCAGGGACGCCTGCGTCATCTTCTCCTCGGTGCGCAGGGGAGCGATCTCGGACAGCGAGCCGATGAACGTTGTCTTGCCCACGGCGAAGTGCCCCACCACGAGAATCTTCGCCGTGGTGGTCACCGCGCCCGAGACGTAACGGGTCTCAGGCGAAACGGGATTGGAGTCCATACAGCACCTTTTCGATCAGGTCTCTGTCGACGGCCTGGGCAGGGGGAGGCGCGGCGCGGCGCAACAGGTGTCCCTGTTCGGCTAAGTCGCTCAGCAGCAGACGGGCGACACCCACCGGCAGGCCCAGATGTGCGGCCACCTCGGCCACGGCCAGATAGCCTCCGCCGCACAGCTCCCAGATCGCCCGCACCTCCGGGCCGGCCCCCAGGGGCAGTTCGCGGTCGGGAGCCAGGGTGACCAGGGTGTGCAGCGACAGGTCGTCAGCGGAGGGCAGCCGCCGGCCGCCGGTGATGACGTAGGAGCGGACGAGTTCGCTGGAGACCGGAGCTTCCTCGCCGGGCGTGGTCATGCCTCGGCACCGGCGCTCTGGCGCTCGGGTGTACTCAGAGCGACACCCAGTGCCTTCACCTGCTGCTGCATACGGATCGACATGAGTTCCATGTCGACGTCCAGGGCGGCGGAGACCGCCATGTAGGACCCGCTGCCCGCAGCGATCAGGAAGATCCAGCCGCCGTCGTACTCCATGAGGGTCTGCTTCCAGACTCCCTTGCCGCTCGCCACGAAGGGGGCGACCGCTCGGCTGAGGGACTGCATCGAGCTCATCGCGGCGGCGTTCTTCTCGGCGTCGTCCCGGGAGATGCCGCTGGAGCGTTCCAGCAGCAGACCGTCGGCCGAGACGAGAATCGCATGGCGGGCGCCGCTCACCGTCAGCACGTCGTCGAGCACCCACGACAGATCCGGCTTCACTGTTCTTGAGTTCCTTCCGTGGTGGTCGTGTCCCGTCCGCGGAACGTTCCGCGTGCGAAGGCACCGATGCGCGACGCGGTCACCTCGCTGTTGTGCTCCGGCACCGGCTCCGGGTCCGGCTCGGTGACGGCCGGCTGCGGAACCACCGTGACCGCCCGACGGCGCTTGGGCAGCCCGCCCGCCGTCGTCCCGATGATCGGCACCGGGGCGGGGATCCGGGCCACGCGCGCTGCGGCCGCCGGGGCCTCGGTGTCGACGGACAGGCCGGTCTCGGCCACGGGTTCGGGCGCTTCGTTGGTCAAGAGGCTCTCCGGCAGAAGGATGACCGCGCGTACGCCGCCGTACGGCGACACGGAATCGACGGAGACCTTGAAGCCGTACCGGTCGGAGAGCACTCCGGCGACAGCGAATCCGACCCGCGGCGGGTTGCCGAGGCTGGTGATGGAGATGGGCGCCGCCGGGCTCAGCAGAGCGGCCGCACGGTCCTTCTCCTCCTGGCTGATCCCGAGACCGGCGTCGTCGACGATCAGACAGATACCGGTCGGGACGGCCTGGATGTTGATCTCGACGGGGGTGCCGGGCGCACTGTAGTTGGTGGCGTTGTCCAGCAGCTCCGCCAGTACGACGGCCACGGGTTCCACCGCCGTGGCGGCGACGTGGACATTGACCCGGCTGTGGATCCTCACCCGGTCGAAGTGCTTGATACGACCCGTGGCGCTGCGGGCGACGTCGTACACCGACGCGGCGGTCTCGCGGCGCCCCAGCCAGCCGCCGCACAGCGCGGCGATGCCCTGGGCGCGTCGGCCGAACTGGCTGTTGGTGTGGTCGATCGTCATCAGGTCGGCGAGGATCTGCGGATCATCGCCGTACTTCAGTCGGGCCAGATCGCTGATGGAGCGCTGCTGCTGGTCGGCCAGCACCTGCAAGCTGCGCATCCACGCCTTGAGAACGTCCTTCGTCTCCGTTTCCGCGTCGCCGCGCACCTCTGCCAGGGCTCGCTCCTGGTCGGCCCGCAGCGCCGCGTACTCGCCGTGCAGCCGCTGGGTCTCCGTGTGGAGTCCGTCCCGGACGGTGCGCAGGTCGGTGTTCTGTTTCCGGAGCGCCATGTTGGTTCTCCGGGCTCGATTCACTGCGATGACCGCAGCGATCAGTACTACCAGCAGGATCCACAGGAGCGGATCCTTGATCAGTGACGTCATGAGACTCTCTTCAAGTCGCCTCGCGGAAGTGAGTAACTGCCGGCCACACGACCGAGGCCCCCGAATCGCGGGCCGCGGGCCTTATCGGCGGACCAACGGCTACTCCTTCGCGATGGGGCCTGCGAGACTGTCCCCCGTTTGCGCGTACTTGACGCGATACCAGCCTGCTGAAAGTCCGACGATCTTATCAGTCAGGTAAGTGCCAACGGCCGCTCAGGACCGCTTACTTGCCCACATGGACACGAAGCTTTCACGGTCGTTCATCCCCCGGCCGTGGGGACGGCCCCGCTGAAACGATCCTTCGGTGCGGGGTGCCCCGGGCACCCCTGAGGGCGGGGAACGGGGGCAAGCCTGGGAAGGCGGGCCGCATGCGACGCTGTGGGGATGGACGAGCACGGCGCATCCGGGGATCTCTGGGACTCGATCGGTCGGCTACAGGCCTGGTTGGACGCTCACCGCGCGCACGGCGGCGCCGACGGGCTGCTGCTGCGGGTTCTGAAACTGTCGGAGGAGGTCGGCGAGGTCGCCCAGGCGGTGATCGGCGCGACGGGGCAGAACCCCCGTAAGGGCACCACGCACACCTGGGAGGACGTCCAGGCGGAGCTGTGCGACGTGGTGATCACGGCTCTGGTGGCGCTGCGCACGATGACCCCGGACGCGCGCGAGGTGTTCACGGCGCATCTGGAACGGGTGACGGCACGCTCGCTGGGCGGTCCGGAGGCGGCCGCCGACCCGGCCGCCGGCTCGTAGGAGAGGCGGCGGGGTCGGTGAGCCGTCGTCCCGCCCCGCCCGCTACTCCTCGAACAGGGCCTCCTGCGTCCCTTCCGACTTTCTCCGCAGCCGCTTGTTCCGGGCTCCGATCACCAGGGCCGTCGCCGCCGCCGTCACCGCGAACGCCGCCGGGACCATCCACTCGCGGTTCAGGGCCTGGCCGGACAACGCGTCCACGGAGAGCCGACCGGGTCCCGCGACCGCCAGGGCCGCCGCCGTGAGGCCGAGGGCCGCCGGGTACTCGTAGCCGCCGCTCTGAGCGAAGAAGCCGTTCGGTGCGTGCACCGCCGTCGCCCCCGCCATCCCACCGGCCGCCGCGGCGCCCGCCGCCGGTGTCGCGAGGCCGAGCGCCAGCAGCACACCGCTGCCCGTCTCCGTGAGCCCGGACGCCATCGCGCACGCCTTGCCCGGGTAGTAGCCCACCGACTCCATGAACTGCCCGGTCCCCTCGATACCGCCGCCGCCGAACCAGCCGAACAGCTTCTGCGTGCCGTGCGCGGCGAGCACCCCGCCGGTGCCCAGCCGGAGCAGCAGCAGCCCCACGTCACGTCGGTCGACACAGTTCACGATCTCTCCAGGGCCGGACAGCAGGAACGGTTCCGCCTTCCCACCGTCCCACCGGCCCCGTCCGTCCGGCCTGTCCACGGCGCCGTTCGGGTGGCGCGGCAGGCTCCACCACAGCTCTGAGGGACGGGCCGTCCTGGATCACCGCTCCCCGGCTCTTGCCCTGAAGTGCGCTCCAACTTCTAGCGTCGTCGGGCATGGAGACCATGGCGCACGACAGGACATTGGGGCGCACCTCGATCGAGGTGAGTGCTCTCGGCTTCGGCTGCTGGGCCATCGGCGGCGAGTGGAGTACCCCGGACGGGCAGCCCCTCGGCTGGGGCGAGGTCGACGACGAGGAGTCCGTACGGGCCGTCAGGCGGGCCCTCGACCTCGGCGTCACCTTCTTCGACACGGCCGACGCCTACGGGACCGGGCACAGCGAGCGCGTCCTCGCCCGCGCTCTCGGCAAGCGGCGGGCCGACGTGGTCATCGCCACCAAGTGGGGCAATGTCGTCGACGAGGAACGCCGGCTGCTCCTCGGCAGCGACGACTCCCCGGCGTACGCCCGGCGTGCGCTGGACGCCTCCCTCCGACGGCTCGGCACCGACCACATCGACCTCTACCAGTTGCACCTGTCCGACGCCGACCCCGGGCGTGCAGCCGAACTCCGCGACATCTGCGAGGAGTTCGTCAGCGCGGGGCTCGTACGGGCCTACGCCTGGAGCACCGACGACCCCGCACGGGCCGCAGTCTTCGCCGAGGGCCCGCACTGCGCGGCCGTTCAGCACCGCCTCAACGTCCTTCAGGACGCGCCCGAACTGCTCGCCGTGTGCGAGGAGTTCGACCTCGCGAGCATCAACCGCAGTCCCCTCGCCATGGGGCTGCTGTCCGGCAGGCACACCACGGGCCGCGCCCTCGGAGCCGGCGACATCCGCAACACCCCGCCCGCGTGGCTGCCGGGCTTCCGGCGGGGTGAGGGCGCCGACGCCGAGTGGCTGCGGCGGGTCGAGGCCCTCAGGGACGTCCTCACCAGCGACGGCCGTACGCCCGCCCAGGGCGCCCTGGCCTGGATCTGGGCCCGCAGCCCGCGCACCGTCCCGATCCCCGGCTTCCGTTCCGTGGCCCAGGCGGAGGAGAACGCGGGCGCGCTCGCGAAGGGACCGCTCACTCCCGGGCAACTGGCCGAGGCCGAGCGGATTCTCGGCAGGGGAACGGTCCCGGAGAGCACGGATCAGTAGCTCTGGCCGTCGGTGTCGAGGCCGTCGATCAGGCGGTTGAGGAACCGGGTGAAGGTGGCCTCGGGGGTGAGGGGGTGTCCGGGGGCCGAGAGGGCCTCGGCGAGTTCCGGGTGGCGGCCGTCCGCGGCGACAGCGGCGAGGTAGCGGGCCTCGGCCGCGCCCCGGCCGGGGGATCGTACGGCCGCCGCCTGGGCGATCTCGTAGCCGACGTGCCCGGCCACGAAACCGGTGAGCTGGGCGAAGACCTCCAGCTTCGCCGCACCGTCCAGCCCGGAGGGCCGCAGGGCGGCGAGGACGCGTTCCAGGAAGGCCAGGGCGTTGGGGCCGAGGGTGCGGCGGGTGGACATCAGGACGGCCGGGAGCCAGGGGTGCCGCAGCAGCAGAGCGCGCTGGAGACGGGCCACGCCCTTGAGGTCGGCTCGCCAGTCGCCGGTGAGGGGATCCGTGGTCGGCAGTTCCCCGCTGACGTGGTCGACCATCAGCTCCAGCAGGGTCTCCTTGTCGGGGGCGTAACTGTAGAGCGACATGACGCCGGCTCCGACCTGGGCGGCGACCCGCCGCATGGTGACCGCCTCGATTCCCTCCGCGTCCGCCAGGGCGACGGCTGCCGCCGTGATCGCCTCACGGCTGAAGGAGGGCCTGCGGCCCCTGCGGGGTTCGGCCGGAGGCAGCCAGAGCTGTTCGGGGTCGACGCCCCCGGTGCCGGGTCCTCCGTCCTGGGGCACGGTCTCGCGCTCCCTTCCCTGGTTGTCGTGGCGGCACTTGCCAAGGCCATCCAAGCATCCCCTATTCTCGTACGTAGTACGGAATGAGGGAGGGGAACGATGTCATCACGCATGCCCGGCACCGTGGCCGGATCGTCCTGGACGCCACCGGCCGGAAAGCCGCCGCTGTCCTCACGGCTGATGAGGGCGACCTGGCGAGGCCTCCCGGCGAAACGGCACGAGGCCGGACGGGAGTCGGGGCTGGTGGTGCCGGCCGCCGACGGCAGCCCGCTGATCACCGACCACTACTTTCCGCGCGCGGAGGGCGACTTCCCCACCCTTCTGGTCCGCTCGCCCTACGGCCGAGGCCTGCCGTGGTCTCCCATGTACGGCCTGCTCTTCGCCGAACAGGGCTTTCACGTGGTCCTGCAGAGCTGCCGCGGCACCGGCGGCTCGGGGGGTGTGTTCGACCTGTGGCGCAACGAGGCCGCCGACGGCCGGGCCACCGTGTCCTGGCTGCGCGAACAGCCCTGGTTCGACGGAACGCTGGGGACCGTCGGCCCCAGCTACCTGGGCTATGTGCAATGGGCCCTCGCCCTGGACCCGCCGCCGGAACTGAAGGCCATGGTGGTGCAGGTGGGCCTGCACGACCCCCACGCCCTGTTCTACGCGGACGGTGTGCTGCGCTTGGAGAACGCCCTCGCCGTCGGCGTGGGCATGACCTACCAGCACCAGGGTGCGGGCCCGTTCCTGAAGGCGACCCTGCGTCTGCAGCGCCGCCTGCGTGACGTCACCACCGCGCGGCCACTGCGCGGGGCCTATGCGTCCGCCCTCGGGGGCGAGGTGCCCTGGCTGGACGAGGTGATGACCCATCCGGACGCCCAGGACGCGTACTGGCGCGGCGCGTGGTTGGCGGAGCCGGCGGAGCGGCTCCGCGTGCCCACGAGCCTGATCACCGGTTGGTACGACGGGCTGGCCGACCAGACCTTCGAGCAGTACGACCGGCTGCGCCGGGCCGGATGCGAGACCGCCCTGCTCGTCGGTCCCTGGACCCACACCTCAGCCCTCCAGCAGGGATGGCCCGACGTGTTCGCCGAGAGCCTCGCGTGGCTGCGCGCCCATCTGTGCGCCGACCCCTCCGGCCTGCGCCCCACCCCGGTGCGCGTGCACATGGGCGGTGAACACGCCTGGCGGGACCTCGACGACTGGCCGCCGGCACCGGCCGCCGCCTCGTGGTACCCCACCCCGGACGGCCACCTCACCCGGCAGGCCCCCACGGACTCCGCACCGCTGACGACGTTTCGCCACGACCCGGCCGACCCCACCCCGTCCCTCGGCGGCCCGCTGCTCTCCCGCACCGCCGGCCCCCGCGACAACCGCACCCTGGAAGCCCGGAGCGACGTCGTCACGTTCACCGGCCCGCCGCTGACCGAGCCCGTGGACATCCTGGGACCGGTCACCGCACGGCTGAGCATCTCCACGGACACCGGCCACGCCCACGTCTTCGCCCGCCTGTGCGACGTGGACGAAGAGGGCCGATCCGTCAATGTCTGCGACGGGCTGGGCCGGGTTGGGACGACCGTCGATACGCCCTCGCGGGTGACCGTACCGATGAGCGCCGCCGCCCATCGCTTCGCCGTCGGTCACCGCATCCGCTGGCAGATCAGCGGGGGCGC
Source organism: Streptomyces sp. NPDC052036 (assembly GCF_040680495.1). Lineage (NCBI taxonomy): Bacteria > Bacillati > Actinomycetota > Actinomycetes > Kitasatosporales > Streptomycetaceae > Streptomyces > Streptomyces sp. NPDC052036. The sequence goes on along the minus strand of NZ_JBFAWW010000007.1, from coordinate 100,297 downwards.
CCACCCGCGCTTCGTCCGCAGTACCGGCACCGGGGAGTCGCCGGTGGACGCCACCGCCTTCGTACCGGTGCGCATCACGCTCCACGCGGACTCGGCGTTGACGCTTCCGCACAGCTGAGGGCGCAGGGAGCGGGCGGGAGTGACTCCGTCATGACCCTGGCTTTGCCGCCCTTTTGGGGACCCGCTGTCTGCTGTTGAAGGCTGCCTTGTACGGTCCCGGGGTGCGTGATTCCTCTTCGCCCTCCCCTCCCGAAGCGCGGATGTCCCGGCGTGCCGTTCTCGGGCTCGCCGCCGCCGCACCGCTGACCGTCGCCGCGCCCGCCTCCGCGAGTCCCGGACGCGCGGCGATCATCGGCGGCACACGTCTGGGCGTCTCCGGCGTCCAGGTGCAGGGGCCCGTGACCACCCTGCCGAAGAAACTCACCGCACGCTCCTGGCTCGTCGCCGACCACGACAGCGGCGAGGTGCTGGCCTCGTACAACGCGCACCAGCGGCTAGCGCCCGCCTCCACGCTGAAGATGCTGTTCGCGGACACCGTGCTGGGCAAGTTCGACCGCCGCCTCACCCACAAGGTGACCGACGCCGAAGTCGCGGACGTCCCGGCGGGGTCCAGCCTGGTCGGCATCAAGCCCGGAATCACCTACACCGTCCAGCAGTTGTGGCTCGGTGTCTTCCTGCGGTCCGGCAACGACGCGGTGCACGTCCTCAGTCACATGAACGGCGGGCTCGCGAAGACCGTCGCCGAGATGCAGGCCAGGGCCGAGGACCTACAGGCCCTCGACACCCATGTGATCAGCCCCGACGGCTTCGACCACAAGGGACAGCTGTCCTCCGCGTACGACCTCACACTGTTCGCCCGCCACGGTCTGAAGAACGCCGACTTCCGCGGCTACTGCGCCACCAGGACCGCCGACTTCCCGGCGGGCGGGAGGAAGACCTTCCAGATCCAGAACACCGACCGCCTGCTCACCGGTGCGTGGGGCCTCGGCGTCTACCGGGGGATCATCGGCGTCAAGAACGGCTACACCACCAACGCAGGCAACACCTTCACGGGCGCCGCCACCCGTGGGGGCCGCACCCTCCTCGTGACCGTGATGCACCCCGAGCCGGGCGGCAACGGTGTCTACGAGGAGACCGCCGCCCTCCTCGACTGGGGCTTCGGGCATGGCGGGACCGCCCGGGCCGTGGGCGCGCTGGTGCAGCCGCTCAGCGAGGGCGGGGCGAAGGCGACGCCCTCGCCGCAGGGGGCCGTGCGCGCCGAGGCGGCCGGGTCCGCCACCGCGCGCGACCGTTCCTCGTGGGGCCTGGCAGGCGGGGCCTCGGGCGTGGTGGCGCTGCTGGCCGGCGGGGCGTACGCGCTGCGGGGGCGCAGGCGGCGGGCGACGGCGGAGGGGAACCACAGGCGGCGGGCGGCGACGGAGGAGGGCCGCCACCGGCGGTGACGAGCCGGGCGAGCCGTCGTCGGCGGTGACGTGGCACCCGCCGGCAGGTGGGCAGCCGTTCCGCGATCCGTGCGCACCCCGCGGTCCCAAGCGGGGTCCACCCCCTGCCGGTCCGCGGAACGGCTGCCGCCTCCCCCCTGGTGCGGTCTCCGGAACCTCGCCGCTCCAACTGTGAAGTTCTGATGGAGGAGTGTTGAGCATAAGCCCGCCATATGCTCGTACGTCGGGGAGGTTCATATTCCGCTTGTGTAGGTTCGCGCGGGCCCCGGAGCGTCGGCAGTGCGTCGGCGGCGCCCACCGGCCGCCCGTTTTCTCCCGCCGCTCCCAAGGAGCTGAGACCATGGGGGCGGACCGCGAGGAGAGGGAGGGGCTCATGCCCGAGCGTGGCCGCACCACGCGTCATCAGGACGAGCCGGAAGACCACATACCCGGGGCGGAGACGACCGCCCCCGTCCCGCCGCCCACCGCCACCGCGCCGACGGCCCCGCCCGCGTCCCCCGCCCAGGGCGGTGCCGCGCTCCGCCGTACCGGGCTCCTCGTCACCTTCCTCCTCGGCGGACTCACCGCCACACCCCCGCTCGCCATGGACATGTACCTCCCGTCCCTGCCGGAGGTCACCACGTCCCTGCACGCGCCCGCCGCGACCGTGCAGCTCACCCTCACCGGCTGCCTCGCGGGCATGGCGGTCGGGCAGCTGGTGGTCGGTCCGATGAGCGACAGGTGGGGGCGGCGGCGCCCGCTGCTCGTGGGGCTGGCCGTGTATGTCGTCGCCACCGCGCTGTGCGCGCTCGCCCCCTCGATCGCGGCGCTCGTCGCCTTCCGGCTGGTGCAGGGGCTCGCGGGCGCGGCCGGAATCGTGATCGCGCGCGCCGTCGTCCGTGATCTGTACGACGGCGTGGCCATGGCCCGGTTCTTCTCCACCCTCATGCTGATCTCCGGGGTCGCGCCGATCGCCGCGCCGCTGATCGGCGGCCAGATTCTGCGCTTCACGGACTGGCGGGGCGTCTTCGTCGTCCTCACGGCCGTGGGGATCGCGCTCGCCGCGCTCGTCTGGACGAGGCTGCCCGAGACGCTTCCGCGGGACCGCAGACACAGCGGGGGAGCGAGCGCGGCCCTGGACTCCCTGCGGGGCCTGCTCGCCGACCGGGCGTTCACCGGCTACACCCTCGCGGGCGGCTGTGCCTTCGCCGCGCTCTTCGCCTACGTCAGCGCCTCCCCGTTCGTGATCCAGGAGATCTACGGCGCCTCCCCGCAGACCTTCAGCCTGCTGTTCGGCCTCAACTCCGTCGGTCTCATGGCCGCCGGGCAGATCAACGGCAAGGTCCTGGTCGGCCGGGTCGCTCTCGACAAGGTGCTGGCGACGGGCCTCACCGTCGTCACCCTCGCCGCGGCCGCGCTGCTGCTGCTGACGACGGGCGCCCTCGGCCCCGTCGGACTGGTGCCGGTCGCGACGGCCCTCTTCGTCCTCATGTCGGCGATGGGCTTCACCCTCCCCAACACCCAGGCGCTGGCCCTGATGCGCACCCGGCAGCACGCCGGCTCCGCCTCCGCGCTGCTCGGCACCACCTCCTTCCTCATCGCGGCGGGCGCCTCGCCGCTCGTCGGGATCGCCGGTGAGCACACCGCCGTCCCGATGGCCGTCGTCCAACTGGCGGCCGCACTGGTGGCCCTCGCCTGCTTCGTGGCACTGTGCCGTCCCTGGCACACTCGCAGCCGCGCGGGCGTGGAGAGCTGGGGGGAGGAGAGCTGAGCGCACCGAGACTGCGGATCGACACACCGCAGAAGGCCGGGCTCGATCCGCAGGAACTGCGTCTGGCCGTACGGGACCTCCACGCCGCCGTCGGCGGGGAGCGCCCCTGGGCGGCGGGTGCCGTGGTGCTCGCCGGGCGCGGCCCGGTGATCGCCCTGGAGGAGGCGGCGGGCTGGGCGGTCCGGTACGCCGCCTACGACACGGAGACGGACCGGGGCGTCGGACTGCCGCCCGAGGCACGGGTGCCGATGACCGTGCACACACCCTTCGACCTGGCCTCGCTCACCAAGCTGTTCACCGCGGTGGCCGCGATGCAGCAGCTGGAGCGCGGCACGCTCGGCATCGACGCACGGGTGGCGGCGTATCTGCCGGACTTCCGCGCGGCGGCCGAACACGGCATCACCGTACGGCAGTTGCTCACCCACACGTCCGGGCTGCGGCCCGAACTCCCGCTGTACGACTGCCCGTCGGATGCGGCCCGGCTCGATCTGCTGCGCGCGGAGGCCCCGGTCGGCGCGCCCGGCACCTACCGCTACTCGGACCTGAACCTGCTGCTCCTGCAGTACGTCCTGGAGCGCGTCACCGGGCACCCGCTCGACGTGCTCGTCCACGACGGCATCACCCGCCCGCTCGGCATGACGTCGACCGGCTTCGGGCCGAGCCCGGACGCGGCGGCGACGGAGGACCAGCGGCGACCGTGGGCCAAGACGGACCGGGGCATGCTGCGCGGGGTGGTCCACGACGAGAACGCCTGGGCGCTCGGCGGGGTGGCCGGGCACGCGGGCCTCTTCTCGACGGCACGGGATCTGGCCGTCTTCTGCCGCACCCTGTTGTCCGGCGGCTCCTACGGGACCGCGCGCATCCTGGGCCCCGACCTCGTCGACCTGATGCTGACCCCGCCGGGCCTGGGCTTCGCGGTCGACCAGCCGTGGTTCATGGGCGCGCTGGCGGGCCGGGGCGCGGCGGGCCACACGGGCTTCACGGGCACGTCCCTGGTCCTGGACCCGGCGACGGACACCTTCCTCGTCCTCCTCGCGAACACGATCCATCCCCGCCGCCGGGACCCGGACCACCGGGTGCGCGTGGCGATGGGGGATCGGCTGGCGCGGGCGGTCCGGGGCACCTGAGAGAATCTGCGGGTGAACGCCCCCGTCTCCCCATCCGACACCCTGCGCGCCGCCCTCGCCGGACTGCTCGACGGGCTGCCGCCCAAGCAGGCCGCGCAGGCCGTGGAGCGGCTGATCGCCAACTATCGCGGGCGCACGCCGACGGACGCGCCCGTGCTGCGGGACCGTTCGGACGTGGTCGCGTATGCCGCGTACCGGATGCCCGCGACGTTCGAGGCGGTGTCGGCGGCGCTGGCGGCGTTCGCCGACGCCGTGCCCGGATGGACGCCGGGGAGCCATGTCGACATCGGCGGCGGCACCGGGGCGGCGACCTGGGCCGTCAGCGCCACCTGGGACGGGGAGCGCTCGGTCACCGTGCTCGACTGGGCCGAGCCCGCGCTCGCGCTGGGCCGGGAGATCGCCGCCGTGAACCCGGCGCTGAAGGCCGCCGAGTGGCGCCGCTCTCGTATCGGATCGGCGCTCACTTTTGAGAGCGCTGATCTCGTCACGGTCTCCTACGTCCTCGGCGAGCTGACCGAGGGCGACCGTGCCGCGGTCGTCGACACCGCCGCCCGTGCCGCGCAGGCCGTCGTGGTCGTCGAGCCCGGCACCCCGGAGGGCTACGCCCGGGTCATCGAGGCCCGTGACCGGCTGATCGGCGCCGGGTTCCAGGTCGCCGCCCCCTGCCCGCACAGCGCGGCCTGCCCCATCGTGCCCGGCGAGGACTGGTGCCACTTCTCGGCCCGGGTCAGCCGTTCTTCGCTGCACCGGCAGGTCAAGGGTGGCTCATTGGCGTACGAGGACGAGAAGTTCAGCTATGTCGCCGCGGCCCGTTTCCCGGTGCACCCGGCCGCCTCCCGGGTCGTCCGCCGGCCGCAGATCCGCAAGGGCCAGGTGCTCCTCGACCTGTGCGGCCCGGACGAGTCCCTGCACCGCGAGACGGTCACCAAACGCCATGGCCCGCTCTACCGGGCGGCCCGCGACACCGACTGGGGCGACCCCTGGCCCCCGCCGCCCGAGGACTGACGACCCGACTCGCACGGCCCCGGTCGAGGAGACCGCCCCGGCCCCCGCCCGCACCGGGCCGACGCCCCCGCAGACCACGGAACCCCCGCTCGTACGCGAGTGCGGTCGGGCACCCGTGTCGGTTTCCCTGCCGCAGAGCGCATACGGACAAATCCCGTAATGCCCCCTGATACCGGCCCGCGGTTGGCATCGCCCCACCTACCCCGGATGCGGGCTCCGGTCACCCGGGGCGCAGGATGGTGGGAGCATGGAGCATGCGTCCCGACCACGGCAGTGAGACGAGGGGATAGATGAGCGCAGAGTTCGGCCGCCGCCCGGGCCGGCAGGGCAGGATCTCCCAGTGGCTGCGCGGACGCCGCCCCGCCCGTCTCCAGGAGGACGCCGGCGACGGCGGCCGTGAGGCGATGCTGCTGGCTGCCGTCGCCGCGGGGCTGCCGCTCGCGCCCGCCGCGCACCCCGTCGGCTACCGCTGCTCCTGCGACCGCATCGGCTGTCCCACGCCCGCCCGGCACCCCGTCTCCTTCGCCTGGCAGACCCAGTCCACGACGGACCGGGCGCAGGTCGAGCGCTGGGTCCGGCACCAGCCCGAGGCGAACTTCATCACCGCGACCGGGATGGTGCACGACGTGCTGGACGTCCCGCGGGAGGCCGGCCAGGAGGCCCTCGACGCGCTGCTCGCCTCCGGCGTGGAGGTGGGACCGGTCGCCGCGACCGATGACGGCCGCATGCTGTTCTTCACACTGACGCGCGGCACCCCCGAGGACGAGGACGAGTGGTGGCCGTGCGTGCTGGACTGCCGGCCGGAAACGATGGACGAGCATCCGGGCCTGCGCTGGCACTGCCGGGGTTCGTACGTCCTCCTGCCGCCCGCCCGGCTGCCCGGTGAGCTGACGGTCGAGTGGGTACGCGGGCCGGAGCACGCGCTGCCGGATCCGCTGAGCCTGCTGGAGCATCTGACGGACGCCTGCGCCCGCCACGTCGGAAACACCGCCGAGGACCAGCTCGCGAGCTGGCCGCACGGGGGCTGAGAACTCACTCGCCCTTCGCGCCCGTCAGCCCCTCCACCCGGCTGAGGAACCTCACCTGACCCTGCTTGGGGTCCACCACCGCCTGGTTGGAGACGAACTCCTGGGTCAGGGACTGCTTGACCTCCCCGGTCAGCAGGGCCTTGACGCTCGGGTCGGTGACGTTGATGTTCACGCCCGGCGCGGCCGTCTGCTTCTCGTAGCGGCGCGTGGCGAAGAACACCAGCGCGCCACCGTCGGTGGTGCGCAGCCCCAGCGGGGCGTAGGCGGCGCCGTCCGTCAGCGGCTGGTCGAGATACTGCCGGGCCAGCCCGGGCCGCTTCGCACTCGCCAGCCGGCCGGCCCGGAACTGCGAGGTGTGCGGGCCGGGTGCGAACACGTTCCCGCCGCTCTTCAGATACGACGCGTACGCCGCCCCGAGTCCGCTCGGCCGCACGGCGAGCGTCGTGTCGTTCGCGGCGACGGGCTCGGCCCAACCGTCCTTGTCCTTCGCGAAGGTCGGGACGTCGTTCGGCGCGAGGATGGTCAGATACGACACCGCCCACACCTTGTCCGGGTCGGTGCGGGTGAAGACCAGCAGCCAATGGGCGCTTGCGCTGCCCTTGTTGGCGTGGGTGTCGGCGACGAACCAGCGGGGCCAGCCCGCCTTCTTCGGGATCGTGAACGTGGCGTCGGTCAGCTGCAGCGGGACATGGCCGGGATTGCCGTCCGGATAGGTTTTGTGTCCCGCCTGGAGCTTGCCGCCGTCGATGTCGGCGAGGGCACCGGTGACACGTCTCGCGTCCTGGGCGCGGTCGTAGGTCTTGTCCGCCTTGTTGTAGGCGGCGAGGAAGTCCTTGAGCGCGCGGGCCGCCTCGGGCCTGGTCGCCGACGGCACGACCTCGCGTTCGCCGTGGACGACGACGCAGCCGCTCGCCGTCATGGAGACGACGGCGGCCGCCGCTGTCGCCAGGGCGAACCGGCTGCGACGACGAGACGTCCGAGGCGCGCCGCCACGAAGCGTCCGAAGGCTGCGACTACGAAGCGTCCGAGGGCTGCGATCCCCGCCGACCCCGCGATCCCTGCTCATGACTGGCCTTCACCTTCCCCTTCCCGGAGGCGAACCCTACCGGGGCGGGGCGAACGGCGGGCGGCCGGTTCCCCTACCGCGTCCGCACCGTGACACCGCCGACGGCGACCGGCGCCCCGTCAGACCTTGTCCTGCACCGGGGGAGGCGTGGCCTGCTGCCTGCCCCTGCCCAGGACGAACCCGGCCGGGGAGAGGAAGATCGCCAGCGTGGGCACCAGGTACAGGGCCCACACCGTGAGTTGGAGGACCGTCGGGTCGGGCTGGAAGTTGAACACGCCCTTCAGCAGTGTGCCGTACCAGCTGTCCGGCGGGATGACGCCGCTGATGTCGAAGGCGAGGCGGGTCAGCCCCGGGAGCCAGTCGGCCTCCTGCAGATCGTGGAAGCCGTAGGCGAGCACGCCCGCGGCGACCACGACCAGCATGCCGCCGGTCCACGTGAAGAACTTGGCGAGGTTGATCTTCAGGGCGCCGCGGTAGAACAGCCAGCCCAGAAGGATCGCCGTGGCGAGGCCCAGTGCGACGCCGATGAGCGGGCGCGGGGTGCCGTCGCTGGCCGCGTGCACCGACGCCCACACGAACAGCGCGGTCTCCAGGCCCTCCCGGCCGACGGCCAGGAACGCGGTGGCGACCAGCGCGCCCGTGCCCATGGCGAGGGCCGCGTCCAGCTTGCCGTGCAGCTCCGACCTCAGATGCCGGGCGGTGCGCCGCATCCAGAAGACCATCCAGGTCACCAGGCCGACCGCGATGATCGACAGGGAGCCGCCGAGCGCCTCCTGTGCCTGGAACGTCAGCTCCTGGGAGCCGAATTCGAGGACACAGCCGAAGCCCAGCGCGATGGCGACCGCGATGGCGATGCCGGTCCAGATCGGCTTCAGGGCGTCCCTGCGGCCGGTCTTGACCAGATAGGCGATCAGGATGCAGACGACGAGGCTGGCCTCCAGCCCTTCCCGCAGGCCGATCAGGTAGTTGGAGAACACGGATTACGCCTCCTCGGCCAGCAGGGTCCGGCCCCACCAGTCGTCCTTGTCACGCACGCCCGGCGGGACCGCGAAGACGGCCGAACCCACGTGCTGGATGTACTCGTTGAGCGCGTCGGACGCCGACAGCTTGCGCTGCAGCGGGACGAACCCCTTGCGGGGGTCGCGCTGGTAGGCGAGGAAGAACAGGCCCGCGTCCAGGCGGCCCAGTCCGTCCGTGCCGTCGGTGAAGGAGTAGCCGCGGCGCAGGATCGTGATCCCGCTGTTGGAGTCGGGGTGGGCGAGCCGCACATGCGCGTCGGGCTTCATCGCCTTCAGGAACGGCTCGTCGTGCTCCTTCGCCTTGCCGACGGGGGCGCCCTCGCCCTTGTCGCGGCCGAAGACGTCCTCCTGCTCCTGCAGCGAGGTGCGGTCCCAGGTCTCGATGTTCATGCGGATGCGCCGGGCGACGAGGTACGAACCGCCGGTCATCCAGGCCGCGTTCCGGTCGCCGTCGCCGTCTTGGACCCACACGAACTTCTTCAGCCGGTCCGGCTCCGTGCCCGCGATGTTGCGGGTGCCGTCCTTGAACCCCATGAGGTTGCGGGGGGTCTGGGCGTCCGGGGTGGTCGACGAGGTCTTGCCGAAGCCGAGCTGGGACCAGCGGATGGCGACCTTGCCGAAGCCGATACGGGCCAGGTTGCGGATCGCGTGCACGGCGACCTGCGGGTCGTCCGCGCAGGCCTGGACACACAGATCGCCGCCGGTGCGGGAGCTGTCGAGATTGTCGCCCGGGAACGGGGGCAGATCGACCAGCGCCTCCGGGCGCTGGTCCCGCAGCCCGAACTTCTCGAAGAACGACGGCCCGAAGCCGATCGTCAGCGTCAGCCGTGACGGCTTGAGGCCCAGTGCCTCGCCGGTGTCGTCCGGCGGGGCCTCGGCGAGCCCGCCGTAGGCGCCCTCACCGACCGTCCGGCCCGCGGTCATCCGCCGCGCCGCCGCCGTCCAGTCCTTGAGCAGCTGGACGAACTCGGCGCGGTCGTCGGTCTTCACGTCGAACGCGGCGAAGTGCAACCGGTCCTGTACAGGGGTGGCGATGCCGGCTTGGTGGGCGCCGTGGAACTGCACCGCGCCGCCCGCCTCGGCGGCCGCCGGATCCACGTCGTTGCCCGCCTTGACCGCCGCCACCGCACCGCCGGCCGCGGCGGCACCGAGCGCGAGCCCGGCGCCGCCCCAGCCGATCAGAGCGCGGCGGGAGGGGGACGAACTGCCCTGGGTCTCGGTCATGTCCGTCTCCTACTTCACGACCGCGGCGGCGAGCTTGGACAGCGGCTCCGCGAGGGCGTTGACCGCGTCCGACAGTTCCTTGCGCTGGCCCTTGGTGACCTTGTCGTAGGAGACGAAGTCGTACCCGTTCTTGTCGGCGCGGTACTTGTCGAGCAGCGTGTTCAGCGCGGTGAACTGCTTGTCGAGTTCGGTGGTGAGCGCGGAGTCGTTCTTCGACGCGACCGGCTTCAGCAGCTCGTACGCCTTCTGGGCGCCCTCGACATTGGCCTTGAAGTCGACCAGGTCGGTGTGCGAGTAGCGGTCCTCCTCACCGGTGACCTTGCCGGTGGCGACCTCGTCCAGCAGCTCCTTGGCGCCGTTGGCCATGGAGGTCGGGGTGATCGCGGCCTTGCCGACCCGCGTCTGCCAGTCCTTCAGGTCGGTCACCAGCTGGTCGGCGAGGGTCTTCTCCTCGGCGCCGATCTTCTTGTCCTGCCAGAGGGCCTTCTCCAGCCGGTGCCAGCCGGTCCACTTCTGGCCCTGCTCCAGGCCGTCGGCGCGCGTGTCGGTCTTGGGGTCGATGTCACCGAAGGACTCCGCGACCGGCTCGGTGCGCTCCCAGCCGATGCGCGAGGGCGCGTAGGCCTTCTTGGCGGCGTCGAGGTCGCCGGCCTTGATGGCCTTCGCGAAGGTCTCGGCGAGCGGCACGGTGGCGTCGGCCTGCTCCTGGGCGTACTCGCGGTAGTCGGCGACGGCCTTGTCCAGCTTCGGGTTCCGCTGGGCGACCGAGCCGCCGGTGACGGTCAGCTTCTGCCGTACGCCGCGGCCCTTCATGCCCGGGCGGCAGGCGATCTCGTAGGAACCGGCCTTGACCTCGGCGGTCAGCGTGTACTTGGTGCCCGGGCCGATGTTCTCCTTCTCGGAGACGATCCGGTCGTCCGGGAAGAGGATCTCGACCTCGGTGGCCTTCGACCCCTTGTTCTCGATCTTCAGCGTGACCTGGCCGGCAGGCACGGAGACGGTCGAGGTGTCGCACTTGGAGTCGGCGGCCGTCACCTGGATCGCGTCGCCGTCCTTGGCGTCGCTCTTGGCGGTGCAGGCCGTGACGGCGGTCAGGGCGGCCGCGGTGGCGACGGCGGTGACGACGGAGAGTCGGGCGGCTCGCATGCATGCTCCAAGGGGCGAACGAAGGACGCACCGCACGGAGGGAGCCCGTGCGGTGTGGTGAGGCTTGCCTAAGTTACCTGAGCCTTACCTCAGCCATACCCCCTGGGTCGCGATTCTGTTCTCACGGAAAGATCACAGGTACGGCTTGATCACGTCGTCTCAAAACGAACCCCATGGAATGGTCAAGGGGAAGTCAAGCGATGGTTGGGGGCCCGGACACCCACGCCGGCGCTCCCGCCTGCCGGTGTGATGTTTGAATGCCCGCGTGACTGACTACGACGTGCTCCGTGTCTTCTGCGGACCCGGCGGCGGCTACGGCAACGAACTCGGTGTCGTCCGCGACGGCTCGACGGTTCCCGAGCGGAGCGACCGCCAGGCGCTGGCCGCCAAGCTCGGCTTCAGCGAGACCGTGTTCGTCGACGACCCCGAGCGCGGCGTCATCGACATCTACACCCCCACGCTGCGGCTGCCGTTCGCCGGACACCCCTGCGTGGGCACGGCCTGGCTGCTCGACGTGCCCGAGATCGTCACCCCGGCCGGGGTGGCGGGCACGCGCCTGGACGGCGAGTTCAGCTGGATCGAGGCCCTCCCGAAGTGGGCGCCGCCGCGCACGCTGCGGCAGTACGCGACGGCCGCCGAGGTGAACGCCCTGGACGTGCCGCCTCCCGGGGAGTGGGTCTACGCCTGGGCGTGGGAGGACGAGGCGGCGGGCCGCATCCGGGCCCGCGCCTTCCCCGGCCGCGACGACGGCATCGACGAGGACGAGGCGACGGGCGCGGCGGCGCTGCTGCTGACCGCACGACTGGGCCGCGCGCTGAACATCACCCAGGGGGCGGGCTCGCAGATCCTGACGGCACCGCAGCCCGAGGGGTGGGTGGAGATCGGCGGACGGGTGTTCCTGGAGCGCTGAAGGGAGTTTCCGGAGTGCTGACGCCGCCCTAGGCGCTCAGCGGGAACTCCTCGCCCAAGGCCTGGAGGACCGCCGTGTTGAGCGTGTACGCCCGCCGGCACTCGGCGACGACCCGCTGCTTCTCCACGTCGTCCGCCCGGATCCCGTCCAGCAACGCCCGGTACGTCTTCCTGAACGCCGCCGGGTTGGGTATCCCCTCGAACACATAGAACCGCACCCCATCACCCTTCCGGGTGAATCCCCAGGTCCGCTCCGCCGTGTCGCGAATGATCTGGCCGCCGGCCAGGTCGCCGAGATAGCGGGTGTAGTGGTGGGCCACATAGCCGCCGGGCCATCCCTCGGCGCACTCCCGCACCCGGGCCGCGTACGTCCGGGTCGCGGGCAGGGGAGTGAGGTCCGCCCGCCAGCCGGGGCCGCGCAGATGCGCGAGGTCCCGCTCCAGCTCGGCCAGCCGGAACAGCTCCGGCCGCACGAAGGGGCCCGCCACCGGGTCGTCCGCCAGCCGTTCGGCCCCGGCCTCCAGGGCCTCGTAGACGAACCAGAGCTGCTCGGTGTAGCGCGCGTACGCCTCGACCTCGAAGCTGCCGCCGAGCAGACCGGTGATGAAGGCGGAGCCGTTCGCCTCCCGGTGGTGGTCGTGCGACGCGGTGCGCAGCAGCGTCGAGAACTCCGTGCGGGACGGGTCCGGCGCGATCATGGGGCCTCCTCGGTCTTACCGACAGGCTGTCGGTAAGACCGTACCCAGGATTCCGGGGCCTCTCCACATGACGGAGCCCGCTCCGTGGCGGGAGCGGGCTCCGGGGTGCGAGTGGCGCGGGCGGGGGGGGCTTACGGCAGGGTCAGGATGTCCGCGCCCGTCTCCGTGACGACCAGCGTGTGCTCGAACTGGGCCGTGCGCTTGCGGTCCTTCGTCACCACCGTCCAGCCGTCGTCCCACATGTCGTACTCGTGGCTGCCGAGGGTGAGCATGGGCTCGATGGTGAAGGTCATGCCGGGCTGCATCACGGTGGTCGCGTGCGGGCTGTCGTAGTGCGGGACGATCAGGCCGGAGTGGAACGACGAGTTGATCCCGTGCCCGGTGAAGTCCCGCACCACGCCGTAGCCGAACCGCTTGGCGTACGACTCGATGACCCGGCCGATGACGTTGATCTGCCGGCCCGGCCGGACGGCCTTGATCGCGCGGTTGAGGGACTCGCGGGTGCGCTCGACCAGCAGCCGGGACTCCTCGTCCACGTCGCCGACCAGGTACGTGGCGTTGTTGTCGCCGTGGACGCCGCCGATGTACGCCGTCACGTCCAGATTGATGATGTCGCCGTCGCGCAGGACCGTGGAGTCCGGGATGCCGTGGCAAATGACCTCGTTGACCGAGGTGCACAGCGACTTGGGGAAGCCGCGGTAGCCGAGCGTCGACGGGTAGGCGCCGTGGTCGCACATATAGGCGTGCGCGACCCGGTCCAGCTCGTCCGTGGTGACGCCCGGGGCGATCAGCTTCGCGGCCTCCGCCATCGCCCGGGCCGCGATCCGCCCGGCGACGCGCATCGCCTCGATGGTCTCGGGCGTCTGCACCTCGGCTCCGGTGTACGGGGCCGGCGCGGGCTTGCCGACGTATTCGGGACGCCGGATGTTTCCGGGTACGGAACGGGTGGGAGACAGCTCTCCTGGTACGAGCAGCGACTGGCCAGACATGCCAGCGAGTCTATCCAGCGTGTGTACGGGAACATGGGCCCTGGGGAAAGGAGCTCCTGTCATGGCGCTGTTCAAGAAGCGGACGGCCGGGAAGCCGGGCGAGTGGTACTACTGCCTGGTCCACGGGAAGGTCGAGGAGGGCCCCGAGTGCCCGGCGAAGGACCGCTTCGGTCCCTACGCGTCCCGCGAGGAGGCGCAGCACGCGATGGACATCGCGCGCGAGCGCAACGAGGAGTGGGAGACGGACCCCCGGTGGCACGACGCGCCCGCGGGGGAGCGGGAGGAGGACTGAGCGGGGCCGGACGGCCGGGCGGCCCGCCCGCCCGGCCTCAGGCAGCCCCTCCGGCCCGCTGGGCCCTCAGTCGTACCGCATGCTCGTTCGTCCGGGCGTCGTAGCGCATCAGGCCGGGCAGGCACAGGGCCAGCAGGGCCACCGCACCGGTGCACAGCACCCCGCCCGACCAGACCGAGGTACGCACACCTCGCCACGCCGCCATGCCGCCCGAGCGGACCTGACCGAGCTGCGGGCCGACGGAGTACGACAGCAGCTCGATGCCGGCCAGGCGGCCGCGGAGTTCGTCCGGGATCGTCTGGTTCCACATCGCGCCCCGGAAGATCCCGCTCACCATGTCGAAGGCGCCGCCGCCCAGGGTCAGGAGAAGCAGCACCAGCCAGACGTTCCCCGCGACGCCCGCCGCCGCGACCGCCAGCCCCCAGGCGGCGGCCGAGAGGACCACCATCCGTCCGTGGCGGTGGATCCGCGACGTCCATCCGCTGGTCAGCGACACGACCAGCGCACCGGCGGGAAAGGACGCGTACATCAGCCCCAGCGACCAGGGGGCGCGCAGTTCGTCGGCGAGGAACGGCAGCACCGCGAGCGGCATCGCGAAGAGCATCGCGGCGGTGTCGACGACGTACGTGCCCAGGAGTTCCTTGCGGCTCCACGCGTACCGCGCGCCCTCCGCGATCGACCGCAGCGACGGTTTCGCGGCCTCGTGCGCCGCGGGCGACGCCGCGAGCCCCAGACACAGCAGCACCGACACCACGAAGGTCACCAGGTCGGTGCCGTAGGCCGCGCCCAGCCCGGCGTACGCGACGACCACGCCCGCCACCGCCGGGCCCGCGACCCCGCCGACCGTCCAGCGCAGCGAGTTGAGCGAGGCGGCGGCCGGGAGCTGGTCGTGCGCGACGATCCGCGGGACGAGGGAGTCCAGGGCGGGACGCTGGAGGGCACCGAGGGCCGAGGACAGGGCCGCGACGGCATACAGAGGCCAGACGGCGGGCCGGGGCAGCAGCGCGTTCAGCAGGAGCACGGCGGACAGCAGCCCCTGCCCGGCCTCCGTGGACAGGATCAGCTTCCGTTTGTCGTACGCGTCCGCGAGCGCACCGCCGTACAGACCGAAGACGATCAGCGGCAGGAGTTCGACGGCACCGATCGCGCCCACGGCCGCCGCCGAACCGGTGAGGTCCTTCAGCTGCACGGGGAGCGCGACGAAGGTGAGGAAGGTTCCGAAGTTGCTGACCACCCCGGCCAGCCAGAGCCTGCGGAAGTCCGCCGACGCGTGCCAGGGCGCGAGGTCGGGGAGCAGGGCGCGCAGCCCGGAGCCGTTGGCGGGGGAGGCGCCGGGGGACTCGTCCGGGCGTGCCGTAGCCGGTGCGGGGGCGCGGGGGGAGCGGGGGCGTCGTCGGTCACGACGGGCCATGCTCAGCCGACCCGGCACCCCGGGCAACAGGTTTTCCGGTCCTCACCAGCGCGACGGCGGAGGTGACGTCAGCAGATCGGCCAGGCGGGAGAGCCGGTCCCGGAAGCGACGGTGTGCCCGCGGGGCGGGCAGCACGTTCTCCCCCGCCGCCGCGCTCACCAGATGCTGCACCGTGTCCAGATCCAGGTCCGGGTCCGCCGGCACCGTCAGCGCCTCGTGCGCCAGGGCCACGAGGTCGCGGTCCCCGGACTCCAGCGCCAGCACGGTCGCCCCGGCCCGGCGCGCGTCATGGACCCGTTCCAGCAGCCCGGCCTCCGGCGCGGCGGGCGACACCACCAGCAGCGTCTCCCCGCGCCGCGCCGCCGACAGCCGTCCGAGCCCCACCGCCAGATGCGCCGGGTCCGAGGTCCGCGCCGCGTGCCGGACCAGTGTCGGGGACAGCTCCGGCGTACCCGACCAGGCCGCCTCGTCGACCAGATGCGCGGCCAGGTGCCAGGGCTCGTACTCCTCGGTGCCGACCAGCAGCAGCCCGCCCCCGTGCGACACCACGGAACCGCGCAGGGTCCCCGCGAACCGCCGCGTGGCGTCCAGCCACTCGGTCCCGGCGAGCACTTCCCGCAGCAGCGCGACCCGTACGGCGTCCATGCGACGGCATCCTGCCGCAACCGGCCACTCGTGACCCGGAGTTCACCCCGAATTCGCCCGACCCGGGCATGGAGCCGAACCACGGTTCACGACCGTCGCGCCACGCTCCACCGCCGCTTTGTCCGAGGAGCCGCATGAACGAGAAGAGCGCAGCAGGAGCCGGGAAGGCCGAAGCAGCTGAGACGTCCGAAGCAGCTGAGACGTCCGAAGCAGCAGCCGGGAGGACGGAGTCCCCCGAGCTCCCCGGGTCCGCCGGGCCCGCCGGGTCCCCCGAGCTCCCCGAGCCCGCCGCGCCCGTCGCCGGATCCGTCCCCTTCCGTGCGGGCCGTGAGGGATACGCCAGTTACCGGATCCCCGCCGTCGTCGCGACCCGGGCCGGCACGCTTCTCGCCTTCTGCGAAGGGCGGGTGACCTCCGCCGCCGACCACGGGCACATCGACATCGTGCTCAAGCGGTCCTCGGACGGCGGCCGCACCTGGGGCCTGCTCCAGGCCGTCGCCCGCAACGGGACCGGCCTGGCCGGCAACCCCGCGCCGGTCGTCCTGGACACCGGCCGCATCCTGCTCGTCCATGTCCGCGCGGCGGCCGGCGCGACGGAGGACGCCATCCTGCGCGGGAAGGTCAAGCCCGCCGACGGGCGCCGCGTCTGGGTGCAGCACAGCGACGACGACGGGCTGACCTGGTCCGGCCCGAGAGAGATCACCGGGCAGGTCAAGAAGCAGGGCTGGCGCTGGTACGCCACCACCCCCGGGCACGCCCTCCAGCTCACCTCGGGCCGCGTCCTCGTCCCCGGCAACCACACCCTGACGCCCACCGGCGGCGACACCGGCGCCGAGGCCAAGTACAACAGCGGCCACTGCCTGCTCAGCGACGACCGCGGCGAGAGCTGGTACCTCGGCTACCTCGACGAGAACACGAACGGCTACATCAACGTCAACGAGACCACGGCGGCCGAACTCCCCGACGGACGCGTCTACCTCAACACCCGCAACGACTCCCCGTCCCCCGGCAACCGCGCCGACGCCCACTCCGCCGACGGCGGCCGTACCCTCGTCCGGCCCTTCCGCCCGCAGGCGGGTCTCGTCGCGCCCGTCTGCCAGGCCTGCGTGCTGCAACTGCGCGACCCCGACGTGCTGTTGTACTCCGGCCCCGGGGACCCCGCCTTCCGCGCCCTGATGACCGTGCGCGTCTCCGCCGACGCCGGGACCACCTGGCACGCCGCGTACACCGTCGACGGACTGCCCGCCGCGTACTCCGATCTGGTCCGTGTCGACGCCGCGACCGTCGGCCTGCTCTACGAGACCGGCGACTTCGGCGCCTACGAGACGATCACCTTCCGCCGGATCCCCGTGACGGCTCTCACCTGAGCGGCGGGCGGGACCGCGGCGCACGTAGAGTCGGCCCATGACCTCTAGCGACAGTGCACCCAAGGCCCCCGCCAAGGACCCCTGGGACCTCCCCGACGTCTCCGGGCTCGTCGTCGGCGTGCTCGGCGGTACCGGACCGCAGGGCAAGGGCCTCGCCTACCGGCTCGCCAGGGCCGGCCAGAAGGTGATCATCGGCTCCCGTGCCACGGAACGCGCCGAGGCCGCCGCCGGACAGCTCGGCCACGGCATCGAGGGCGCCGACAACGCCGAGACCGCGCGCCGCAGCGACCTCGTGATCGTCGCCGTGCCCTGGGAGGGCCACGGCACGCTCCTCGCGTCCCTGCGCGAGGAACTGGCCGGCAAGCTCGTCGTCGACTGCGTCAACCCGCTCGGCTTCGACAAGAAGGGCTCGTTCGCGCTCAAGCCCGAGGAGGGCAGCGCCGCCGAGCAGGCCGCGGCGCTGCTGCCGGACTCGCGTGTCACCGCCGCCTTCCACCATCTGTCCGCCGTCCTCCTGGAGGACCCGGACATCGAGCGGATCGACACCGACGTCATGGTCCTCGGCGAGGAACGCGCCGATGTCGAGATCGTGCAGGCACTGGCCGGCCGCATCCCCGGGATGCGCGGCATCTTCGCCGGACGGCTGCGCAACGCCCACCAGGTCGAGGCGCTCACGGCGAACCTGATCTCCGTCAACCGGCGGTACAAGGCGCACGCGGGGCTGAGGGTCACCGACGTCTAGCGGGCCCCGGGGCATGGGGGACACTGGACGCCGTACCACCACGTACGACCACACACCGTCCGTCCGTCAGGAGCCGCTTCCCATGCCCCGCCTAGCCTTCTACGCCCTCGCCGTGTGCGTCCTGTCCGTCGTCGCGGCCGTCGTCTCCTTCGTCCAGGGCAGCTGGCTGGGGATCGTCTGGGTGCTGCTCGCCGGTGTGTCGTCCAACATGACCTGGTACTACGTGCGCCGGGGCCGCAGCGGGGGCCGGTCGGTCACGGGCTGACGCAGCCGTCGGGAACGGGCTTCCAGAAGCGGTACAGCTCCCAGCCGCAGGCGCTGTGCAAGTTGTCGATGCCCAGCGCGTTCAGGACCGAGTTGATCGCGTCGAAGAACGCGCCGCCCACCGACGGGATCCCCAGTATCGCGAACACCGCGAGCAGGCCGAACGGCGCGAAGGGCGCCACCTGGCGCTTGACGTCGTACGGCAGCCACGGCTCGATCACCCCGTAGCCGTCCAGGCCCGGCACCGGCAGGAAGTTCAGGATCGCGGCCGTCACCTGGAGCAGGGCCAGCAGGGCCAGGGCGAACTGGAACTCGGCGGGCACCCCGTCCAGCACATGCAGCCAGAACGGGGCCGTGCACACCACCGCGAACACGACGTTGGTCAGCGGGCCCGCCGCCGAGATCAGGCTCTGCCGCCAGCGGCCCCGGATCCGGCCCCGCTCGATGAAGACCGCGCCGCCCGGCAGCCCGATCCCGCCCATGATCAGGAAGATCACCGGCAGCACGACGCTCAGCAGCGCGTGGGTGTACTTCAGCGGGTTCAGCGTGAGATAGCCCTTCGCGCCGACCGAGATGTCCCCGCTGTGCAGGGCGGTGCGCGCGTGCGCGTACTCGTGCAGACACAGCGAGACGATCCAGGCGGCCGTCACGAACAGGAACACGGCGACACCCGGCTGCGCGGCGAAGCCGCTCCAGGTGGCCCAGCCGGTGACCGCCGTCACGGTCAGCAGCCCCATGAAGACGGGGCTGATCCTCCGGTCGCTGCGCCGGGTGGCGGCGGTGGTCATGGGGCTCCCTGGACTCGACAAGGGTACGGACGGCCCGACCGTACCCGCCACGCCGGGAAAACGTCTCGCCCTGCGGTCCGAGTTCCGCAAAGGTGGGAGCGTGGGGATGCGGCAGGTGTTCTACGCGGACTGGCGGATGGAGTGCTGCGGCACGCCGTTCTCCGTGGGGGAGGAGGTGAGCTGGCCGTTGCTGCTCATGGACGCCGAGGACGTGCTCGGCGGAGGCTGGGAGGACCCGCTCAGCACTCTGGACGGCCCGACTGAGGAAGTGCACGACGTGGCAGGCGCGCTCCGGCTGGTGCGGGCGGCGGACGGGCTGGTCGCCGCGGTGTCCGGGGACACCGCGGAGGCCGACGGCCGCCGGCGCGGACTGCTCTGTGTCGAGCGTCACAGCGACCGTTGGGCCGAGACCACCGGCCATGTGCGCGCCATCCGGCTGGTGCACCAGGTCTGGGCCCCCGTCTCGCCCGGCTCGCGCACACATGTGCCCGTGCCCGGCGGGCGCTCGCTGGAGGTCGTGTACCGCTGTCCGCGCTGGTTCGGCGAGGGGCGGTCGGGCGTCCTCGTCGACCTCGACGTGTCCGGCGGCGCCCCGCCGGGACCGTGACCGGCTCGCCCGCGCTCCCGACCTCTCTCCCGCCCTCGTCCCGGCTCCCGGCTCCGCCGGGTCCGGGGGTCCCCCCGGGGGTCCCCCCGGGGGCGGGCGGTCCTCCCTTCGCTGCCACCGGAGACAATGAACCTCGTGCGCTATCGCATTCTCGGCACCACCCAGGCACTCCGCACCGACGGCACGCCCGTCCCGGTCGGCGGGGCCCGGCTGCGTGCCCTGCTGACCGTGCTCGCGCTGAGGGCCGGCCGGCCGGTCCCCGTCGCCCTGCTCGTCGACGAGGTGTGGGACGGCGACCCGCCCGTCGACGCCACCGGCGCCCTCCAGGCGCTGGTCGGGCGGCTGCGCCGGACGCTCGGGCCGGACGCGGTGGAGTCGGCGGACGGCAGCTACCGGCTGGCGGCGGCTCCGGACGACGTCGATCTGCACCGTTTCGAGCGGCTCACCGGCGAGGGGCAGCGCGCGCTGGCCGACGGCGACCCCGGGAAGGCGGCGGTCGTGCTCGACGACGCCCTCGCCCTGTGGCACGGTCCCGCCCTCGCCGACCTCCCGGACCGGGCCGTCGAGGTGTCCCGCTGGGAGACCCGCCGCCTCGACGCGCGGCGCGCCCGTCTCGCGGCGGCCCTCGCCCTCGGCGAGGGGGAACAGTACCTGCCCGAGCTGACCGCCCTGTGCGACCTCCACCCGCTCGACGAGTCCCTCCAGACGCTGCGGCTGCGCGCGCTGCGCGACGCGGGCCGTCCGGCGGAGGCCCTGGCCGCCTACGAGGCCGTACGACGGCTGCTGGCTGACCGCCTCGGGTCCGACCCGGGTCCTGAACTACGGGAGCTCCAGGGGGAGTTGCTGCGCGGACAGGCGCCGTACACCCCGGCACCCGCACCGTCCGCCGCCCCGCTGGGGACCGCCGCCTCGCCTATGGCCGTCCCGCACATGGCCGTCCCGCACATGGCCGGCTCGCACACGGCCGCCTCGCACGCCGGTCTCCCGGGGACCGCCGCCGCGCCCGCCGTCGCGCCCCTCGGCGAGGCGAGCCCCGCAGCAGCGCCCCGCCCCGGCAACCTCCGGGCCCGCCTCACCTCCTTCGTCGGGCGGGACACCGACATAGAGACCCTGCGCGGCGACCTCGCGGCCGCACGGCTCGTCACCCTGCTCGGCCCCGGCGGCGCCGGGAAGACACGGCTGTCGCAGGAGGCCGCCGAGGCCGTGGCGCAGGAGACACCGGACGGAGTGTGGCTGGCCGAGCTGGCGCCCGTCGACGACCCCGAGGCGGTGCCCGAGGCCGTGCTGACCGCCGTCGGGGCGCGTGAGACCGTGCTGCGCGGCGCGGGCGCCGAGGAGATGCGCGCCGTCACCGACCGCCACGACGACCCGATCCAGCGGCTCGCCGAGCACTGCGCGCGCCGCCGTATGCTGCTCATCCTCGACAATTGCGAACACGTCGTGGACGCCGCCGCCCGCCTTGTCGAGCACCTTCTCCAGCACTGCCCCGGGCTGACGGTCCTCGCCACCAGCCGCGAACCCCTCGGCGTACCGGGGGAGTTGCTGCGCCCCCTCGAACCGCTGCCGCAGCCGCACGCGCTGAAGCTGCTCGCCGACCGCGGCGCCGCCGCCCGGCCCGGCTTCCGGGTCGACGCCGACGAGGACACCGCCGCTGCCGCCGCGGAGATCTGCCGCCGCCTGGACGGACTGCCGCTCGCCATCGAACTGGCGGCGGCCCGGCTGCGGATGCTGTCGCCGCGGCAGATCGCCGACCGGCTCGACGACCGCTTCCGGCTGCTCACCTCGGGCAGCCGTACCCTGCTGCCCCGGCAGCAGACCCTGCGGGCCGTGGTCGACTGGTCCTGGGACCTCCTCGACGCGGACGAGCGCGCGGTGCTGTGCCGGCTGTCGGTCTT
This sequence comes from Streptomyces sp. NPDC052036, assembly GCF_040680495.1. Taxonomy (NCBI): domain Bacteria; kingdom Bacillati; phylum Actinomycetota; class Actinomycetes; order Kitasatosporales; family Streptomycetaceae; genus Streptomyces; species Streptomyces sp. NPDC052036. Next base: position 78,883 of record NZ_JBFAWW010000007.1, on the reverse strand, counting down.
CGCCGGCGGCTGCGACCTCACCGCCGCCGAGGCCGTGTGCGGTTCCGTCGCACTGGAGGTGCTCGGTTCGCTCGTCGACAAGTCCCTCGTGGTGGCGGCCCCTTCGGGCGACGGGGAGATGCGCTACCGGCTGCTGGAGACCGTCGCCGAGTACGCGGGTGAACAGCTCGACGGGTCGGGCGACCGGCCCGCCGCCGAGCGCGCCCACCTCACGTACTACCGTGAACTGGCCCGCACCACGGACCCGTTGCTGCGTTCGACCGCCCAGCGCGCGGCGGTGGAACGGTTCCAGGTGGAGTACGAGAACCTGCGCACCGCCCTGCGCCATGCCGTCGCCGGCCGCGACGAGCAGGAGGCGCTGTGCCTGCTGCACTCGCTGTGCTGGTACTGGCAGATGCGGGATCTGCGCGCCGAGTCCCGTATCTGGGCCACCGAGGTCGTCGCGCTCGGCCCCGATCCCTTCACGGCGCCCGCCCGGCCGGTGCCTGACCTCCGCGAGAGTTGCACCGACGCCCCGCCGCCGATGCGCCCGGAGATCCTCGACGAGGCCCGCCGCGGCGCCCATCTCGTCCGTCTGGCCAGCATGGACCTGGACGTCCAGGAGTGGGACACGCCGGCGGCGAAGGAGAAGCTGCAGGTCGTCAGCGAGACCTACCGCCCCGGCCAGCCGCAGACCTGCCGGTTTCCCGGCTTCCTGTGGTTCTACGCCGTAGTGCTCAGCGGTGACCTCGACCGGATGCGCGAGCTTCTCGACGAGTCCGTTCGCACCTGCCGCGAGCTGGGCTACACCTGGGAGCTCGCCCAGGTCCTGCAGATACGCGCCAATATCCTCGCCAACCGTACCCACTGGGCGGGGGACGCGACCCGGGACGCGGACGAGGCACTGGAGATCTTCCGCCGGCTCGGGGACGCCTGGGGCGCGGCCGAGGCCCTGTCCGCCCGCGGCGAGGCCCATGAACGCCGTGGCGAGTATCTGGCCGCCGCCGCCGACTACGAGGCCGCCGGCGCGTACGCCGAACAGCTCGGTGCCCGGTCCCAGATGGCCGTGCTCGGAGCCCGGCTCGGCAGTGTGCTGCTGGAGGCCGGGCAGGGCGAGCAGGGAGAGCGGCTGCTGCGCCAGGTCATCGAGGAGGTCCACGACACGGCGCACGACGCCAATCCGTTCGCCCGGCTCTCCTTGGCGTGGTGGCTCAGCCGCACCGGCCGGGTACCGGAGGCACGCGAGCAGGTGCGCCTGCTGCGCAGCGAGTTCAGGGCCCTCGCCTTCCCGGTCTTCGAGGGCATCGTGCTCGGTCTGGACGCCTGGCTGGATGTGCTGGAGGAGCGGTACCCCGAGGCCCTGGCCCTGGCGCGGCAGGCGCTGGAGCGGGCCGGGGACAGGATGTCGATGGTGATCGCGCCGCATCTGACCTCGATTCACCTGACGACCGCCGCGACCGCGCTCGCCGGTGCGGACGGCGGGAGCCGCGCCCGGGACGCGGCGCTCTGCCTGGGAGCCGCCGACGCGCTGCTGCCGCTCGGCCACTTCCAGGCAACGATGGAGCGCGAGACCCGGGCCAGAGCGGAGGCGGCCGTGCGGGCCGTGCTGGGCGACGCGGTGTACGAGGCCGCGTACGCCGAGGGCGGCGGCCTCTCCGTGGAGGAGGCCACCGCCCTCGTCTGACGCGGACCGGTGTACCGCGGGGCAGATCAGCTCTTGTTCGTGAACTTGCGGATGGCGATGGGGGCCATGACCGCCGTGAGGGCGGCCGACCAGCCCAGGGTCATCAGCACGTCGTGGGTGACCGACGCGTGGCCGTTCATCAGGCCGCGGGCCGCGTCCGCGAGCGACGACAGCGGGTTGTAGTCGGTGAAGGCCTGGAGCCAGCCCGGCATGGTCTTGGTCGGGGCGAAGATCGACGAACCGAACTGCAGCGGCATCAGCACGAGAAACCCCATTCCCTGCACGGCCTGGGCGCTCTTCATCACCACGCCCAGGGTCAGAAAGATCCACATGACCCCGAAGCCGAAGACCATCGACAGGCCGATGGCCGCGAACAGGCCGGGTACGTTCGACACCGACAGGCCCAGCAGGAAGCCCACCACGAGCAGGACCGCCGTGGCGACCAGCATCCGCCCGATCTCCACGGTGATCTTGGCGATCAGGACGGAACCCCGGCTGATGGGCAGGGACCGGAAGCGGTCCATCACGCCCTTCTGGAAGTCCTCGTTGAATCCGGTGCCGACGCCCTGGGCGATGTTCATGCCCATCATCGCCATCAGTCCGGGGACCACGTAGTTCACGTACGCGTGCCGGTTGCCGGATCCGGCGATCGCGCCGCCGAAGACGAACACGAACAGCAGGCAGAAGACGATCGGGAACAGGATCGCGTCGAACATCGACTCGGGGTCCTGGCGGATCCACAGCAGATTGCGGCGGACCAGGGCGCCGATGTGGCGCAGATTGCCGCGCAGCCCGATGCGGCCGTCGGCGATCGGTGCGGGGGATGCGGTGACGGTGGCCGTGCTCATGCGGCGACCTCCTCTCGGGCGGGGGACGCGTCCTGCGGGGCACTGGCCTTGTGGCCGGTGAGGGACAGGAACACCTCGTCCAGGCTGGGCAGTTCGGTGGCGATGTCGGCGAGCGTGATGCCGCGGGCGGTGAGCGCGCCGACCACCGCGGTCAGCTGCCCGTCGCTGAGGATCGGTACGAGGACGGTGCCGCTCTCGGTGTCCACGGTCGCGTTGCCGGGACCGGTGAGGCCGAACTCGTCGAGCGCGGCGGCCGTCGGGTGCAGCTCCAGGGGGTCCGCCGGACGGATGCGCAGCGTACGGCCGCCGACCCTGGCCTTCAGCTCGTCGATGCGGCCGCCGGCGATGACCTTGCCGCGGTCGATGACGGTCAGTTCGGAGGCCAGTTGCTCGGCCTCCTCCATGTACTGGGTGGTGAGCAGCACGGTCGCGCCCTCGGCGACCATGCGCTTGACCTCGGTCCACACCTCGTTCCGGGTGCGGGGATCGAGACCCGTGGTGGGCTCGTCCAGGTACAGGACGGCCGGGTGCCCGATCATCGAGGCGGCGAGGTCCAGACGTCGCCGCATACCGCCGGAGTAGGTGCGCGCCGGGCGCTTGGCGGCCTCGGTGAGCGAGAACCGCTCCAGGAGCCCGTCGGCCCGGGCCCGCGCCTCCTTGCGGGGCAGGTCGAGGAGTCGGCCGATCATGTACAGGTTCTCGAAGCCGGAGAGCTTCTCGTCGACCGAGGCGTACTGGCCGGTGAGGCCGATCACGCGCCGGGTCTGGCGGGGCTGGCGGACGACGTCGTAGCCGGCGACCACGGCGTGGCCGGCGTCGGGGGTGATGAGGGTGGACAGGCAGCGGACCAGGGTGGTCTTGCCGGCGCCGTTCGGCCCGAGCACGCCGAGGACGGTGCCTTCGCGCACGTCGAGGTCGACGCCGTCCAGCGCCCTGGTCTCGCCGTAGTGCTTGACCAGCCCCCGTACGGTGACAGCCGCGTCCGGGGCGGCGTCGATGGGGTTCTTGTCGATTCGCGTCATGCCGACCAAGGTGCCAGCCGCCACCGACAAACCGCCTACAGGCCGCCGACAGGATCGCCTACATCCGCCGACACCTTCCCGACAACCACCGTGACTCCGCGAAAGCGGTGCCGGCTCAGGCGCAAAGAGGCGCGCACCGGCTTGGGCGCACAACGCGACAGCCCGCCGACGGGGGAAGATCGGCGGGCTGTCGGGGCGCCCCGTCAGGGAGGCGCCGGGAACTGCGCGGCCGGCCTGAAACGGCCCGCAGTGGGTCGGTCAGTGCACCCGGGAGCCGCTCAGTGCACCGAGTGCTCGTCGAGCGGGAACGTTCCGCCCACGACGTCCTCGGCGAACGCCTTCGCCGCGTCGCCCATGACCTGGCGCAGATCGGCGTACTTCTTCACGAACTTCGGCACCCGGCCCCCGGTCAGACCCAGCATGTCGGTCCACACGAGCACCTGCGCGTCCGTCTCCGGACCCGCCCCGATGCCGACGGTCGGGATGTGCAGCGCCCGCGTCACCTCCGCCGCGAGCTCCGCCGGGACCAGCTCCAGGACCACCGCGAACGCGCCCGCGTCCTGCACCGCCTTGGCGTCCCGCATCAGCTGGGCGGCGGCCTCCTCGCCGCGGCCCTGCACCCGATAGCCCATCGCGTTGACGGACTGCGGGGTCAGGCCGATGTGCGCCATGACCGGGATGCCGGACTCCACCAGCAGCTCGATCTGGCCGTGCGAGCGCTCGCCGCCCTCCAGCTTGACCGCGCCGACCCCGGCCTCCTTCACCAGGCGGGTGGCCGAGCGCAGCGCCTGCACCGGGCCCTCCTGGTAGGAGCCGAAGGGCAGGTCGCCGACGATCAGGGCGCGCTGGGTGCCCCGTACGACCGCGGCGGAGAGCATGGTCATCTCGTCGAGGGTGACGGGTACGGTCGTCTCGTACCCGAGGTGGCAGTTGCCCGCCGAGTCGCCGACCAGCATGACCGGGATGCCGGCCTCGTCGAACACCGACGCGGTCATCGCGTCGTAGGCGGTGAGCATGGGCCACTTCTCGCCGCGCTCCTTGGCGGCGGCGATGTCGCGGACGGTGATGCGGCGGGTGCTCTTGCCTCCGTACAGCGCCTTGCTGCTGTCGGAGGGTTTGAGGGCACCCTGTGCGGGCTGCTCCTGGGCAGCGGAAAGCTGCGTCATCGCAACGGCTCCTTCGGTCATCTCGAGGCGCCCTGACGGCGTCCCCGGATCACTCCCATGGTGGCACCTCGTGCCACGCGCGGCTAGTGGGGGTACGCGCCATGCGTCACCCCGGGACACCGGGTCCGCGAGCCCCGCACGCTCGACCCGTTTCCCCGCGCCACCCCGGGGAACTCAAGGTCTCGTAAAGGATTTCGATACGAGACGGTTCCGTTTCATAAATGCCCTACGCTCATGCGCATGACTACTCCAGCTGCCTCTGTCGAACGGCGGGTGCCGGAGGCGGTGCATCGGCGTCGATGGGCCATCCTCGGCGTACTGATGCTCAGCCTGCTCATCGTGGTGCTCGACAACTCCATCCTGAACGTCGCCATCAAGACGATCTCCACCCCGGCGCCGACCGGTCTCGGTGCCACCCAGAGCGAGCTGGAGTGGGCCATCAACGCCTACACCCTCGTGTTCGCCGGGTTGCTGTTCACCGCGGGCCTTCTCGGTGACCGACTGGGCCGGAAGAAGGCGCTGCTGGCCGGTCTCGTCGTGTTCGGCGCGGGCTCGGCGCTCGCGGCCGAGTCCGGTTCCCCGGCCCAGCTCATCGCGTTCCGGGCGCTCATGGGCCTCGGCGCGGCCTTCGTGATGCCTGCGACGCTCGCGGTCCTCATGAACGTCTTCGAGCGCGACGAGCAGCCCAAGGCCATCGGCATCTGGGCCGGCGGCGTCGGCCTCGCCATCGCGATAGGCCCGATCACCGGCGGTGTGCTCCTCGCGCACTTCTGGTGGGGCTCGGTCTTCCTGATCAACGTGCCGATCGTGATCATCGCGCTGGCCCTGATGGTCTGGCTGGTCCCCGACTCCCGCGACCCCCGCCCCGGCCGGGTCGACATCGTCGGCGTCGTCCTGTCGGTCGTGGGCCTGGTCCTGCTCGTCTACGGCATCATCAAGGGCGGCCAGCTCGCCGACTTCGGCGACGCCAAGGTGCTGGCGACGATCGCCGCCGGTCTCGCCGTCCTCGCGTTCTTCGTGGTGTACGAGAAGCGCAGCGACCATCCGTCCATCGACGTCACGTACTTCCGGAACAAGGTCTTCTCCGCCGCCATCGCCGCGATCGCGCTGGTCTTCTTCGCGCTGATGGGCGTGACCTTCTTCTCCGTCTTCTACACCCAGAGCGTCCGGGGCTACTCGGCGCTCCAGACGGGTCTGCTGATGCTGCCGCTGGCCGCCGCGCAGATGATCTTCGCGCCGCGCGCCCGGCTGCTGGTGGACCGGTTCGGCAACCGGGCCACGACCACCGCCGGCATGGTCGTCATCGCCACGATGCTCGCCGCGTTCGCCACCCTGAAGGCGGACACGCCCATCTGGATCCTGGAAGTCGTCTTCTTCCTCATGGGCACCGGCATGGCCCACATCATGACCCCGACCAGCGTCGTCATCATGCAGGCGCTGCCGCGCGAGAAGGCGGGCTCCGCGTCCGCGCTCAGCAACACCTTCCGCCAGGTCGGCGGTGCGCTCGGCATCGCCGTGCTCGGTTCCGTGCTGTCCACGACGTACCGCGACCGCATCGAGGACAAGCTCCCCCTCCTCCCGGCGGGCGTCCGGCACACCGCGGGCGAGTCGATCGAGGCGACGCTCGGCGTGGCCGCGAAGCTCGGCCCGAACGGCAAGGCCCTCGTCGCCCCGGCCAACGACGCCTTCCTGCACGCGATGCATGTGACGGCGCTGTGGGGCTCGGGCGTGGCGGTGATCGGCGCGATCGTGGTGGCGCTGTTCCTGCCCGGGAAGGCGCCCGCGGGACAGAGCGGCAAGGAGGAGGAGCAACTGGTCGCAGCGGACCACTGACGAACGCTGACGGCACGTCATCGACCGGGCACCGGCAGGGTGCCGGTGCCCGGCACGGCGCGCACCGGGGACAATGATCCTCAGCGAGCATGGACGGAGTGGAATGTGAGCCTCGCCGGCAGCCGGCCCCACCGAGACCTCCCCGCACGCGGACGCCCCCGCAGCGAGGCCGTCGAAGGGGCCATCATCGAGGGTGTGATGAAGCTCATCGAGGAGGGGGTGCCCCTCGCGGATCTCTCCATAGAGCGCATCGCCCGGACCGCCGGTGTCGGCAAGGCGACCATCTACCGCCGGTGGGACAACAAGGAGGACCTCTTCGTCGACGTGCTGCGCGCCGCCGAGCCCGAGGGGCCCGTACTGCCCGGCACCTCCCTGCGCGAGGACCTCGTCGTGCTCCTGGAGTCGCTGCGGCAGCGCGGCGTGGCCACCCGCTCCTCGGCGATCCTGCGCAATGTGTACGCCCAGATAAAGAGCAGTCCCAAGATCTGGGCCGCCTATCACTCCACCGTCGTCGCCCCCCGCCGCCGGCTCGGGCTGGAAGTCCTGCGCCGTGCACAGGAGAACGGCGAACTGCGCGCGGACGTGGACATCGAGCTGATGAACGACATCTTCGTCGGTCCCCTGCTGGTGCGTTCCATGCTGCGTCCCGACGCCGAGCTGGAGGAGGGCCTCGCCGAGCGGGTCGTCGACACGGTCCTCGAAGGGCTACGGCCCGTCAGTTCCTAGTGCTGTGGCCGGATGCGGGGAAGCTGCCGGGCGTCGCGAGCCGGTGAACCTTTCCGGTCGCAGCACTGGTGTCCCGGAGGCGCAGGGACACCAGCCGGTATGTGCAGGTTTTGTCACAGAAGGCCCTTCTGGTGCCCGCGGCCGGAACTCCCGCGGCCGCCTTGCCCGTCCTCGTCCGCGAACGGCCGTCATGGGACGGCGGGAACCGAGCCGATCATCCCCTAGGGTCATATCCGGGGGGACGACGGTGTGCACGGCAGGGTGTGAGGCGACATATGGCGCAGGCGTACATGACGGAGACGGGTAGCGGCGGCACGGATCCCCACCGCCCAGGATCCCGGCTCCGGCGCCTTCGCCAGAGCCTGCGCGACGACCGCGGCATCTGGCGCCGCGGCATCGTGCCGGCCGCTCTCGCGGTCCTGCTCGCGCTGGTGATGCTGCTGCACGCGCAGATCCCCAACGACATCGGCAACCTCGGCAGTCTCACCGAGACGTTTCTGCCCTGGCTCGGTGTCGTGGGCGTCCCGCTGCTGCTGATCCTCGCGCTGGTGCGGAAGTCGGCCACCGCGCTGATCGCCGTGCTGCTGCCCGCGGCGGTCTGGTTCAACCTCTTCGGCGGGCTGCTCGGCGACAAGACCGGCAGCGGCGGTGACCTGACCGTCGCCACCCACAACGTCAACGCCGAGAACCCCGACCCCTCCGGCACCGCCCGCGCGGTCGCCGACTCCGGTGCGGACGTGCTGGCGCTGGAGGAGCTGAAGGCCTCCGCGGTCCCGGTCTACGAGCATGCGCTGGCGTCGACGTACAAGTACCACTCGGTGCAGGGCACGGTCGGCCTGTGGAGCAAGTACCCGCTCGCCCACGTGAGGTCCGTGGACATCAAACTGGGCTGGACCCGCGCTATGCGGGCCACCGTCGAGACGCCCGAGGGGGAGGTCGCCGTCTATGTCGCCCATATGCCCTCGGTGCGGGTCAAGCTGGCGGCCGGGTTCACCGCACGCCAGCGCGACACCAGCGCGGACGCGCTCGGCGAGGCCATCGCCGACGAGAGCCTGAGCCGGGTGATCCTGCTCGGCGACCTCAACGGCACCATGAACGACCGCGCCCTGAACGCCGTCACCTCGCAGCTGCGCTCCACCCAGGGCGCGGTGGGCAGCGGCTTCGGATTCAGCTGGCCGGCTTCGTTCCCGATGGCGCGGATCGACCAGATCATGGTCCGGGGCCTGGACCCGGTGAGTTCGTGGACCCTGCCGCGCACGGGGAGCGACCACCTTCCGGTCGCGGCCCGGGTGAAGGTCGACGGAGGGTCCTGAGTCGCCGGGGGAGTCCTGAGTCGGCGGGGGCGGAGTCCCGAGCCGCTGCGGGCGGAATCGTGAGCCACCGGAATACCGGGCGTGAGACCCTTTGTTCCGTAGGTGAACTTACGAACCGTGTCCGGCACGGAACTCCGCTCTGAAAGGTCCCTCATGCCCCTGGCCCTGCTCGCCCTCGCCGTGGGCGCCTTCGGCATCGGCACGACCGAGTTCGTGATGATGGGCCTGCTGCCCAACGTCGCGGACGACCTGCACATATCCATCCCCACCGCCGGGCACCTGGTCTCGGCCTATGCGCTGGGCGTGGTGATCGGCGCGCCGCTGCTCGCCGCCGTCACCTCCCGGCTCGCCCGCCGTACGGTCCTCATCGGACTGATGGTCCTGTTCGTGGTGGGCAACGCGCTCTCGGCCCTTGCGCCCGGCTATGACGCGCTGCTCGCCGCCCGCTTCCTGAGCGGACTGCCGCACGGCGCCTTCTTCGGCGTCGGCGCGGTCGTCGCGACGGGACTGGTCGCCCCCGAGCGCAAGGCCCGCTCGGTCTCGCTGATGTTCATGGGCCTCACCGTCGCCAACATCGCCGGCGTCCCCGTCGCCACCCTGATGGGCCAGCACCTGGGGTGGCGGGCGACGTTCCTCGGGGTCAGCGTGATCGGTGTGGCGGCGATCGCGTCGCTCTTCCTGCTGATCCCGCACGACCACACCCACGCCCCGGCCGGCGGTCTGCGGGGCGAACTCGCCGCCCTGCGCTCCCTGCCGGTCTGGCTGGCACTGGGCACGACGGTGGCGGGCTTCGGCGCGCTGTTCTCGGCGTACAGCTACATCACGCCGATGCTCACCGACGCGGCGGGCTACGCGGACGCCAGCGTGACCCTGCTGCTGGCCCTGTTCGGCGTGGGCGCGACGATCGGCAACCTGGTGGGCGGCCGGCTCGCGGACCACTCGCTGCGCGGCACCCTCTTCGGCGGACTGCTCGCGCTGGCGGTGGTGCTGGGAGTGTTCCCGCTGTTCATGCACGCCGAGTGGAGCGCGGCGGTGGCTGTGGCGCTGCTCGGTACGGCGGCGTTCGTCACCGGCTCCCCGCTGCAGCTCATGGTGATGGAGAAGGCGTCCGCCGCCCCCTCCCTCGCCTCCTCGGCCAACCAGGCGGCCTTCAACCTGGCCAACGCGGGCGGTGCCTGGATCGGCGGCCTCGCCCTGGCCGCGGGTCTCGGCGCCACCTCCCCGGCGCTCGCGGGCGCGGCCCTGGCGGTGCTGGGCGTCGCGGTGGCCGGGGTCGCCTACACGGTGGACCGCCGCCGGAGCGCTCCGGCCACCGCGCGGGAACGCCTGGTGGCGACGCACGTACCGGAGCAGCCGCAGAACGTGCGCGGCTGACGGACGGGACGGCGCGCGAACGCCGGGGGCGCCGTGGAGACCACGGCGCCCCCGGCGGCCATGTCACGCGTGTTCGCGCCAGCGGTTGGTGATCGGCAGCCGGCGGTCCTTGCCGAAGCCCTTCGCCGAGATCTTCGTGCCCGGCGGGTACTGCCGGCGCTTGTACTCGGCCGTGTCGACCATCCGCAGCGTCCTCACCACCAGATCCCGGTCGAAGCCCGCCGCCACGATGGCGTCCGCGCCCTGGTCCCGGTCCACATACAGATCCAGGACCGCGTCCAGGACCGGATAGTCGGGCAGCGAGTCGGTGTCGACCTGGTCCGGGCGCAGCTCCGCGCTCGGCGGCTTGGTGATCGAGTTCTCCGGGATCGGCGGCGTCTGGCCCCGCTCGGCCGCCGCACGGTTGCGCCACCGCGCCAGCTGGAAGACCGACGTCTTGTACACGTCCTTGATCGGGCCGTACGCACCCACCGAGTCGCCGTACAGCGTCGAGTAGCCCACCGCGAGCTCCGACTTGTTGCCGGGCGCCAGCACGATGTGGCCCTCCTGGTTGGAGACGGCCATCAGCAGCGTGCCGCGCAGCCGAGACTGGAGGTTCTCCTCCGCCAGCCCCGTCAGCCCGAGGGCGTCCATGTAGGCGGTGAACATCGGCTCGATGGGGACGGTACGGAAGTGCAGGCCCGTGCGCCGCGCCAGCTCCGCCGCGTCGTCCCGGGAGTGCCCGGAGGAGTACTTCGACGGCATCGAGACCCCGTACACGTTCTCCGCGCCCACCGCGTCGCAGGCGATCGCCGCGACCAGCGCCGAGTCGATACCGCCGGAGAGGCCGATGAGCACGGACCGGAAGCCGTTCTTCCGCACATACGCCCGCAGGCCCGTCACCAGCGCCGAGTACACTTCCTCGTCGTCCTCCAGGCGCTGGGCGTAGCCGCCCGTCAGTTCGGGCTCGTAGGACGGCAGGGGCTCCTCGGACAGCACCAGGCGGTCGATGCGCAGCCCGTCGTCGACGACGCCCTCCGGGGCGTCCGGCCGCGCCGCGGGCAGGTCGAGGTCCAGGACCACACAGCCCTCGACGAACTGAGGTGCCCGCGCGATCACCTCGCCGTCCGGGCCGACCACGATCGAGTCCCCGTCGAAGACCAGCTCGTCCTGGCCACCCATCATGGCGACGTAGGCGGTGGTGCAGCCGGCCTCCTGCGCCCGCTTGCGTACCAGCTCCAGACGCGTGTCGTCCTTCTCGCGCTCGTAGGGCGAGGCGTTGATCGACAGCAGCAGCCCGGCCTTCGCGCTGCGCGCCGCCGGCACCCGGCCGCCGTCCTGCCACAGGTCCTCGCAGATGGCGAGCGCGATGTCGATGCCGTGCAGCCGCACCACGGGCATCGTGTCGCCGGGCACGAAGTAGCGGAACTCGTCGAAAACGCCGTAGTTGGGCAGATGGTGCTTGGCGAAGGCCAGGGCGACCTCGCCGCGGTGCAGCACCGCCGCCGCGTCCTGCGGGGCGCCGGCCGGCTGGCCGTACTTCGGCTGGGCGGTCTCGGAGCGGTCCAGGTAGCCGACGACCACCGGCAGCTCCCCGAGGCCCTCGCCGGCCAGACGCGCGGCGAGGTCCTTCAGGGCCGCGCGCGAGGCCTCCACGAACGACGACCGCAGGGCCAGGTCCTCGACGGGATACCCGGTCAGCACCATCTCAGGGAACGCCACCAGATGCGCTCCCTGGTCGGCGGAGTGCCGGGTCCAGCGGACGATCGCCTCGGCGTTCGCGGCGATGTCTCCGACGGTCGAGTCGATCTGATTCAGGGCGAGGCGAAGTTGAGGCACCCGCCCAGTGTAATCGTCAGAGCGACGCAATGTGGTGTGGGCCGCCCCACGCGGCGGCCCCCGCCCCGTCCTGGTCGCGGGGCACACACGCACGTGCGCCCGCCCCCCTCCGGGAGGGGGACGGGCGCGACGCGGTCACCTCAAGGCGACGCCGGTCAGTGGCGGCGCCACGAGTCGACGTAGCCCGGGGCGGGCGAGCCCACGCCGGTCACGTCGTCGTAGCCCTTCACGGCCTGCAGGGAGCTGTCCTTGCCGAGGCTGCGGACGGAGGTGCTCAGACCGCCGCTCGCGTCGAGGCCGTTGACGAAGTCGATGCGCGCCACGGCGAGGCCGGAGCCCGTCGGGGCGTCCGTGACGTCGTGGAACGACTTCGAACCGTACTTGGCGTAGATCGCCGGGTTGGCGAAGCCGATCGCCTGGCCGCCGTGTGCCTCCTGCGCCAGGGCCTGGACGGCCGCGATCACCGGCGCGGCGAGCGAGGTGCCGCCGATCCGGTACTCGCTGTACTGCTGCGACCCGTCGGGGAAGGTCTGCGTCTGGCCGACCTTGAAGCCCGTGTTGGGGTCGGCGATCGCCGCGATGTCCGGGACGACGCGGTTGCCCGCGGCGTTGTTCGCCGTGGCGAGCGCGTTCGGGACGACGCCCTTCTGGTAGTACGGCTGCGGCACGGTCTTGCTGGTGCCGCCGCCCGCGCCCGAGGTGAAGGCGCCGGGGAAGTTGTCCCAGCTCTTGCCGTCCGCGGACAGCGTGGCCTTCTCGGTGCCCCAGCCGGTCTCCCACAGGTACTTGTCGCCCTTGCCGACGGCCAGCGAGGTGCCGCCGACCGCGGTCACCCACGCCGAGTTGGCCGGGGTGTCGACCTGCTTCGTCCCGGTGTGGGCGACCTCGTCGCCGTTGTCACCGGAGGAGAAGTAGAAGCCGATGCCCTCGACCGCGCCGAACTGGAAGACCTGGTCGTAGGCGGCCGCGAGGTCCGGCGTCTGGCTGGCCTCGATGTCGCCCCAGGAGTTGGAGACGATGTCGGCCAGGTGGTTGTCGACGACCTTGCTGAGCGAGTCGAGCAGGTCGTCGTCGTAGCAGGACGCGGCGCCGACGTACGTGATGCTCGCACCGGGGGCGACCGCGTGCGCGGCCTCGACGTCGAGGGTCTCCTCGCCGTACCAGCCGGCGGCCCCGCACTCCTCGGTCTTCGTGTAGCTGCCCGGCAGCACCTGGCGCAGCTGGCTGGTGCTGATCGCGGCGTCGCCGTGCTTCTTCGCGTAGGTGGCCGCGTCGAAGGCGATGGTCGGCGAGGCGTAGGCGTCGGTGATGGCGATCCGGACGCCCTTGCCCGTGTACTTGCCGGCGCCGTAGGCGGCCCGCAGCTGCTTGCCGGTGTAGCCCTGGACGGCGTACGGGATCTTGGTGCCGTACGCGTCCGGCAGCGTGGTGGCGACCTTGGAGCCGTAGTACGAGGAGAACGGTCCCGCGTTCTTGAACACGGCGTCCGGCGGCGGCAGCTGGTCGCTGTGGTTCGCCTTGTGCGGGGCGTTGTCCAGACCGGTGACGGTCAGGACGGCACCCTTGAGGCCCTGGGGCGCGGAGGCCGCCTGCGAGGGCGCGTGGTAGGTCTTCGAGCCCTTGGTGTAGTTGTGCAGCTGGGTGCCGAACGCCTTCTCGGCGGCGGCCACGTCACCCGTGACGGCGACGTAGTGCTGCGTGACCGCGGTGACCTTGAGGCCCGACGACTTCAGCCACGACGTGACCGCGGCCACCTGGGCCTTGGTCGCGCCGAAGCGCGCCTGCGACTGCTTGGCGTCCAGGTACTTGCCGTAGAGGGGCGAGCGCGGGTCGGAGACAGCCTTCGCGTAGGCGGCGAGACCGGCGGAGTTGCGGCCGGCGAGGTAGACGCGGGCCGAGAGCTGGGCGCCGTTCGCGGTCGCGCCCTTGTCCGCCTTGGCCGTGGCCCACGCGGGCTTGGTGCCCGCGAGCAGAGCCCGGCCGGGGTTGTCCGCGGCGTGCGCCGCGGGTATGCCGAGCGCCAGTGCACCGGTGAGCAGCGGCAGTGCGGCTGCCAGGCTCACCCCGGCGCGCGCCTTGGCGCGGTTGGATCTCATAAAACCCCCTGCTATGCGATGCGTCGCATGGTGTGGTCGAGATGATCCGCGTAGACAACCGCGCGGTGACGGCGCGGTGAATGGATCACGCGATGGGGGCCACTCTGGCGATGAACTGTTCATGCCAGGGGAATGAAATGGCCAAGAAGACCCCAAGTGACCGTCGGTAGGGAGCGTTTGTCCCGGTTTCGGGGAACTGCCGTTGATTGCGGGGAGGTTGCGATCGTCGTGGATCCCTTGCGGAGACGCGCGACCCCCTCGCGACAGCGCCCCAACCCCCGTCCACCCCCTAGTCGCGCGGCTTGGCGCCCCGTTCCTTGAGCATCGTCGCCATCAGCTCGATCTCCGACTGCTGGGCGTCGACCATGCCCTGGGCGAGCTTCTTCTCCACGCCCACGGTGCACTTGGCGACACAGCCCTCGGCCATGTGGATGCCGCCCTTGTGATGGTCGGTCATCAGCTGCAGATAGAGGATCTCGGCCTGCTTGCCCCGCAGCGTGTTCAGCTTCCGCAGCTCGGTGTTGGTGGCCATGCCCGGCATCAGCGCGCCGTCCTTGCCGGAGGCCATGTCACCCATGCCCATCCAGGTCATCGGCGGATCGGCGGAGACCTTCGGCAGCCCCCACAGATCGAGCCAGCCCAGCAGCATGCCGCGCTGGTTGGCCTGCGTCTGCGCGATGTCGTACGCGAGCCGGCGCACCTCGTCGTCGTTCGTGCGGTCGCGCACGATGTACGACATCTCCACGGCCTGCTGGTGATGGACCGCCATGTCCCGTGCGAAGCCCGCGTCCGCGGAGCCGACGGTGGGCACCTTCGTCGTGGGCGGGGTGCCCTCGGCCGCGGCGTAGGTGATCGCCCCGGCCGCGACGAGCGCCGCCGCCGCGGCCCCCGCGATCCAGCCGATGTGCCTCACTGGCCCAGCCCGCCCGTGCAGGCGGCGCCCGGCTCGGGCGTCTGGGCGCCCTGGACGAACGTGGCGAAGAACGTGTCGACGGCCGGGTCGTTCGCGCTCTTGACCGTGCGCTGGTGGGCCCAGGCGCTGAGCATGATCGGGTCCTTCTGGTCCTCGACGGGGCTCATCAGCGTGTACGGCGTCCTCTTCACCTTGGCGGCGAGCGCCTCGACGTCGCTCTTGGCCGCCTTGCCGTTGTACGTCACCCAGACCGCGCCGTGCTCCAGGGAGTGCACGGCGTTCATGTTGTCGACCGGCTTGGTGTAGACGTCGCCGTTGCAGTTCTGCCACACCGGGTTGTGGTCGCCGCCGACCGGGGGCTCCATGGGGTAGGTCACGGTACTGGTGGTGTGGGTGCGGCCCAGGGTGCCCTTCCAGGTCTTCACCCCGTCCGCGCCGGTGACGAAGTGGCCCTTCTCGCCCTTCGTGGTGCCCTTCGCACCGCCCTTCCCGTCGCCCTTCGTGCTGCTCGCCGCGACGGCCTTGTCGCCGGTCTGCGACTGGACGAGGACGACCCCGCCGACGACGAGGCCACCGACGACGACCACGCTCGCCGCGATCGTGAGGATCCGGTTGCGCCGCTCGCGGGCGCGCTCTGCGCGACGCATCTCCTCTATCCGGGCCTTGCGCTCGGCGGAGACGGTCTTGTTGGCGGAACCCATGGCCAGTCCTTTGGAAGGAGGGACGTTCGGGACCGCTGATGCTAATGGGGTCGGGAGACCGGAACGTAGGCCGGACACGCGAATGACCGAAGAAGCGGCTTTCGTTCCGATAATTTGAAGACGAGATGCGCATTATTTACGCTGGCGGTATGCGGCTGTTGCGATCCACCGACCTCGCGTTGCGCGTCCTGATGCGGCTCGCCGTCACCGACGAGTCCAGCCCCACGACCCGCGAGGTCGCGGAGGCCATGGACGTGCCCTACACCCATGCCGCCAAGGTCGTCGCCGAACTCCAGCACATGGGCCTGCTCGTGGCCCGTCGCGGCCGGGGCGGCGGGCTCGCGCTCACCGAGGCGGGACGCAAGGCGTCCGTCGGCGCGATCGTCCGCTCCTTCGAGGGGGAGGGCGACGTCGTCGACTGCGAGGGAGCCACACCGTGCCCTCTGCACACCGGCTGTCGGCTCCGCGGAGCGCTGCGCCGGGCCCAGGAGGCGTTCTTCGCCGCGCTGGATCCGGTGACGGTGGAGGACGTGGTGGCGGCGCCGACGGGACCGCTCCTGCTGAACATCTCCCGCAGGCCTTGACCGAGGGCCCTGACCGGATGTGGAGCACCCCGGGCGTTCGGCCCGGGGTGCTCTGTCACTGGAGGTGCGGGCCGGTCAGCCCTGGGCCAGCCAGAGGTCCGGCCCGAACACCTCGTAGTGGATGTCGGCGGGCGCCACTCCCTTCTCCAGGAGCTGGGTGCGCACCGTCCGCATGAAGGGCATCGGACCGCACAGGTACGCGCGCGTGCCCGAGGCGACCGGGACCGTGGAGAGGTCGACGAGACCGGTGCGCGCGGTCTCGGGGGCGTCCTGCTGGTACCAGAAGTGCACGGCGGTGTCCGGCAGCTTCGCGGCGAAGGCCTCGTGATCACCGCGCAGGGCGTGTGTGAGGGGGGAGCGGTCCGCGTGCACGACCGTGACGGGGGCGGTGTGGCCGGTGCGGGCCAGCTGCTCCAGCATGGCGATCATCGGGGTCACGCCGATACCGGCGGAGGCGAGCACCAGCGGCCGGTCCGTGTCCTTGAGGACGAGGTCGCCGTACGGGGCGGACAGCTCCACGGTGTAGCCCTCGTGCACCCGCGCGTGGAGGTGGCCGGAGACCTCGCCGTCGGGGCCCGCGTCGCCCTGCACCCGCTTGACGCTGATCTGGCGCAGTGGAGAGCCGGGGGCGGCGGAGAGGCTGTACTGGCGTATCTGCCGGGCGCCGTCGGGGAGTTCGACGCGGACCGAGACGTACTGGCCGGGAGGGAAGTCCGGGACGGGGCCGTCGTCGGCCGGGCGGAGCTGGAAGGTGGCGACGTCCGCGGTCTCCTCGACGCGTCCGGCGACCTTCCAGGTCCGCCAGCCGGTCTGCCCGCTCTGCGCGTACAGCCGCTTCTCGATCGCGATCAGCGCGTTCGCCATCAGCCGGTAGATCTCGTCCCAGGCGGCCGCGACCTCGGCGGTGACCGCGTCGCCGAGGACCTCCGCGATGGCCGCGAACAGGTGCTCGTGGACGACCTTGTACTGCTCGGGCTTCACACCCAGCGAGGCGTGTTTGTGGGCGATGCGGTCGAGCATCACGTCGGGCCGCTCGTCCGGGCGGTCCACCAAGTACGAGGCGAAGGCGGCGATCGAGCCCGCCAGCGCCTGGCGCTGGGTCCCGGCCGCCTGATTACCGCGGTTGAAGAGGTCGCGCAGCAGCTCCGGGTGGGCGGCGAACAGCCCGTCGTAGAAGCGCTCGGTGATCTCGCCGAGAGCGGCGCCGACGGCGGGAAGGGTGGCCCGCACGGTGGCGGCGGACTGTTCGGACAGCATCGGGACTCCTTTGCGTGGGGATGGGGCGGCCCGTCGGGCGTCTCCCACGGTAATTAAATTTGCATCTCAGATGCAAGTTTTAAATCCGAGGGGAGCCTGATGGGGGCGGCCGTTACGAATGGGCCGACGAACAGGCAAGATGGGCGGCAGAGCGGAACACCTGCCGTGTGTGGGCGTTCAGTGCGCGGTCGGCCGGCCGATCAAGGTCCGCAACGCGCACGAAACGGTGGTGTGGTGGGATGCTCAGGTGCCCGACCGTCTCTCCCGCGGCATCGGGCAGCAGGCGGCCTGACCAGCAAGGATGGGGAAGCGGAAGATGGACAAGCAGCAGGAGTTCGTGCTCCGGACGTTGGAGGAGCGCGACATCCGTTTCGTACGCCTGTGGTTCACGGACGTGCTGGGCTTCCTCAAGTCCGTGGCCGTGGCGCCCGCCGAACTGGAGCAGGCCTTCGACGAGGGCATCGGCTTCGACGGCTCCGCCATCGAGGGCTTCGCGCGGGTCTACGAGTCCGACATGATCGCCAAGCCGGACCCGTCCACCTTCCAGGTCCTGCCCTGGCGTGCCGAGGCCCCGGGCACGGCCCGTATGTTCTGCGACATCCTCATGCCGGACGGCTCCCCGTCGTTCGCGGACCCGCGCTATGTCCTCAAGCGCGCTCTGGCCCGCGCCTCCGACCTCGGCTTCACCTTCTACACCCACCCGGAGATCGAGTTCTTCCTGCTGAAGGACCGTCCCCTCGACGGCAGCCGCCCCACCCCGGCCGACAACTCCGGCTACTTCGACCACACCCCGCAGAACGTCGGCATGGACTTCCGCCGCCAGGCGATCACGATGCTGGAGTCGATGGGCATCTCGGTCGAGTTCTCCCACCACGAGGGCGCGCCGGGCCAGCAGGAGATCGACCTGCGCTACGCGGACGCGCTCTCCACGGCGGACAACGTCATGACGTTCCGCCTGGTCATGAAGCAGGTGGCGCTGGAGCAGGGCGTGCAGGCGACGTTCATGCCCAAGCCCTTCTCGGAGCACCCCGGCTCCGGTATGCACACGCATCTGTCCCTCTTCGAGGGCGACCGCAACGCGTTCTACGAGTCGGGCTCCGAGTTCCAGCTCTCCAAGGTCGGCCGCTCCTTCATCGCGGGTCTGCTGCGGCACGCGGCGGAGACCTCGGCGGTCACCAACCAGTGGGTGAACTCCTACAAGCGCATCTGGGGCGGCTCCGAGCGCACGGCGGGTGCCGGCGGCGAGGCCCCCTCCTACATCTGCTGGGGCCACAACAACCGCTCCGCCCTCGTCCGCGTCCCGATGTACAAGCCGGGCAAGACCGGATCGGCGCGGGTCGAGGTGCGCTCGCTCGACGCGGGCACCAACCCGTATCTGGCCTACGCGGTCCTGCTGGCCGCCGGCCTGAAGGGCATCGAGGAGGGCTACGAGCTGCCGCCGGGCGCCGAGGACGACGTCTGGGCCCTCACGGACGCCGAACGCCGGGCGATGGGCATCGAACCCCTCCCGCAGAACCTCGGCGAGGCGCTCGCCCTCATGCAGCGCAGCGATCTCGTCGCCGAGACCCTGGGCGAGCACGTATTCGACTTCTTCCTGCGCAACAAGAAGCAGGAGTGGGAGGAGTACCGCTCCGAGGTCACCGCGTTCGAGCTGCGGAAGAATCTGCCGGTTCTGTAGCCGCAGCTCAGCGGCCATGGAGCAACAAAAAGGCCGTGGGGCCCACGACGACTGGTCGTAGGCCCCACGGGCATTCGTCTGACTCTGGGCAGTCCCCGGGTCGTCCGAGGTCACCGCGTTCGAGCTGCGGAAGAATCTTCCCGCTCTGTAGAGTCGACGCAGGATGCCGCGCTCAGGTGCGGCGCTCTCTCGTCTTCCGGTGGTCGCGACACCATGCGCCGGCGGGAACGGTGGCTGCTTTCGGCAATTTATTCTCATGGCCGTTCGAAGGGGTGTACCGGGGGGACGAGGACGGGGCGCGCCATCTCGCAGCGATTCGGGCGCTTCGGTCGCAGCGTGACGACGCATTCGAGCACGAATATCTGTATTCGTGTCTGAGCGTTCTCGATTCCAAGGCCCAGGCGCTTCTTTCCTGCGACGGAATTTTGATGGCCGCCAGCTCGATCACGCCCTGTGTCTGACTGTCGTACGGGTGCACTGGACCGACACGGGCGAGCTGGAGAGCCTCCGTGCGTATGCTGCCGGGCGTGACTCTCACAACAGTGGACAGGGAATGCTTCGAAGCCGCGCTGGCAGAGGCGCGGATAGGGCTGGAGGCCGGTGGGGTTCCCGTCGGCGCCGCCCTCCAACGGGACGGCGGTCTCGTCGCCGTAGGCCACAACGAGCGAGTTCAGCACAACGATCCCATTGCACACGGCGAGATGGCGTGCCTGCGCAACGCGGGCCGATTGACGTCGTACGAGGGCACCACGCTGTACACGACTCTTTCTCCGTGCGAAATGTGCACCGGAGCGATTCTTCTCTTCGGCATCAAGCGACTGGTGATCGGCGAGGCGACGACCTTCGCGGGAGATCTGGACGCTTTCACGAACCGCGGCGTGGAAGTGATCCTCCTCGACGACGCGCGCTGCAAGGACCTCATGGCGGAATTCCAGAAGCGCTATCCCGACGTCTGGGCCGAGGACATCGGCGAGGCGTCGTCGGCCGAAGCCGGACGCGTCATCCGACGTACGCCGGGGACACGGCCGCCGTGCTGATACGCCGCGGCTTTCCCGTGCCGTCCGCCGGGAGCGTGTACAGGTCCGCTCCGTAGTCGCCGGGGAGGGCGTAGACCAGGGTGCGGTCGTCCCGCCAGACGACCTGGTCGTCCACGCTGCGGGGCTCCGCCAGCGGTGTCTCGCGGAGCGTGCGCAGATCCAGGACGTACAACTGCCAGGGGGCGTCCTCGGGCAGACCCGGCACGCGCTTCTTGAACGCGATCCGGGTGCCGTCGGGCGACAGGGACGGGCACTCCACATTGGTGTGGAGGGTGGTCACCGTGCGGCCGCGCAGATCGCCGCGGACCAGATAGGTCCTCCCCTGCGTGGCGAGCGTCGCGTAGAAGGTGCGGTCGTCGGACGCGAAGGTCACGCCCCAGAAGTTCGCGTCCGCCGCGTGATAGGTCCGGCCGTCCTTGACGATCCGGTACGCCTCCAGGGACGGGGTGAGCATGCCGGTACGGGTGTCCACGATCGCCGCGCGGGTCGAGAAGTTCGTCCCGGCGTACGAGTCCCCGCCCACGAAGGCCGTCCAGGCGGCAAAGCGGCCGCTCGGGGAGACCCGGGCCCGGGACGGGATGCCCGGGACGTCGTAGCGCGCCCTGATGCGCAGGGAGGCATCGAGGATCACCGCGCGGTAGGTGTCCGAGACCGGGCCGTGCACCGCCTGGAGACAGACCCCGGTGCCTGCGGCGGCGTAGAAGCGCAGGCACTTCACGCGGGACGCCGTGCGCGGCCCCGAGGGGTCGGTGGCGGGGGCCGACACCAGCTCGTCGCGGTACGGGCCCCACGCCATGTTGCGGAACACCATGCGGCCGGGCTCCGTCAGGGTGACCGCGCCGGAGGTGATCCGCGGGCCGCCCGCCTGGGGCTGGTTTCTGCGCTCGGCCCGCGCCGACGCGTGCAGCACCGAGGCCGTGGCGACCCCGGTGAGCACCACGAGCGCCGAGAGCAGGACCAGGATGCGGGTGCGTACCGTCATGCCGTGCCTTCCGGGCGGTTCGTCGCCGCGGCGTCCGGGTGCCCGACCGCCGGGGCCTGCGGTCGAAGGGTCAGGGCGAAGACCGCGCACACCGCCAGCGCCGCCGTCGACACAAGGAGCGCGCTGCGGTCGCCCCACACGGTCCACAGCGCCCCGAACCCCAGCGAGCAGGCGAACCGGGCCAGCGCCTGACCCGTCTGCACCAGGGCGAGACCGGAGGAGCGCAGGGCCTCCGGGACGCCGTCCGACGCCGCCGCCATGAGCACGCCGTCGGTCGCCGCGTAGAAACCGCCGTGCAGGGCGAGCACGGCGTACGGCAACGCGGCCGAGTGCCAGGAGGTGAGCAGCAGGGCGTACGCCGCGAGCAGCGCGCCGTGGCCCGCCAGGAAGATCCGCCAGCGGCCCACCCGGTCCGCGAGCCGCCCCAGCGGCACCGCGAGGACCAGGAACGCCGCCGCCGAGCCCAGCGGAAGCAGCGCGAACCAGCGGTCGGGGACGCCGAGGCGCCGTTGCAGCAGCAGATAGACGAACGAGTCGCTGACCGTCGCGAGACCCAGGAGCAGCGCGCAGACCGTGATCCGGCGCAGCTCGCGGCGGCGGAGGAGAGCGAGGGCGGCGCGCAGGGTGGGGCGGGCCTCGTCCTCGGGAGCCGGGGCGCGGCGGTCGGCGGGTTCCACGGCCTGGCGGTCTCGGGGCTCCGCGACGCGGCCGTCCCGCGGTCGCGTGCTGTGGCCGCCGTTCGGGACGAACAGGATCAGCACCAGGACGCCCGCCACGGCCACACAGAAGCTGACCGTGAACACCGCGTCGTACCCGTCCACCGTGGCCCGCAGGATCACGAACGCCACCAGCGGGCCGAGCAGCGCGCCCGCGGTGTCCATCGCCCGGTGCACCCCGAAGGCCCGGCCACGGGTCTCCGGCGTGCTGGACAGTGAGATCAGCGCGTCCCGGGGTGCCGTCCGCAGGCCCTTGCCGGTGCGGTCGGCGGCCAGGACCAGGCCGATGGGGGTCAGGGTGTGCGCGAGCAGCAGAAGCGGTTTGCACAGCGCCGAGATGCCGTAGCCGAGGCCCGCCACCCACTTGTGCCGCCCGCCGCCTCGGTCGGCCAGATGGCCCCCGGCCAGCCGTACGAGCGCGGAGAAGCCGTTGTAGATGCCGTCCAGGAGCCCGAAGCCCAGCGGGGACAGGCCGAGGCCCGCCACCAGATACAGCGGGAGCACCGCCGTGACCATCTCGGACGAGACGTCGGTGACCAGGCTGACCGTGCCGAGGGCGAGCACTGTGGGAGCGACCGCGGCGCGGCGCCGCCCGGCGGAGGGCCGGACGGCGCCGTCCGCGGACGCCGGCGCCGATGGGGAACCCGCGCGGCTGTCCGCTACGTACACGTCAGGACGCCCAGATGCCGGTGATGTCCTTGCCGGAGGCCGCGTTGCCCGCGTGCGCCGTCAGGCCCTGGGAGTCCTCCAGGGTGCGCAGCAGGTCGTAGTGGTTGTACGTGGTGGAGCTGCTCGCCCCGGCCGTGACCGGCTGGCCGTACAGCACGGTCGGGATGCGGTTGCCGCTGAGCCGGTTGTCCTCGTCGAAGGTGACGGCGAGGAGGCTGTTGTGGGTCTTGGCCCAGGTGGCGTACGCGCCGAGGTTGTTCTTCAGCCAGGTGTCACCGGTCGACACCGAGCAGTCGTGCATGTCGCTGCACAGGTTGGGGACGACGAAGGACACCTGCGGCAGTGTCGAGAAGTCGCTCGGGAACTGCGCGAACGTCTTCGCGGACGACGTCGGCACATTGCTGAAACCGAACCACGGGTTGTGCTTGCGGGCGTAGTTGCCGCTGTTGCACGTGGTCGAGCCCTGGCTGGGCAGCGTCTCGTTGTAGCTCGCCCAGCTCCGGCCCGCGGCGATCAGCTCGGAGGCCAGGTTCGGGGCGGAGGAGAAGCCGGGCGTGTAGCAGCCGTCGTCCGTGATGCCCTGGGTGGAGCCGGAGAACAGCGCGAAGTAGTTGGGCTGGCTGGGGTGGGTCTCGGCGTACGACTGGGTCAGGTTGGCGCCGCCGGACTTCAGCGAGTTGAGGTACGGGGCGCTGGAGGAACCGATCACCTGGCTGTAGGCGTGGTTCTCGAAGACCACGACGACCACGTGGTCGGGGGTCGGCACGGCGCCCGCGGCGTGCGCGGGGGACTCGCCGCCGAGCCCCGTCCACAGTCCGAACGCTGCGGCGGCGAGGGCCGTCGCGGACGCCACGGCGGTGCGGGTACGGCGAAACAGGGAACTGCCGGAACTGCCGGACACTTCAACCTCCGGTGGGGGGGAGGGTACGGGGTGGCGGTGCGGACAGAGCATGCACACGCCAATGTGCCGCCCCCTCTCCCGCCGTCCCACCCGGCGGATGAAGAGCCGGTGAATTGCTGCCGCGCGGCCGAGTCCCTCGCCGGCTGCCGGGCGGGCAACTCCCGCACCAGGCGGGGCCCGCCGGGCCCCGCGGCCCGAGGAGCACCGGCGGGAACACGACCCCGGGGCACCGCACGGCGCCCGGGCCGGGCACTGGGGCTAGGCTCAAAGCCGCAGGACCTTGATCGACGCCCGGGAGGTTAAGGGATGACCGTGCCCCAAGGACGCAGAAGCAGCACCTTCACCCGGCTGCTGCGGCACGGCTTCACCGACCCCTCCGCCGCCGAGCGGCTCCTGGAGAGCGTCGAGCTGGCGCCGATAAGGACCGATCCCGTGCTGCTGGAGGCCCTGGGCGCGACCGCCGACCCCGATCTGGCGCTGCACGGACTCGTCCGGCTCCTGGAGGCGCAGCCCGACCCCACCGCCCGGCGCGAGCTGCTCGACACCCTGATCGCGGCCAAGCCCCTGCGGGACCGGCTGCTCGGCGTCCTCGGCGCCTCCGCCGCGCTCGCCGACCACCTCGCCCGCCACCCCGGCGACTGGCACGTCCTGGTCACCTACGAACCTCAGGACCTCCACCCCGGGGTGGAGGAGTTCGAACGGCAGCTCGCGGAGGCCGCCGACCCCGTCTCCCTGCGCGTCGCCTACCGCCGCTGTCTGCTGTCGATCGCCGCACGCGACGTGTGCGGCACCACCGATGTCGCCCAGACCGCCGCCGAACTGGCCGACCTCGCCACCGCCACCCTCCGCGCCGCCCTCGCCATCGCCCGGGCCGCCGCCCCCGACGACGCCGCGCACTGCCGGCTCGCGGTGATCGCGATGGGCAAGTGCGGCGGCCACGAGCTGAACTACGTCTCCGACGTGGACGTCATCTTCGTCGGCGAGACCCGCGACGGCGGCGACGAACGCAAGGCCCTGCAGGCCGCGACCCGGCTCGCCTCGCACATGATGCGGATCTGTTCCGAGACCACCGTCGAGGGCAGCATCTGGCCCGTCGACGCCAATCTGCGGCCCGAGGGCAGGAACGGTCCGCTCGTGCGCACCCTGAGCAGCCATCTCGCCTACTACCAGCGCTGGGCCAAGACCTGGGAGTTCCAGGCCCTGCTCAAGGCCCGTCCGGTGGCCGGTGACGTGGAACTCGGCGAGGAGTACGTCGCCACCCTCGCCCCCCTCGTCTGGGTGGCCGCCGAGCGCGAGAACTTCGTCGCGGACGTGCAGAAGATGCGCCGCCGGGTGGTCGCCAACATCCCCGTCGGGGAGGTCGAGCGCGAACTGAAGCTCGGCCCCGGCGGCCTCAGGGACGTCGAGTTCGCCGTACAGCTCCTGCAGTTGGTGCACGGGCGCGCCGACACCTCGCTGCGCAGCGGCACCACCCTGGACGCCCTGGAAGCGCTCGCGGCCGGCGGCTACGTCGGACGCGCCGACGCCGGGCAGCTGGAGGAGGCGTACCGCTTCCTGCGCTCCCTGGAGCACCGCATCCAGCTCTACCGGCTGCGCCGCACCCATCTCGTCCCCGAGGACGACACCGATCTGCGGCGCCTCGGCCGCTCCCTCGGTCTGCGCACCGACCCCGTGGCCGGGCTGCGGCGCGAATGGAAGCGGCACACCGGTGTCGTACGCCGGCTGCACGAGAAGCTGTTCTACCGCCCGCTGCTCGACGCGGTCGCCCAACTCGCGCCCGGCGAAGCCCGGTTGAGTCCCGACGCGGCCCGGGAGCGCCTGGTCGCGCTCGGCTACGCGGACCCGGCCGCCGCGCTGCGCCATCTGGAGGCGCTGGCCTCCGGCGTCACCCGCAAGGCCGCCATCCAGCGCACCCTGCTGCCCGTCCTGCTCGGCTGGTTCGCGGACTCCGCCGACCCGGACGCGGGCCTGCTCAACTTCCGCAAGGTCTCCGACGCGCTCGGCAAGACCCCCTGGTATCTGCGGCTGCTGAGGGACGAGGGCGCCGCCGCCGAGAACCTCGCCCGGGTGCTGTCCGCCGGCCGGCTCGCCCCCGACCTGCTGATGCGCGCGCCGGAGGCGGTGGCCCTGCTCGGCGACGGCGACGGTAGCGGCGGCGGGCTCGAACCGCGCGGCCGGACCCCGCTGGAGCAGGAGATCCTCGCCGCGGTCCGCCGCGCCGAGAACGCCGAGCAGGCGGTCACGACGGCCCGCGGGGTACGCCGGCGCGAGCTGTTCCGTACGGCCGCCGTGGACATCGTCGGCTCGTACGGGACCGAGGACGCCCCCGCCCCCGCCGACCAGGGCGAGCTGATCGACCTGGTCGGCGGCGCGGTCTCGGACCTGACCGCGGCCACCCTCGCGGGCACGCTCCGCGCGGTCGTGCGGGCCGGCTGGGGCGACACCCTGCCCACCAGGTTCGCGGTCATCGGCATGGGCCGCTTCGGCGGGCACGAACTGGGCTACGGCTCCGACGCGGACGTGCTCTTCGTGCACGAGCCGCAGGAGGGCGTGGACGAGCGGCAGGCGGGCGAGGCCGCGAACAAGGTGGTGGCGGAGATGCGGCGGCTGCTCCAGCTGCCGAGCACCGACCCGCCGCTGCTCATCGACGCGGGACTGCGGCCCGAGGGCAAGTCGGGGCCGCTCGTGCGCACCCTGGCGTCGTACGCGGCGTACTACCGGCGCTGGTCGCTGGTGTGGGAGTCGCAGGCGCTGCTGCGGGCCGAGCCCGTGGCCGGGGACGAGGACCTGGGCCGCCGCTTCATCGAGCTGATCGACCCGCTGCGCTACCCGCCGGCCGGGCTCGACGACGACGCCGTGCGCGAGATCCGGCGGCTGAAGGCCCGCATGGAGTCGGAGCGGCTGCCGAGGGGCGCGGACAAGACGCTTCACACCAAGCTGGGCCGTGGCGGCCTGTCCGACGTGGAGTGGACGGTCCAGCTGCTGCAACTGCGGCACGGGGCACACGTGCCGGACCTGCGCACCACCCGCACCCGCGCCGCCCTCGCCGCCGCCCGCCGGGCCGGACTGCTGTCCGAGGAGGACACGGCGATCCTGGACGAGGCGTGGGTGCTCGCGTCCCGGGTGCGCAACGCGGTGATGCTGGTACGGGGGCGGGCGGGCGACACGTTCCCCACGCAGAGCCGGGAACTGGCCGCGGTGGGCCGCTACCTGGGGTACGGGCCGGGGCACGCGGGCGACATGCTGGACGACTACCGGCGGACGACGCGCAGGGCCAGGACCGTGGTGGAGGAGCTGTTCTACGGCTCGTGACGGCGGCCCGCCACGGGCCGTGAGGCTCGTGACGGAGGCCTGCCACGGCCCCTGACGACGGGCGGCGACGCGGCCCGGGCGCGCCCCTCACGCCTCAACGGGCTGCGGCACCGGGCCACCGGCCCTCGCCACCCGGCGCGGCAGGGCGTACGGCAGGGCGCCGTACCACAGCCAGGCCGTCGCGAAGCCGGCCGAGAGGCAGAGCGTCCCGCCGACCGCGTCCAGCCAGAAGTGGTTCGCCGTGGCAACGATCACCGTCAGCGTCACCACCGGGTACAGCAGACCCAGGATCCGCACCCAGTCCACGGTGGCCAGGGCGAACAGCGTCAGTCCGCACCACAGCGACCAGCCGATGTGCATCGACGGCATGGCCGCGTACTGGTTGGACATGTGCTTCAGATCGCCCGACGCCATCGAGCCCCACGTGTGGTGCACCACCACCGTGTCGACGAAGTGCCCCCCGTTCATCAGACGGGGCGGCGCGAGCGGGAAGAAGTAGTAGCCGAGCAGCGCCGCCGCCGTCGTGGCGAACAGCGCGAGCCGGGTGGCCGCGTACCGGCCCGGATGGCTGTGGTACAGCCACACCAGGATCCCGATCGTCACCACGAAGTGCAGCGTGGCGTAGTAGTAGTTCATTCCGACGATCAGCCATGTCACCGAGTTGACGGCGTGGTTGACCGAGTCCTCGACCGCTATCCCCAGATGATGTTCCAGGCGCCACAGCCCGTCCGCGTTGGACAGGGCCTGCGCCTTCTGCTCCGGTACGGCGTTGCGGATCAGGGAGTACGTCCAGTAACTGACCCCGATGAGCAGGATCTCGAACCAGACGCGCGGGCGGCGCGGAGCGCGCAGCCCGCGCAGGGGACTCCGCCCCGCATGGTCCTGCGCGGGGCCCGTGACATCCTGTGGCGCGGCCGGTGTCCGGCCCTCCACTGGCGTCACGGTCCTGTCACCCATAGGCACAGAGTCTGCCAGAAAAGGCTTCCCCCGCCGATCATCCCTTGGAGGGGTTCTGGCCGCATGTTCTCCACCTGGAGGACCCGCGGCGGGGCCCGGCGGCTACTAGGGACGACTCCGGTCCCCGGGGGCCGAAGCGGTCGATCCTCGTACCACCAGCTCCGGCATGAACACGAATTCACTGTGCGGCGCGGGCGTCCCGCCGATCTCCTCCAGCAGCGTCCGCACGGCCGCCTGCCCCATCGCCGGGACCGGCTTGCGGATCGTCGTCAGCGGCGGGTCCGTGAAGGCGATGAGCGGGGAGTCGTCGAAGCCCACCACCGAGATGTCCGTGGGGACTTCCAGCCCGCGCTGCCGCGCCGCGCGTATCGCCCCCAGCGCCATCATGTCGCTCGCGCACACCACGGCCGTGCACTCCCGCTCGATGAGCGCGCCGGCCGCCGCCTGGCCGCCCTCCAGGGTGTACAGCGAGTGCTGGATCAGCCGCGACTCGATGTCCTCCGGCGACAGCCCGAGCTGGTCCTGCACCGTGCGGACGAAGCCCTCGATCTTCCGCTGCACCGGTACGAAACGCCTGGGCCCGAGAGCCAGCCCGATCCGGGTGTGTCCCAGGGACACCAGATGGGTGACCGCCAGCGACATCGCGGCCCGGTCGTCGGGGGAGATGAAGGGCGCCTGCACCTTGGGGGAGAAGCCGTCCACCAGCACGAAGGGCACGCCCTGGGCGCGCAGCCGCTCATAGCGCTGCATGTCGGCGGTGGTGTCCGCGTGCAGTCCGGAGACATAGATGATGCCCGCCACCCCGCGGTCCACCAGCATCTCCGTCAGCTCGTCCTCCGTGGAGCCGCCGGGGGTCTGGGTCGCCAGCACCGGGGTGTATCCCTGCCGCGTCAGCGCCTGACCGATCACCTGGGCGAGGGCCGGGAATATCGGGTTCTCCAGCTCCGGGGTGATCAGACCGACCAGGCCCTCGCTGCGCTGGCGCAGCCGCACCGGACGCTCGTAGCCCAGCACGTCGAGGGCGGCCAGCACGGACTGGCGGGTGGTCGCGGCGACGCCCGGCTTTCCGTTGAGGACACGGCTGACGGTCGCCTCGCTGACCCCCGCCTGCGCCGCGATGTCGGCAAGCCGTGTGGTCACGGGGCTGGACTGTACCGGTCGTGTCTCGGCTTGCCCACCAATCGGACGCCGGGCCCGGGCGGTTGGCCTGCCCGCTGCGGGTTGCTGCGTCATCGCGCTCCCTCGTGATCGTGTTCGGCGTCCGTGTCCGCAAGGGGATGATCCCCGCGCGGGCAACGCATGGCAAGAGCTTGCAGAGTCTTGCACAAGTGTCTGTATCCCGCAGATCAGCCCGGATTCCAGGTGTACCGACCCTCACAGCGAGATCACGGACGGGTAACCATCGTCAGCCCTTGCACTTTTTTTCTGCAAGGTCTTTCGCGCTGGTTGCATCGCTGTTACGTTCACGTCGCCCGGCGGCGCCCCCCACCCTCGACCTCGCTCGGGGGGCGGGGCTCCCCTCGGCGCAGTCGGCAGGGGCGGCGGACGGGACCGCCACCTGTAGCCCCACGGGCTTTCACCCTCAAGGAGAACTCATGCGGCGTGGCATAGCGGCCACCGCGCTGGTGGCGTCCGTTGCCCTCGCGGCGACGGCCTGCGGCGGAAGTGACAGCGGCAGCGGCAAGTCCGACGGCCCGGTCACCATCACCTGGTGGGACACCTCCAACGCCACCAATGAGGCGCCGACGTACAAGGCACTGGTCGCGGACTTCGAGAAGGCCAACCCGAAGATCAAGGTCAAGTACGTCGACGTCCCCTTCGACCAGGCGCAGAACAAGTTCGACACCGCCGCCGGCTCCAAGGGCGCTCCGGACGTGCTGCGCTCCGAGGTCGGCTGGACCCCCGCCTTCGCGAAGAAGGGCTACTTCCTGCCGCTGGACGGCACCCAGGCCCTCGCGGACAAAGACAAGTTCCAGTCCAGCCTGATCCAGCAGGCCCAGTACCAGGGCAAGACCTACGGTGTGCCCCTGGTGACCGACACCCTCGCGCTGGTCTACAACAAGGCCCTCTTCAAGAAGGCCGGGATCACCGAGGCGCCGAAGACCTGGGACGAGCTGAAGTCCGACGCCGCCAAGGTCAAGGACAAGGCCGGCGTCGACGGCTACTGGGGCTCCACCCAGGCCTACTACGCGCAGAGCTTCCTCTACGGCGAGGGCACCGACACGGTCGACGCCTCCGCCAAGAAGATCACCGTCGACTCGGCCCCCGCGAAGAAGGCCTACGGCACCTGGCTGGGCCTGTTCTCCGGCAAGGGTCTGCACGCGGCCGACACCACCGCCGACGCCTACGCCCACATCCAGGACGCGTTCGTCAACGGCAAGGTCGCCGCGATCGTCCAGGGCCCGTGGGAGATCACGAACTTCTACAAGGGCTCGGCCTTCTCGGACAAGTCCAACCTCGGCATCGCCCCCGTCCCGGCCGGCTCCTCCGGCAAGGCGGGCGCCCCGACCGGCGGCCACAACCTCTCCGTGTACGCGGGCTCGGACAAGGCCCACCAGGACGCGGCGCTGAAGTTCGTCAACTTCATGACCTCGGCGAAGTCCCAGGAGACCATCGCCCTGAAGAACTCCACGCTGCCGACGCGTGAGGACGCCTACAGCGCCCAGGTCAAGGCCGACCCCGGTATCGCCGGCTACCAGAGCGTGCTCAGCGCCGCCCAGCCGCGCCCGGCACTGCCCGAGTACAGCTCGCTGTGGGGCCCGCTCGACACCGAGCTGCCCAAGATCGCGGGCGGCAAGGAACCGCTGGACAAGGGCCTGAGCAACGCCGAGGTGGCCATCGCCAAGCTGGTCCCCGACTTCAGCAAGTAGTAGCCCTCGTGGCCGCCGGATCTCCCCCGCCGGGGGAAGGATCCGGCGGTCACGGCCCTGTGCACGGCCCAGCCCAACTCCTGATCGTTTTGAAGGTGTCGAACCATGACAGTCGCCATCGATCGCGCGACCGGCAAGCGCCGCGGTGACCGCGGGCCTCGGCCCGGGCTGGGGCAGCGCATCAGACACGGCTACCAGAAGTACTGGTACGCCTACGCGATGATCGCCCCGGTGGTCGTCGTACTCGCCGCCATCGTGGGCTATCCGCTGATCCGCGGCGTCTATCTGACCCTCACCGACGCCAACAGCCTCAACTCGGCGCGCACGATCGGCGTCAACCACATCGCGGCCACGTACAAGTTCATCGGGCTCGGCAACTACAAGGACATCCTGTTCGGCCCGCTGTCGTACGACCGGTTCTGGTCGCACTTCGTGTGGACCGTCGTCTGGACGGTCGCCTGTGTGGCCCTGCACTACACCCTCGGCCTGGGCCTCGCGCTCATGCTCAACGAGAAGCTGCGCGGACGCACCCTCTACCGGGTGCTGCTGGTCGTGCCCTGGGCCGTGCCGACCTTCGTCACGGTCTTCTCCTGGCGGATCATGCTCTCCGACTCCGGCGTGTTCAACCAGGTCCTGCACGCCCTGCACCTGCCCCAGCCGCAGTGGCTGGAGGACACCTTCTGGCAGCGCTTCGCCGCGATCATGGTCAACACCTGGTGCGGTGTGCCGTTCATGATGCTCTCGCTGCTCGGCGGCCTGCAGTCCATCGACTCCTCGCTCTACGAGGCGGCCGAGATGGACGGCGCGAGCGCCTGGCAGCGCTTCCGGCACGTCACCCTGCCGGGGCTGAGGTCCGTCAGCTCCACGGTCGTGCTTCTCGGCATCATCTGGACCTTCAACCAGTTCGCCATCATCTTCCTGCTGTTCGGCCCGACCAGCGCCCCCGACGCGCAGATCCTTGTCACCTGGGCCTACTTCCTGGGCTTCGGACAGCAGCCGCGCGACTTCGCCCAGTCCGCCGCGTACGGCGTACTGCTGCTGTCGATCATCACCGTCTTCACCTCCTTCTACTTCCGCTGGCTGAAGCGCAATGACCAGCTCGCCGTCTGACGCCGCAGGAGCCGCCGCCATGAGCACCACGACCCTCGAGAAGACAGCGGCCGCACCGGCCCCCGCCGCCCGGACCTCGCGCCGGACCCGCCGGCGCGGCGAGCGCGGCCCGGTCGGCACCGCCCTGCTGCACGGCGGCCTCGCCGTCGCGAGCCTGATCGCGCTCGCCCCGGTGGCCTGGCTGGTCTTCCTGTCTCTGGGCCCCGAGAAGGACGACTATCTGCACCCGGGCAAGATCCTGGGAAAGGTCACCTTCTCCAACTACAGCTTCGTGCTCCAGCACACCGGCTTCTTCGACTGGTTCAAGTCGACGATGATCGTGGCCGTGGGCACCACCCTGATCGGTGTCTTCGTCGCCGCCACCACCGGCTACGCGGTCTCGCGGATGCGCTTTCCCGGCTACAAGCAGCTGATGTGGGTCCTGCTGCTGACCCAGGCCTTCCCGATCGCCATCCTGATCGTGCCGATGTACGAGATCTTCAGCGAGCTGGATCTCATCGACACCTACTGGGCGCTGATCGTCATCAACTGCACCACGGCGGTGCCGTACAGCGCCTGGCTGCTCAAGGGGTACTTCGACACCATCCCCTTCGAGATCGACGAGGCCGGACGCGTCGACGGGCTCAGTCCGTTCGGCACCTTCTTCCGGCTGATCCTGCCGCTGGCCCGCCCCGGGCTGGCCGTCGCGGCCTTCTACAACTTCATCACCGCGGTCGGCGAGGTCGCCTTCGCGACCACGTTCATGCTCGACGACTCGAAGTACACGTTCGCCGTCGGCCTCCAGACCTTCGTCAGCGAGCACGACGCGCAGTGGAACTACATGGCCGCCACCGCGGTGTTGATCGCGATACCCGTGTCCGTGTTCTTCTACCTTGTCCAGAAGAACCTGGTGACCGGCCTCACCGCGGGCGGGACCAAGGGCTGACCCGCCTCCCAGAGCCCCCGCGCGCCTGATCCGCGCGGGTGGCGGCCGCGGTGTCGTTCCGACCCCGCTGACACCGCGGCCGCCGCGTCACCCCCGCCCCTTCGCATGACTCCATGACCCCGACTCCTCCCCGCCCGGCTCCGCCCGGGCGGGGGACCCCCACCGCATCAAGGACGCCATGAGCCAGCACTCCGCCGACCCGGCCCCGAACACCGCCCTCGCCACCGTCGCCACCCACCGCGACTGGTGGCGTGACGCGGTGATCTACCAGGTCTATCCGCGCAGCTTCGCCGACAGCAACGGCGACGGCATGGGCGACCTGGAGGGCGTACGTTCCCGACTTCCGTATCTGCGCGACCTCGGCGTGGACGCCGTGTGGCTCAGCCCCTTCTACGCCTCGCCGCAGGCCGACGCCGGCTACGACGTCGCCGACTACCGCGCCGTCGACCCCATGTTCGGCAACCTCCTGGACGCCGACGCGCTGATCCGCGACGCTCATGGGCTGGGGCTGCGCATCATCGTCGACCTGGTCCCCAACCACTCCTCCGACCAGCACGAGTGGTTCAAGCGGGCGCTCGCGGAGGGGCCGGGCTCGCCCCTGAGGGAGCGTTACCACTTCCGCCCCGGCAAGGGCACGAACGGCGAGCTGCCGCCCAACGACTGGGAGTCCATCTTCGGCGGCCCGGCCTGGACCCGGGTCACCGAGTCCGACGGCACGCCCGGCGAGTGGTACCTGCACCTCTTCGCGCCCGAGCAGCCCGACTTCAACTGGAACCACCCGGCGGTCGGCGACGAGTTCCGCTCGATCCTGCGCTTCTGGCTGGACATGGGGGTCGACGGCTTCCGCATCGACGTCGCCCACGGCCTGGTGAAGGCGGAGGGCCTGCCCGACCTCGGCGGCCACGACCAGCTCAAACTGCTGGGCAACGATGTCATGCCGTTCTTCGACCAGGACGGTGTGCACACCATCTACCGGCAGTGGCGCACGATCCTCGACGAGTATGCGGGCGGCCGGATCTTCGTGGCCGAGGCCTGGACGCCGACCATCGAGCGCACCGCCCACTACGTACGCCCCGACGAACTGCACCAGGCCTTCAACTTCCAGTACCTGGGCACCCACTGGGACGCGGCGGAGCTCCGCACGGTCATCGACCGCACCCTCGACGCGATGCGCCCGGTCGGCGCCCCCGCCACCTGGGTGCTGTCCAACCACGATGTCACCCGCCACGCCACCCGCTTCGCCAACGAGCCCGGCCTCGGCACCCAGATCCGGCTGGCGGGCGACCGCGAGCTGGGGCTGGGGCGCGCCCGCGCGGCCACGCTGCTGATGCTGGCGCTGCCCGGCTCGGCGTACCTCTACCAGGGCGAGGAACTCGGTCTGCCGGACGTCGTGGACCTGCCGGACGAGGTGCGTCAGGACCCCGCCTACTTCCGGGGCGAGGGGCAGGACGGCTTCCGTGACGGCTGCCGGGTGCCGATCCCGTGGACCCGCACCGGATCGTCGTACGGCTTCGGCAGCGGCGGCAGCTGGCTGCCGCAGCCCGCGAACTGGGGCGACCTGAGCGTCGAGGCCCAGCAGGGGGTCCCCGGCTCGACCCTGGAGCTGTACCGCACCGCCCTCGCCGTGCGACGCGAGCAGCCCGGGCTGGGCGCCGGCGACTCGGTGGAGTGGCTGAGGGCGCCCGAGGGGGTGCTCGCCTTCCGCCGCGGGGACTTCGTCTGCGTCGCCAACACCACGGGCGAGGCGGTCACGGTTCCGTCGTACGGCCGTGTCCTGGTCGCCAGCGGTGAGGTGACGGAGGCGAACGGCGGGACCAGGGTGCCCGCCGACACCACCGTGTGGTGGACCGCCGTCTGATCCGGCGCAAGCTTTTCATCGGGTTTCAGGGGCCCGTCGTCCGACCGGGACGGCGGGCCCCATCGTGTGCCCGCACCGGGTGATGCGGCGTCAACCAGCCGCAACCGACCACTATTTCGCGTAGGTGACAGGAACATGTCCGAGGGGTTGACCGTCGAGGTCGGGGCTCGTACGGTCTGCTGCACTGCAAGTAGTTGAAAACTTGCAGTAATTGCCTTCACGGGATCTCGGAGTCCGTCAGAGACCCCTCAGCAGATCCTTCAACGGAGAAGGACCCCCACATGGCCAGTAGAACGCTCTCCGGCGCCCTCGCCCTCGCGGCGGCGGCGTCGGTCGCACTCGCCGTCCCCGCCGGGACCGCGTACGCCTCCCCGCCCGGCACCAAGGACGTCACCGCGGTCCTGTTCGAGTGGAACTTCGCCTCGGTCGCCAAGGAGTGCACCAACACCCTCGGCCCGGCAGGCTACGGCTACGTCCAGGTCTCCCCGCCCGCCGAACATATACAGGGCCCCCAGTGGTGGACGTCGTACCAGCCGGTGAGCTACAAGATCGCGGGCCGCCTCGGCGACCGCACGGCCTTCCAGAACATGGTCAACACCTGCCACGCGGCCGGTGTGAAGGTCGTCGTGGACACCGTCATCAACCACATGTCGGCGGGCAGCGGAACCGGCACGGGAGGCTCGTCGTACACGAAGTACGACTACCCGGGCCTGTACTCGTACGCCGACTTCGACGACTGCACCTCCCAGGTGACCAACTACCAGGACCGTTGGAACGTGCAGCACTGCGAGCTGGTGGGCCTCGCCGACCTCGACACCGGCGAGGAGTACGTCCGCAAGACCATCGCCGGCTATATGAACGACCTGCTCGGCCTCGGCGCGGACGGCTTCCGCATCGACGCCGCCAAACACATCCCGGCGGAGGACCTCGCCAACATCAAGTCACGGCTGACCAACCCCTCCGCGTACTGGAAGCAGGAGGTCATCTACGGCGCGGGCGAGGCGGTCCAGCCGAGCGAGTACACCGGCAACGGCGACGTCCAGGAGTTCCGCTACGCCTACGACCTCAAGCGGGTCTTCAACAGCGAGAAGCTCGCCTACCTGAACAACTTCGGCGAGGGCTGGGGCTATCTGAGCAACTCGGTCGCCGGGGTGTTCGTGGACAACCACGACACCGAGCGCAACGGCTCGACCCTGAACTACAAGGACGGCGCCAACTACACCCTGGCGAACGTCTTCATGCTGGCCTGGCCCTACGGCGCCCCCGACATCAACTCCGGCTACGAGTGGTCCGACGCGGACGCGGGGCCGCCCAACGGCGGTGCGGTGAACGCCTGCTGGCAGGACGGCTGGAAGTGCCAGCACGCCTGGCCGGAGATCAGGTCCATGGTCGCCTTCCGCAACGCCACGCGCGGCCAGGCGGTCACCAAGTGGTGGGACGACGGCAACAACCTCATCGCGTTCGGCCGCGGCAGCAAGGGCTATGTGGTGATCAACCACGAGAGCACCGCGGCCGACCGGTCGTACGAGACCTCGCTGCCCGCCGGCACCTACTGCGATGTGCAGGGCAACAGGACCGTGACGGTGAACAGCAGCGGCTGGTTCCAGGCGTCCGTCGCCCCGAACACCGCGCTCGCCCTCTATGCGGGGAAGTCGAGCTGCTGACCCGCTGACCGGCCCGTACCCCCGCGGTGCCCTCCGGCGGATCCGCCGGAGGGCACCGCGTCGTGCCCGCGCCCCAACAGCTGTGCCCGGACGGCGGATCGGGGCCGGGCCGAATTGGCTCTGAAAGTACTTGCCGTGAGTTTCATGACTCTTGCTGTAAGGCTTTCGTCGGCGGTACGGTCGCGCGGGCGCCCGGCGACGCAGCCGTCCCGTGGCGCAGGGGTCGGACCCGATTGAGCCGCAATCGCAAGGAGTTCACGCCTGTGATACCGAGATGGCCGACGCCCCCGAGGCGTCGTACCCCCAGCCGGAGAAGGGTCACGGCCCTCACCGTCGCCGCGCTCGCCGCGGCGCTCCTGCCGCCCCTCGCCGCCAGGGCGGCCACCCCGCCCGCGCCCCCCTCCGACGCGCGGCTCGCGGCCGAGCCCGCCCGGCACGACGACACCCGCGAGCAGTTCTACTTCGTGATGCCGGACAGGTTCGCCAACGGCGACACCTCCAACGACCGGGGCGGCCTGACCGGTTCACGGCTCGCCACCGGATACGACCCCACGGACAAGGGCTTCTACCAGGGCGGCGACCTCAAGGGCCTGACCCGGAAGCTCGACTACATCAAGGGCCTCGGCACCACCGCCATCTGGCTGGCCCCGATCTTCAAGAACCAGCCCGTGCAGGGGACCGGGGCCGACGCCTCGGCCGGGTACCACGGTTACTGGATCACCGACTTCACCAAGGTCGACCCGCACTTCGGGACCAACAAGGACCTGGCGGACCTCATCTCCAAGGCGCATGCCAAGGGCATGAAGGTCTTCTTCGACGTCATCACCAACCACACCGCCGACGTCGTCGACTACGAGGGCGCCTCGCACGACTACCTCTCCAAGGGCGCCTTCCCGTATCTGACCAAGGACGGCCGCCCCTTCGACGACGCCGACTACGCGGACGGCACGAAGAGCTTCCCGCCGGTCGGCACCGGCTCCTTCCCGCGCACGCCCGTCGTGCCCGCCGCGAAGAAGAACATCAAGGTCCCGTCGTGGCTCAACGACCCGACGATGTACCACAACCGCGGTGACTCCACCTACGCCGGCGAGAACGCCACCTACGGCGACTTCTCCGGCCTCGACGACCTGTGGACCGAGCGCCCCGAGGTCGTCAGCGGTATGGAGAAGATCTACCAGCGCTGGGTGCGGGACTTCGGCGTCGACGGCTTCCGGATCGACACCGTGAAGCACGTCGACATGGAGTTCTGGACGCAGTGGGCGACCGCGCTCGACCGGTACGCCGCCGCGCACGGCCGCAGGAACTTCTTCATGTTCGGCGAGGTCTACTCCGCCGACCCGTCGATCAACGCGCCGTACGTCACCCAGGGCCGCCTGGACGCCACGCTCGACTTCCCCTTCCAGGAGGCGGCCCGGGAGTACGCCTCCCAGGGCGGCAGCGCACGGAAACTCGCGGGTGTCTTCGCCGACGACTACAAGTACACGACCGACAAGGCCAACGCGTACGAGCAGGTCACCTTCCTCGGCAACCACGACATGGGGCGGATCGGGTACTTCCTGAAGCAGGACAACCCGAAGGCGTCCGACGCGGAGCTGCTGAAGAAGGACGAGTTCGCCGACGAGGTGATGTTCCTCAGCCGCGGCAACCCCGTCGTCTACTACGGAGACGAACAGGGCTTCACCGGCTCCGGCGGTGACAAGGACGCCCGGCAGACGATGTTCGCCTCCAAGGTCGCGGACTATCTTGACGACGACGAGATCGGCACCGACCGCACCCACGCGAGCGACGCGTACGACACGAGCGCCCCGCTCTACCGTCAGATCGCCGCTCTCTCCGCACTGCGCAAGGCCAACCCCGCCCTCGCCGACGGGGTCCAGACCGAGCGCTACGCGGCCGACGGCGCCGGCGTCTACGCTTTCTCCCGCACCGGCACCGACGGCACCGAGTACCTCGTCGCCCTCAACAACGCCGACGAGCAGAAGACGGCCGCCTTCGTCACCGGCTCCGCGGACATGACCTTCCGGGGCATCCACGGGACGGACGCGACGGTCCGCAGCGACGCCGACCGCAAGGTCAGCCTCACCGTCCCGGCCTATTCCGCCGTCGTCCTCAAGGCCGTCCGCCCGCTCGGCGCGCCCGCCAGCAGGCCGACGATCACCCTGAAGGCCCCGGACGCGGGCGCCACCGGCACGGTCGAGGTCTCCGCCGACGTCGAGGGCGGACAGCTCAACCGTGTCGTCTTCGCCGCCCAGACCGGCAACGGCCCCTGGCGGACCCTCGGCTCCGCCGACCATGCCCCATACAAGGTCACCCAGACCCTCGCCAAGAACGTCCCGGCCGGAACCGCCCTGCGCTACAAGGCGGTCGTGATCGACTCGGCGGGCCGGACGGCGAGCGCGACGGCGGACAGCACGACCGGCACCCCGCCGGCCCCCCAGGTCCCCACCGCCTCCTCCCGCGACTACGCGATCGTCCACTACAAGCGCGCCGACGGCGACTACGGCGACTGGGGCCTGTACGCCTGGGGCGACCTCGCCGACGGCGAGGCGACGACCTGGCCGGACAGCCACCCCTTCGTGGGCCGCGACGCCTACGGCGCCTTCGCCTACGTCAAGCTGAAGCCCGGAGCCTCCAGCGTCGGCTTCCTCGTCATCGACAAGAACGGCGACAAGGACGTCTCCACCGACCGCACCATCGACGTCACCAGGACCGGCGAGGTCTGGGTCGAGCAGGGCAAGGAGACCGTCCTCACCGAGAAGCCGACGGCCGACTACCCGCCGCAGGACCGGACGAAGGCCGTCCTCCACTACCACCGAGCCGACGGGAACTACGACGGCTGGGGCCTGCACGTCTGGACGGGCGCCGCGAACCCCACCGACTGGTCCAGCCCGTTGAAGCCGGTACGGACCGACGCGTACGGCGCGGTCTTCGAGGTGCCGCTCGCCGAGGGCGCCACCAGCCTCAGCTACATCATCCACAAGGGCGACGAGAAGGACCTCGCCGCCGACCAGTCGCTCGACCTGACGGCGAACGGCCACGAGGTGTGGCTGCTGAACAGCCAGGAGAAGTACCTGCTGCCGCAGCCCGCGGGCAGCTCGGCCGCCCTCGACCTGAGCACCTCCAAGGCGGTGTGGATCGACCGGGACACGCTCGCCTGGAACGGCGTCGACGGCGCCGCCTCCACCCAGCTCCTCTCCTCCCGCGACGGCTCGATCGCCGTGAAGGACGGGACGCTGACGAGCGACGACGAGCGCTGGCTGCGACTGACGAGGACCACGCTCACCGACGCCCAGAAGGCCAAGTTCCCCTATCTGAAGGACTACACCGCCTGGTCCGTCGACCCGCGCGACCGCGGCCGGGAGCGCGAGGCCCTGAGCGGCCAGCTGGTCGCCTCGCAGCGGGCCGCGAACGGGGCGGTGCTGGCGGCGACGGGCGTCCAGATCGCCGGCGTACTCGATGACCTGTACGACGCGACGAAGGCCGATCTCGGACCGACGTTCCACCACGGCAGTCCCACGCTGGCCGTCTGGGCGCCGACCGCACAGTCGGTGCGGCTCGAAGTGGGCGGCTCCACGGTCGCCATGCGGCGGAACGCCACCACCGGCGTCTGGTCCGTCACGGGCCCGGCGTCCTGGAAGAACAAGCCCTACCGCTATGCCGTGAAGGTGTGGGCGCCGAGCGTCCGGAAGATCGTCACCAACAAGGTCACCGACCCGTACTCCCTCGCCCTCACCGCCGACTCCGCGCGCAGCCTCGTCGTCGACCTGAACGACCGGTCCCTCGCCCCGAGCGGCTGGTCGCATCTGAAGAAGCCGAAGGCGGTGCCGCTCAGGGACGCCCAGATCCAGGAGCTGCACATCCGGGACTTCTCCGTCGCGGACAAGACCGTGCCGGCCAAGGACCAGGGCACCTATCTCGCCTTCGCCGACACCAGGAGCGACGGCTCCCGGCATCTGCGCGCGCTGGCGAAGGCGGGCACCTCGTACGTCCATCTGCTGCCGGCCTTCGACATCGCGACGATCCCCGAGAAGAAGTCCGAGCAGCAGACCCCCGGCTGCGATCTCGCCTCCTACGCGGCCGACTCCGACCGGCAGCAGGCCTGTGTCGCTGCCACCGCCGCGAAGGACGCCTACAACTGGGGCTACGACCCGTACCACTTCACGGTCCCCGAGGGCTCGTACGCCACGGACCCGGACGGCACCGGGCGCACGGTCCAGTTCCGCACGATGGTCAAGTCCCTCAACGACGACGGCCTCAGGGTGGTGATGGACGTCGTCTACAACCACACGGCGGCGAGCGGCCAGGCGGACACCAGCGTCCTGGACAAGATCGTGCCCGGCTACTACCAGCGGCTTCTCGCCGACGGGTCGGTGGCGAACAGCACCTGCTGTGCGAACACCGCGCCCGAGAACGCCATGATGGGCAAGCTCGTCGTGGACTCGCTCGTCACCTGGGCCAAGGAGTACAAGGTCGACGGGTTCCGCTTCGACCTCATGGGCCACCACCCGAAGGCCAACATCCTCGCGGTGCGCAAGGCGCTGGACGCGCTGACCCCCGCGAAGGACGGGGTCGACGGCAAGAAGATCATCCTCTACGGCGAGGGCTGGAACTTCGGCGAAGTCGCGAACGACGCCCGTTTCGTCCAGGCCACCCAGCAGAACATGGCCGGCACCGGCATCGCCACCTTCTCCGACCGGGCCCGTGACGCGGTGCGCGGCGGCAGCCCCTTCGACGCGGACCCGGGCGTCCAGGGCTTCGCGTCCGGCCTGTACACCGACCCCAACGCGTCCTCCGCCAACGGCACTCCGGCCGAGCAGAAGGCCCGGTTGCTGCACTACCAGGACCTCATCAAGGTCGGTCTGACCGGCAACCTCGCGAAGTACCGCTTCACCGACGACGACGGCAAGGAGGTCACCGGCGCGGAGATCGACTACAACGGCGCCCCCGCCGGCTACGCGGACGCCCCCGGCGACGCCCTCGCCTACGTGGACGCGCACGACAACGAGTCCCTGTTCGACGCGCTCACCTACAAACTGCCCGCCGCGACCGGCGCGTCGGACCGGGCCCGGATGCAGGTGCTGGCGATGGCCACGGCCGCCCTCTCGCAGGGACCGGCCCTCTCTCAGGCGGGCACCGACCTGCTGCGCTCGAAGTCGCTGGACCGCAACTCCTTCGACAGCGGTGACTGGTTCAACGCCGTCCACTGGAACTGCGCGGACGGCAACGGCTTCGGGCGCGGGCTGCCGATGGCGGCCGACAACCAGTCCAAGTGGACCTACGCCAAGCCGCTGCTGGGCACGGTCACGGTGGGCTGCCCGCAGATCGACGGCGCCTCCGCCGCCTACCGGGACCTGCTGAGGATCCGTACGACGGAGAAGGCGTTCTCCCTCGGCACGGCCGCGCAGGTGCAGGACCGGCTGTCCTTCCCGCTGTCCGGGAAGGACGAGACACCCGGTGTGATCACCATGACCCTCGGCGACCTGGTCGTGGTGTTCAACGCGACGCCCGAGCGGCAGGAACAGCGCGTCCAGACGCTCGCCGGGGCCCACTACCGGCTGCACCCGGTGCAGGCGGCCGGTGCGGACGCGGTGGTGAGGACCTCCTCCTACGCGGCGGCCACGGGCACCTTCGCCGTCCCGGCGCGCACGGTGGCGGTGTTCTCCCGGGGCACGTGACGACGCACCCCGGCAACGGGGCCGGGTCCGCTCGCGGGCCCGGCCCCACCCGTGCGTGCGGGAGCCGCTCGGGAGGGACCCCACGGCGACTAGGGTGAACCGTGTCGTCGTAGAACAGGAGTGCTCATGCCGCAGATCACCGTCGACTACTCGGCCCGGCTCGCCGAGGACTTCGACCGTCCCGGATTCGCCACGGCGCTCCATGCCGCGACCGTGGAGATCGCGGCGGCGAAGCCCACCGCATGCAAGACGCAGTTCCGCCGGACCGAGGACACCGTGGTCGGCCCCGACACCGAGGGGCACGCCGTGGTGAGCATCTCCATCGGCCTGCTGGCCGGACGCACCGAGGAGACGCGGGTCCGGCTCGCCG
Organism: Streptomyces sp. NPDC052036; assembly: GCF_040680495.1. Lineage (NCBI taxonomy): Bacteria > Bacillati > Actinomycetota > Actinomycetes > Kitasatosporales > Streptomycetaceae > Streptomyces > Streptomyces sp. NPDC052036. Next base: position 36,845 of record NZ_JBFAWW010000007.1, on the reverse strand, counting down.
AGACCGCGCTGGAACTGCTGCGCCAGTATGTGAAGCCCGCCGGGGGCCTGGCGCTGCACGTCTCGGCCGAGGTGCGCGACCTCGACCCGTCGTACCGGACGGTCGACGCCTGAGCCGTCAGGACGCGAGGGCGATCAGCCGGGCGACCAGGTCACCGAAGGGGCCGTCGGCCGGCTCGTCCTTGAACATGGAGCGCACCACCGCGGCCAACTCCTTGTCGTAGGCGGCGCCGACGGCCGTAAGCGCGCCGAGGTCGTGCACCAGCTGGCTCTCCAACTCGGCGCGCGGAATGCGCCGGCCGTCCAGCCAGAGCAGCGCGGTCGACTCCGCGAGCGAGATCCAGGAGCGGATGATCAACTCCAGTCGCGCGGGCGGCTCCTCGATCTCCAGGTGCGAGAGAATCTGCTCGTACGCGGCCTGGCGCACCGAGTCGATGAGGGCATTCGTCGTCGACGAGCCGACCGCCGGGCCGCCGCGCATCAGTGCGGAGAAACCGGGGCCGTGCTCGTCCACGAAGTCGAAGAAGCGGCGCATCACCCGGAGCAGCCGTGCCCCGAGGGGACCCTCGTGCGGCTCCGTGAACCGGTTCGCCAGATCGTCCGCGGCCCGCCGCAACGCGGCCTCGTACAGGCTGAGTTTGCCGGGAAAGTAGTGGTAGACCAGCGGACGCGAGATGCCCGCGGCCGACGCTATCTCGTCGATGGAGACCTCGTCGGGGGAGCGCTGGCTGAACAGTTCGAGGGCGACGCCGATCAGCTGCTGTCGACGTGCCTCGACTCCCATTCTGCGACGTACCCCGGTAGTCATACGAACACCTTACCGATCGAATCCGGCCTTGAACCGGCAGGATCCCTGTGGCGTGTTCACATCTCCGGCACAACTCCCTCACCGTACCCCCGTGCTTCGACGGCCGGTTCGGTCCGTGCTCACCGAAGTCCGCCGACCGTCCTCCCGTCGGTCAGGGTGCCCCTCAGCCCGGCCCGGGCCCCCTGCCTCGTCCGCACCGCCAGCAGGCTTCCTCGCGCCGACCCGCTCACCTCGCCGGTCGTCCGGACGGACGCGGTGTCGTTGCTGCCCGCGGCGAGCAGGTACCAGGTGCCCTCCGCCGACTTCCACAACACCCCGGCCAGCACATGAGGATCCTTCGCCCCGCACGCCGCGACGCCCTCGGCCTGCGCCGCGACCGCCCCGGACCGCCCGCCCGGGGTGCGGAACTGCGCCAGCACCCGCGGGGCGTCGCCCCGCCAGGTGTCCGCCCGGGTGCACACCCACTGCGCGGCCCCGGACCCGTCCGGCAGCGACTGCCGCGCGTACTCCCACGCGTTGACGGACCGCACGCCCTGCGACCGCACCGCCGCCAGCGAGCACGCCAACGGTGCCCAGGTGCGCAGGGCCGCCGCCCCGGACGCCTCCCGGGGGCCGGCCGGCCGCCCCACGGTGAGATGCGCCGGCATCAGCTCCCCGAGATCGGCCAGCACCCGCGTACCCGAACCGTCCGTCAGCTGCAGCACGTTCCATGACGCGCACGCGCCGCTCTGCTGCGCCGGGCTCGCGAGCGGCGCGGTCACCCCGTCCGCCGGACGCAGGTCCATCGCCCCGGCCGACGGTCGCACCAGGTCCCGCTGCACCGCGGCGCGCACCCAAGGGGCCGTCAGGTAGCGGACGTTGCCGTCGGCGCGGTCCAGCACCAGCGCCTCCGCCTCGGCCCCGGCCGCCGCGTCCGCCCGGGCGAGGTCGAGCGCCGCCCCGTCCGTGCCGTCCCTCGGCTCGGCGTAGCGCACGATGCGCAGACCGTCGTAGAAGACCACCACGCGCGCCGCGTCGACCCGGCCCGCGTACAGCAGCTGCGGCGGGCCGGCGGGGCCGCCCGAGGGCGTGCCGGGGGTGGCCGAGACCCGTACGGACTCCCCGGGCCGCGCCCAGACGGCGAGCGCGCGCCGCAGCAGCCCCCGGTCGCCGGTCAGAGCGCCGCGGGCGGGCCACACGGAGAAGTCGGTGCGCGCCGACGTCCGCCACGCGGCGGGGGCCGCCCTGGTCACCTGGGCCGGATCCAGGGCCGCCCGGGCGGCCGGGTTCTGCGCGTCGGCGGGGGCGGCGGCGCCGTCCGGACCCCAGCCGCCGCGCGGCACCGCCAGCAGCGCGCCGCACACCGCGACGGCCGCCGCGGCCGCGAGCGCGGCCTTGGTGTGCTGCCGCCGCCGCATCAGGTCGGTCGGCCGGGCCTGGAGCGCACACGGGTCGAACTCGGGGGAGTGCAGCAGCGCGTCCTCGGCCGGTACGGCCGCGGCCTCGCGCAGCGCCGCCGCCGGGTCCGTGACGCCCGCCGCGGACAGCACCCTGCGCACACCGTCCTCGGGAAGTTTCTCCAGACCGCGCAGCACATGGGCGGCGCGGGCCGGCGCGGACAGCGCGGACAGCCGCTGGTCCAGGGCGAGTTCATCGGCGCCGCCCGAGCGCGGGAACAGCCGCAGCCCCCACACCTGGGGCAGCAGCGGCGGCAGCTGGGACCGCTTCGGCCAGGCCGCGCCCCGAAGCGGCCGGCCCGCCTCCAGCGCCGTACGCACCACGCGCAGCCGCAGCAGGGCGTAGCCCGGGTCGCCGACGCCGCCCTCCGCCGGGCTCCCGGTTCCTCCCGCACCGCCGGAGCGGTGGGACGCGCCCGCGCTGTGCCGGCCGCCGCTCTGGGAGGGGAGCACGGCCGAGAGGGCGCGCCCCCGGGGCAGTGCCCGCTGGACGAGGCCGTGCGCGGTCAGCACCCGGCGGTTGCGGCCGAGGCCCGGCGGCAGCACCAGATAGGCCAGCCGGACGAGCCGGGGATAGTGCTCGACGAGCGTGGCCTCGGCCTGCTCGACGTCGATGACCGGACCGGAGGCCGATGCGGGGTGGGGGGCGACGTCCTGTGACTGCACGTTCAGCAGAACGAGCGAAACGGTGGTTGGTCACCTGGACGGCCGAGCGCAGGGGAGCGGTCCGCCGGCGTGAGCGGAAAGGGGACGGTCAGTCGCCGGGCTCGACCAGCAGCCGGGCGTAGTTCGCCATCGACCGCTGATAGCGCGGCAAATGGGGCGCGAGCGCGCCGAGCACCAGGGACAGCCCCTCGCGGTCCCGGCCCAGGCTCGACAGGCACAGGGCGAGACAGCCGCGTACGGCGTCGTCCAGTTCGTCGGAGGGGGCGTCGAGCTCGGGAGTGAGCAGCTTGACGCCCTCCTCCGCCTGCCCGATGTTCCGCAGCGAGCTGGCCAGCTGGATCTTCGCCCGGCGGCCGCGGTAGCCGTCGAGACCGCGCGCCAGCGCCTCCCGGTACAGCGGGACCGCCCGGTCCGAGTGGCCCGTCGAGTCCCAGGCGCAGGCCTGCTCGAAGGGGCCGAGCGGACTGCCGTCGGGCAGCTCGGCGACGAGGGCGTCGATCACGGCCCGGAAGTCCGCGGCGTCCTCCTCGGCGTAGTCGTCGAAGGTCGCCCATGCGGCCGCCACACGCTCGTCCCAGTCCTGTGTGCTCACGCTTCCCCCTCGACCGAATGCCAGGCTGCCCACCTTCGCACAGGTGGGGCGGTCGGGGCGCCGGATTTCCGTGATCCCACAGGGAACCGGGCGGCCGTTGAGCACGGGAGGCGTCACATCCGTACGAAACGGCAGGGTCCTCGTGGGGGCCTTCCGTGGCATGGGCCGGAAAGACCGGGAGAAGACATGAGGACGCGCGAGAAGCTGGCGGCCGGTGCGGCCGTCGCACTGCTGGTGCTGACCGGCTGTGCCGGGTCGGGTGGGTCGGGCGGGTCGGCCGCCGCCCAGAGCAAGGTTCCGGTGACCGCGACCGGCAGCCTGGAGGACCTGGCGGCGGACGTGAAGTGCAAGCCGAACATCCAGACGGACGCCGATGAGCTCCGGCAGGCCATCTGCACCAACTCCGACGGCAAGTTCGTGCTCGCCACCTTCGCCACCGACCGGGGGCAGCGTGAGTGGATCAACGATGCCAAGGACTACGGCGGTTACTACCTCGTGGGCCGCAAGTGGGTCGCCGTCGGGGACAACGGGGTGGTCAAGGCCCTGCGCGGCACGCTCGGCGGCGATGTCGAGATCGGCGTCGACCACCACTCCCACGCCGGGCACGGCGGCTGAACCAGGGGGCCCCGCGGCGGCTGAGCCGCGGGGCCGCACGGCGAAGGCACGGCGGCGGGACGGCGCACATGCCGAAGAGGGCCGGTGGCGGGAGTCCCGCCACCGGCCCTCTTCAGTGGATCACCGTCTCGGTGGTCACCGCCTCAGCGGGTCACTGGCACTGCCGACCGGAGTTGACGCAGTTGGCGATCTTGTTCGCCAGGCCGCCGGTCGTGACGCTGATGAAGTCGTCGTGGTCGGTGGCCGGCTTGTGGAGCTGGTCCGGGAAGCCGTCCACCGCGTAGGCGTTCTTCACCTGACCGTTCTGGACGGTCGGCGGGTTGATCTTGTACACGAGGCGCATCGTCAGCTGCGGGATCGCCTTGAAGCCGTTCCCGCAGACGCCGCTCGCCGGGTCGGGGAAGGCCACGTGCGTACGGTGGTTGGCGCTGTCGATGTTCTGGCCGTCCCAGCAGCTCTGGAAGGCGAACGTGCGGACCACGTTGCTGCCTTGCGGGCAGATCGGGTACTGCGTCGTCAGCTGGACCTTGTTCTCGAAGCCGGTGCAGCTCCAGTGCGCGTTGGCGTTGGCCAGACCGTTGGTGGTGGTCTTGGCGTCACCGGTGATGATGCGCAGGAACTGCGGCATCGCGACGACCTTGCTGGCCGGGCTGCCGACGTACTTGATCTCGGCCTGGACGGGGGTCAGGATCCGGCCGACGTTGCCTTCCTTGCCACCGCCGTCCGCGTTCTGGTCGAAGTCCTGCGTACCGTCCTGGATACGGACCACGGGCCAGTAGTACGCCGACAGGTCGTTCTTGTTCTGGCAGCTGGTGCCGCCCTGCAGGAACGTCTGGTTGCTGGAGAACGCGTTGACCTTCTGGTTGCCGACGTAGTCGTGCAGGTGGTGCGCGCCGTTGGTCACGCCGGGCGCCACGATCACGTTGTCGGTGTTGTGGTTCTTGTTCGCGTTCACACCGCAGCGGGTGACGAACGAACCGGTCGAGGCGTTGCGCAGCTTGCGCGGTTTGCCCTGGACGTTCGGGGCGACCCTGGTGATGTCGACGAAGTCCGCCGCCACCGGGCCGTTGGCGGCCTGGCCGCCGTTGCCCTGCTGCTGGCCGCCGTTGTTCTGCTGCTGGCCACCGTTGTTCTGCTGCTGGCCACCGTTGTTCTGCTGACCACCGTTCTGGCCGCCGGTCTGACCGGCGGTGGTCTGGTTGGTGTTCAGCGTCGTGCAGGAGGCCAGCTGGGACAGCGACTGGTTGAAGGACCCGCCGACCCGCTGGATGTCGATTCTGATGCGGTCGATCGTCGCGGACCGCTTCTCCTTGAGGGGGCCGACGATCGCGTTCTGCACGAAGCTCGCGTCGTTCGCCTGGGCCTGGCGTGTGGAGGCGAGCCGGGCGTAGGCCTCAGTGATCTGCTTGTCGAGCTTGGCGAGCTCCGCGGCCACACCGTTGCGCGCGGCGGCCGGCACGTTCGTCAGCTTCTGGCCGACGTCCGGGCACGAGATGGTCGCCACCGTGGCGCTTGCGGCCTTGGTCTGGTTACCCCCCCAAGCGTTGTTGTCGGTCTCGTGCGCCGAGGCGTAATAGTTCGCCCAGAGCAGCCCGCCCCCACCGAGCGCTAGGGCCGCCGAGGCGGCAATGGCCTTCGTGGCCAGCGGCGTACGGCGTTTTCGAGTGTTGCGTCCCATGGAACTCCTCTGACTTCCTTTCGGGGCGGAGGCGCCCGACAGGGGTGAAGCGGCGTCCTCTCATACGCAGGGGGCGTGGGGGGTGTTCAGGAGCCTCGGAAAAAAACTTGGAGCTTCGTGTGGCCATTTCGGGCGCAAGAGCCACAGAAGCCCCTGTTTCAACGGGAGTTGAGGAGGGTATCCAGGGCTTTTTTGAATTCAATTCAATGCTCGATGCCGTTCTCGCCTTTACCGGCCAGCACTTTCCGCTCCAGCACGGGATCGAGACCCACCTTCGGACGGCCGGGCCGCCGGGGCGCGTTCGTGCCGGTGCTCCGCAGCCAGTTCCAGGTGTCGGCCACGGTCCGGGCCACCGGGCGGCAGCGCAGTCCGTCCCGGACCGCCCGCGACACGTCCGCGCTGTGCAGGGCGGCGTGTCCCGCACTGCCCGGCGGCACCCACACCGGCAGCTGCGTCCAGGGCTCGATCCCCGCGTCGAGGATCACCTCGGGCGCGGTCCAGCACAGCCGCGCATCGCTGCCGGTCTCCCGTACGCATGCCTCCAGCAGCTCGCCCATGGTCGTGTGCCCCTGCGGGCTCATGAGGTTGTACGGCCCGCTCAGCTCCCGCTCCACCGCGCCGAGGATCCACTCCGCGAGATCCCGTACGTCGATGTACTGCAAGGGCAGGTCGTGCGGCCCGGGCGCGAGGACCGGACCGCCGCGGGCGATCCGGGTGAGCCACCACGGCAGCCGGTGGATGTTCTCGTACGGCCCCAGGATCAGCCCCGACCGCACCAGCAGGGACCTCTCCGCGCCGAACGCCGCCGCCGCGGCCAGCTCGCCTCCGAGCTTGTCCTGCGGGTACGCGGTCTGCTCCGCGTCGGCCGCCGCCCCCTGGACCAGGGGAGCGCCCTCGTCGTAGCCGGGGGCGGGGGCCCAGGCGTAGACCGAGCAGCTGGACACGTACACATACCGCCCGGCCCGGCCGGCGAGCAGCCGGGCGGACTCGTGCACCGCGCGCGGCGCCCCCGACCAGGTGTCGACGACGGCGTCCCATTCTCCGGGCTCGCGGTCCCGTTCGAGCGCCGCGAGCCCGCCGGGCGCGGTGCGCTCACCCTGTATCTGCCGTACCCCGGGCGGGGGTTGGTGCCGCCCCCGGTTGAGGACGGTCACCTCCCAGCCCCGGTCGAGCGCCGCCTCCACGACGGCCCGCCCCGCGAATTCCGTACCGCCCAGCACCAGAAGTCTCATACCGACGACTGTGCCCGGCCGGCCCGCGGGGCGGAACACGGATCTGCTGACAGAAGATCCGGGGCGCCGTGGTCAGCGGCCCGGTGTGTACTTGTAGCCCACGCGCCGTACGGTCTGGATCGCCTGGCGGTGCTCGGCGCCGAGCTTGCGGCGCAGCCGGGCGATATGGACGTCGACGGTGCGCCCGTCGCCCACGTGCCCGTAGCCCCAGACCGTGCTCACCAGCTGGTCCCGGGTGTGCACCCGGTGGGGGTGCGCCACGAGATGGGCGAGCAGCTCGAACTCCAGGTAGGTGAGGTCGAGCGGTCGTCCCGCCACCTCGGCGGTGCGCCGGGCGGTGTCGACACGGACGAGCGGCTCCCCGGCGGCGGGGTCGGCCCTCCGCCCGGCCCCGGGGTCGTCCGCGGCGGTGTCGTCCGCCGGGGTGTCGTCCCCCAGGATGTCGTCGTCCGCGGGGGCGGGCACGGCGACCGGTGCGAAGGGCGGCCGCTGGTCGGCCGGCACGAGCACCAGATAGCCGATCATCGGCGGCCGGCCGGGCAGCTCGGGCAGGGAGTGCGGGGGTACGGGCAGCCAGGTGGCGCCCGGTGGCAGGAAGTCCGGCACGCCGGCGACCTCGTCCCGGTCGACGGCACGCAGCCGGTGCCGTGCGGAGCCGGTCGAGGGGGCGGCCGCGGTGTCGAGGGTGGCGGTCGGCAGAGAACGAGTGGTCGCCATGAGGGGTCAGCTCTTTCGCGCGAGGAGTTCGTCGGGGAGGCCGACGACCGCGAGCTCGTGGCCGGGGTCGTCGAGGACGTACGTCGTGCGCGCCGGCCGAAGGCCGGGTTTACCGGCTTTAGAGGGCCCGCGCGTTCCGCGCGCGACAACACACCCGGTCGAAGTCGTGGTGCTGACGGGAAGGCCAGAAGGGCTCGAGGTCATGGCGACCCGTCGCGCTGCACTCCTGGAAGCTGGCCATGAACCCATTGAAGCAGACGGCCGGGCCCGGCAGCAGTCTTCTCTCACGCATTGGACGCTCACTCACACATGGGACGCTCAAGGGGGCGCCCACCGTCCGGTGGGCGCCCCCTCAAAAGCGGTAGGGCGTCGGTCAGACCTGGCCGGCCTTCTCCAGGGCCGTGCAGCAGGTGTCGACGAGCAGGCGGGTGACCACGTACGGGTCGACGTTGGCGTTCGGGCGGCGGTCCTCGATGTAGCCCTTGCCGTCCTTCTCCACCTGCCACGGGATACGGACGGAGGCGCCGCGGTCGGAGACGCCGTAGGAGTACTCGTTCCACGGGGCGGTCTCGTGCAGGCCCGTCAGACGGTCGTCGATGCCGGCGCCGTAGTTCTTGACGTGGTCCAGCGGCTTGGAGCCCTCGCCGAGCGACTCACAGGCGGTGATGATCGCGTCGTAGCCCTCGCGCATCGCCTTGGTGGAGAAGTTGGTGTGCGCGCCCGCGCCGTTCCAGTCGCCCTTGACCGGCTTCGGGTCCAGGGTCGCGGAGACACCGAAGTCCTCGGCGGTGCGGTACAGCAGCCAGCGGGCCACCCACAGCTGGTCGGAGACCTCCAGCGGGGCGAGCGGGCCGACCTGGAACTCCCACTGGCCCGGCATGACCTCGGCGTTGATGCCGGAGAGGCCGAGACCCGCCTTCAGACAGTTGTCCAGGTGCGCCTCGACGATCTCACGGCCGAAGATCTCGTCGGCGCCGACACCGCAGTAGTAGCCGCCCTGGGGGGCCGGGAAGCCGCCCTCGGGGAAGCCGAGCGGGCGCGCGCCGTCGAAGAAGGTGTACTCCTGCTCGATGCCGAAGATCGGCTCCTGCGCGGCGAACTTCTCGGCGACCTCGGCCAGCGCGGCACGCGTGTTGGAGGCGTGCGGGGCCATGTCCGTGTCGAGGACCTCGCACAGCACCAGGACGTCGTCGCCGCCGCGGATCGGGTCGGGGCAGGTGAAGACCGGCTTGAGCACACAGTCCGAGGAGTGCCCCTCGGCCTGGTTGGTGGAGGATCCGTCGAAGCCCCAGATCGGCAGGGAGTCCAGACCGGCGGGGGCACCCGTGATGATCTTCGTCTTGGAACGGAGCTTGGCCGTCGGCTCGGTGCCGTCGATCCAGATGTACTCAGCCTTGAAGGTCACGGGCCACATCCTTCGGGGTGGGTCTTGGCGCACTTGCGGGTGCTGCGGCGCCGTCGTGCACCGCGTTCTCCTGCCCGGCAGACTGTCAAGAGGCGATTTCTCGTCCGTTGCCCGGGTGTGAACCCCGTGTTACCCGCGACTGCGTGTCAGCCGGGGGCAGTGGGGCGGCCCTGGTGCGCGGTCGCCTCCCGGAAAACGTCCAGGAAGCCCCGTACCGCCGTCAGTTCCCGCTCGTCCGTCTCGGGTCCCCGGTCTGCCCGCTCTGCCCGGTCCGTCGTACCCACATCCCCACATCCCTCCCCTGCCTTCCGCGTGCTGCCGTCACCGGCCGTACGGCCGAGGCTCCAGGAGGCGGCGGACCGGTTCCCGACGGCCCCCGTGCGCGGGGGGCCGTGTCCGAGCGCTGCCGCGCCGCGCTCGCCGCACACGAGGGTCCTGCTGCTCGTGGCCGCGAACAGCAGGACCCGTGATCCCCGCCCTGTGGCCGTCCGTGCCGCCGGGTCGCCGCCGGACGCGGAGCTCCATGTCCGTTCCGTACGGCGACCCGGCGGCCGCGAACCGCCGCCTCCTGGATTTCCTAAGGGACCGACCTCACCCCACCTTCTCGATCACGGCCCGGCGGATCAGGAACTTGCCGGGCTCGCGGACCTGCTCGAAGGCCGCGTTGTTGAGCAGCACACAGCTACCGGAGACCGAAGTGACCGTCACCGTCGTGGACTTGTTGTTGTCCAGGTTGGTGACCTTCAGCTTGGTGCCCGCGGGGAACTGGTTGCTGGACGCGGCCGGGGCACCGGCCTCGCCGGAGAGCGTCACGGTCGAGCCCTTGCAGACCTGCTGGCCCGAGGCGGCACCGGCGTTCCCGGCGTTGCCCGCGCTCGCGTTGTTCCCCGCGCCGTTCGCCGGGGCGGTGTTCGCCGGCGGGGTGGACGCGGACTGCCCGGCCTGAGGGTCCTGAGCCGACCCCCCGGCCTGCGCCGCGCCACCGGACTGTGCCGCCCCGCCCGCCTGAACGGACTCCCCGACCTGGCAGCCCGACGCCTCCTGCTGGACCTTGATCTGGGCGATGACCGCCTCACGGTTGGCGATCCGTGCCGCCGACTGGGCGTCCGGCTTGGCCTTCTGCCCGGCGATGAACGACTCGTTGTTGCCGAGTGCGGTGGCCAGTCCCTTGCAGACCGTCGAGGTGGCCGCGGTCTGCACGTTGGCGGCGTTGGAGGTGGCGGCGAGGGCGAAGGCCCCGCTGCCCGCCACGGCGACGGCGGTGACCGCCAGCACGATCTTCTTCTTGGGGCTGAGGGTTCTCCTACGCGACATGCGCGCCTCCTGTCCCCGGCCGCCTCGTCGACGGCCGGTTGCGAAAGGTACGCCGCTATGTACGAGATCCCGAATGGGGTTACTCAGCGGTCACAGGAGTCTCTGAAGTGACGTGGGTCACGCGGGAGTCGAGGCTCAGCGGGACAGGGCGTCCCGTACCGCCTCGTCCGTGCGGCCGACCACGGCCGTTCCGTCGTCGGCGGTGATGATCGGCCGCTGGATGAGCCGGGGGTGTTCGGCGAGCGCGCGCACCCAGCGGTCGCGGTTCGCGTCGTCCCTCGCCCACTCCTTCATGCCGAGTTCCTTGGCGTCGGCCTCCTGGGTGCGGGTGATGTCCCAGGGTTCGAGGACGAGCCGTGTCAGTACGTCGCGGATCTCGCCCTCGGTGGGTACGTCCTCCAGGTAGCGGCGGACCGTGTAGTCGGCGCCCTCGGCGTCGAGCAGAGTGAGGGCGCTGCGGCACTTCGAGCAGGCCGGATTGATCCAGATCTCCATGCGGCCCACGGTAGTCGCTCACCGCGTCCCGTCGGTGTCCCGGCCACGCCCGAAGTGGCTGTGCGGCGGAGGGTGTGTTCGAATTTGATACCGCCTCAGGCGTCCCTCTCGGAGCTGGTGTGACAGGGTGACAATTTCCTTGCTGAGCTGGGACTTTGGGGCACTCGTCGGACTCCCTGAATGTCAGTGCCGGGCAGTAGACTGGAAGCAGTGTTCGAGGGAGTGGCCGGGACGTCCGGCCGGCTCCCTGACCGCGACAGGAGGATGCCCGTGCCCGCTGCCGCAACGAAGCCGAGGCCGAAGCCGACCCAGTCCACCGCCGGGAGGCGGGTCCTGATGGATCTGCCGTACGCACCGGTGGAGAAGCGCCCGCTCCCTCCGGGACGGCCGCGCGAGTGGTACGTCACGCACAACCGCCGTCTGAAGGCGATGCGCCTCGCGATCGCCCTGCTCGACTCCGGGGTGTATGTGCCCAACCAGGCCCACAACGAGACGATCCGGAGCACGGCGGAGCAGATCGGGGTGCATCCGCCGTCGGACACCACGTGCCACATGGTGCGGGCGCTGATGCGGTACTGCCGTTGAACCGTTGACGCGAGGGAGCCGGGCGCCCATTTTGTTCGGAGCTCTTAAGCCCTGGGGCGCTCGGCGGCGCTCGTCCGTCGGCGGCGTGCGTCACCCGGAGTGCCGTATCCGGCATGCGGACGGCCCCCGTCCAGGCCTTCACTGAGGCAGGGACGGTGCGGAAGCCGTCGCGGACAGGCGGGAGAGGCAATGGCACGACACGGACGCACCCCTACGACGTCAGCCCTGACGGCGCCCGTGCCGCACGGTCCCGACCCGGTGACCGGCCCCCATGCCCCGCGCTCCGGCCTGCGGCCCCCGGGCCGGCCCGCCACCCGCACCGGCCCCCGCCCCCGGGGCCCCCACGGCCCGCGCCCCGGCCCGGGCCCCACGGACCCCCGGCCCGCGATCCGGGCGCGCGTACATCGGTCCCGTATGCGCTGAGCCGTACGGCCACTTCTGGCGAGGACGCACCGCGACGAAAAAGGGATGCACGGCGAGTAACCGTTTCCCTACGCTGGACACGCGTTCCGGAGCCGCCCACCACCGCTTTCCGAAGGACCGGTACCAGCCGGTGGACTCAGGGCTACTCTCTACGCACCTACGACGGCCGCCCACCCCCAGCGACCCGTCGGACAGCGTTGGCACAACCACTCACCCACGCCACGGAGGCCCGTCATGGGCACCATCGTCATTGTCGGAACCGTAGTCCTCGTCGTCCTGGGGTTCACCAACCACGCCTGGTGGCTCGCCGCCGTCGTCCTGCTCTTCCTGTACGCCCAGTACGGACGGCGCTCGTCCTCGGCGTCGCCGGGCCCGGGAGCCGCCCCGGGGGCGGCGGCCAGCTACCAGCAGTACCGCGAGCGCCGTGACCAGCAGGCCAAGTGGGAGCGCCGCTACCGCCGCGAGCGCCCCTTCGAGACCCGCCGTCAGGACCGCGAGAAGAGCAAGTGAGCCCCGGTGGCGCCGCCGGTCACAGGCCGGGGGCGCCCCACACCGGGAACCAGCGGCTCAGGTCCTGCTCGATCCTGAGGTCGCTCGCGAGCGCAGCCTTCACCTGCAACTCCAGCGCGCTGTCCCGGCTCCGGGAGGAGCCGGGCAGCGGGGCGAAGGGGTAGAAGGTGCCGCGTTTGTAGAGGTAGACAAGGGCCAGCGTCCGGCCGGCCCTGCCTCCGTCGTGCCCGGCGCCCTCCTGGCTCTCGGAGCTGTACTCGAATCCGGCCAGCGAGCACAGCAGCTGCGGTCCGAAGCCGTTGACCTCCATCGAGCTGTTCACCGCGTGCAGATCGTTGACCAGCTGGGGCAGTTGGTCGGGGGTCCGCCGGGAGACCAGCCAGGAGTAGCCGTAGTCGTCCCGCCGGAGTTCCACGGGCGGACCGGTGCGGTCGGCGTCCGCGTCCAGGAGGGCCTGGACCTCCCGATGGGTCTGCTCGAAGGCCGCGCCCTCCACCGTGGCGAAGCACACCGCGCCGCCGCCGGTCGGCGTGAACCCGGCCGCCGCCTGGAGCGTCACGGCCGCCGACGGCAGCGCGAACAGCTGGTCGAGGTCGGGTGCGACGGGTTTGGTACGGCCCAGCAGGATGTCCAGCAGCCCCAAGGTTCAGCCCGCCTTCCCCGGCGCGGTGGCCTCGCCCAGCTCCGCGGAGATCCGCCCCAGCTGCTCCAGCCGCTGCTGAAGGGTCGGGTGGGTGGAGAAGAACCGCTCGATGCCGGGCTCCTTGCCGGTCGCCGGGGTGAAGTAGAAGGCGTTGAAGGCCTGGGCCGTGCGCAGGTCCTCGGACGGGATCCGGGCGATGTCCCCGGTGACCTTGGTCAGCGCGGAGGCCAGTGCCGAGGGACGCCCGGTCAGATGCGCCGCCGCCCGGTCGGCCGCCAGCTCCCGGTACCGGGACAGTGCCCGGATCAGCAGGAAGCTGATCGCGTACACGGCGGCCGAGACACCCAGCACGGCGGCGAACACGGCGGCGGTGTTCTGGTCCCGGCGGCCGCCGCCGAAGATCTGCGAGTAGAAGGCGAACCGCACGATCAGTCCCGCGATCACGCCGAGGAAGGACGCGATCGTGATCACGGCGACGTCCTTGTGCGCCACATGCGACAGCTCGTGCGCGAGCACACCCTCCAGCTCGGCGGGGTCCAGCCGCCGTAGCAGCCCCGTGGTCACACAGATCACGGCATGGTCGGGATTGCGGCCGGTCGCGAACGCGTTCGGCATGTCCATATCGGACACGGCGACCACCGGCTTCGGCATGTCCGCGATCGCGCACAGCCGGTCGACCACCGCGTGCAGCTCGGGATACTCCTCGCGCTCCACGACCCGCCCGTGCATGGCGAACAACGCGATCCGGTCGGAGAACCAGAACTGCGCCACGAACATCGCGCCCACCAGGACGACGACCAGGATCCAGGACCTCAGCAACGCGATCAACGCGGCGATGAAGGCCACGTACAACAGTCCGAGCAGGAACATCGTGACCGTCATCCGCACGGTCAGCCGTCGATCGCTCCGGAAGCGGCTCTGCATCTGCATCACCCCGCAGTCAGGCACTCGTCCCGCTGTCCAGTGTGCACCTGCGGATTCCCATGAAGTGGTTCCGAACGGCCCTAGGAGCGGCAAAAGGTCCCTGTGCGTCGCGGTACGTCGCTGTGCGTCAGCGCGACCCTGGAGTCTGCCGTCCCCGGCGGGTCCGGCGCACCCAACCTAGACTCAAGGGGACGGAGCTCACCGCGAGACCGCCCTGCTGATGACCCGACCACCCATTCGTGCGCAGGGTAGGGGATGCGCATGTCAGGTCCACGAAAGAGACGCGCACGTGCGGGGCTGGTGCCCCTTACCACCGTCGCTGGTGGGCTGCTCGCCCTGCTGATCGGGCTTGCCTTCATGATGCTGCTCTGGACGATCATCGGGCTCGGCGAGTCGACGGCTGCCGACCGCCACACACATACGGCGCTCGCCCAGGCGAGGACCGTCGAGCGACTCATCGTCGACCTGGAGACAGGCCAGCGCGGCTTCGTCATCACCGGGGAGAAGCAGTTCCTCGAGCCATGGCAGACCGCCCGGACCACGTTCTCCGGGCAGGCACAGCAACTCGTGCGCCTCAGCACCACCCCCGGCCAGAAGACACTGGCCCAGCACATCAGTCAGGCCGGCGAGTCTCTCATCCACGACTACTCGATTCCGCTGGTCGAGGCTGCGAGCCGAGGGGATCCCCGTGCACGCGGCGTGGGGGCGACGCTGGAAGGGAAGCGGCGCGTCGACGCGCTCAGGAAGCAGTTCGACCGGTACGACTCGGCCCAGGAAGCCCTGATCGCGGCGCGTGAAAGTGCGGCCAATGACGACGTCCGGGAAGCGGTCGTGGCAGCGTCGATCGGCCTTGCCGGCTCAATACTCCTCATCGCGACCTTCGCCGGGTACGTGATCCGGGCCGTTGCCTGGCCGGTCCGCAAGGCGGCCGGTGTGGCGTCCCGGCTCGCCGGCGGCGACCTCGCCGTGCGGATGCCCGAGACCGGCAGGGGCGAGATCGGGCAGCTCGGCACGGCGTTCAACACCATGGCCTGCTCACTTGAGGAGAGCCGTGAGCAGGCACGTCACGCTCATGAGCGCCTAGGACTGCTGTACGAAGCCAGCATTGTCATCGGCGCGACTCTCGACGCGAAGCAGACCGCACAGGAACTGGTGCGCGTGCTGGTCCCACGCTTCGCCGACTTCGTCACCGTCGATCTGGCCTTGCCCGTCCTGCTCGTCGACGAGTCGCTCGCCGACCACGGCGCATGGGCTCGCCGCGTCGCACTGGGCGGTGTCCGCGATGCCCCCCCGCTCGACCCTGTGGGCTCACAGATCGCTCTCGCGACCGCGAGCGCGACCTTCGTGCCGGACCTTCGAACCTCCTCCGTATGGCAGGCCCATCACGGCCAGCAGGCCCGCGAACTGCTGGACTACGGCATGCACTCGCTGATCATCGCCCCGCTGTACTCACGGCGCGCACTGGTGGGTGCGGTCGGCTTCTGGCGAGCGGAGAACCCCAGCCCGTTCGCGGAGGACGAGCTGTCCGATGCCGGGGAAATCGCGGCCAAGGCCGCCGTGGCGATCGACAACGCCCTCCGCTACGCCCGTGAGCACGACACAGCTCTGACGTTGCAGCGAAGCATGCTGCCCCGCAGCTTCAACCCCCCCGGCGGTATCGAGATCGCCCACCGCTACCTGCCCGCCTCCGAAGCCAGTGAGGTGGGCGGCGACTGGTACGACGTGGCCGCTATGACCGCCGACAGGGCCGCCCTGGCCATCGGCGATGTCATGGGACACGGCATCCCCGCCGCCGCCGTCATGGGGCAGATGCGCAGCACACTCCGCGCCCTCGCCCGCCTGGACCTGCCCCCCGACCAGCTGCTGCACCACCTCGACCAGACAATGGAGGACCTCGACGGCTCGATCCTGGCCACATGCCTGTACGGCGTCTGTGACGCCGCGGCCAACTGCTGCCGGCTCGCCCGGGCAGGACACCCCCCACCTGCCCTGATCACCCCCGACGGCACTGCCCGCCTCATCGACCTGCCCTCTGGCGCACCGCTCGGCATCGGTGGCATCTCCTACACGACCACCGAGATCCCCGTCGCTCCCGGGACCGTGCTCGTCCTCTACACCGACGGCCTCGTCGAAGCCCGAGAGCACGACCTCGATGAGCGCCTGGAGGAGCTCACCCGCCTCCTCGCCGGTACCCATCCGTCCCTCGACGAGCTGGCCGACACCCTCATCAACCGCCTCGCCCCAACCCCCGCGCAGGACGACATCGCCCTCCTCATCGCGCGCGTCGGTACCTCGATCCCCCCGTGACACACGCGAGTGACGCAGTGACTCTGTGCTGACAGCCTCTCTGGTGCGGTCCCGGATCCTGCCTGTTTTCCGGCTTGTGAGGGTGAACGCAAGTCGGTTGCGGGTGGGGGGTTCTAGGCTCGGGGGTTCAGTGCGGTGGCTGAACTCAGGGGATGGGAATGGGCAGCGTCGAGGTGCCTGGCGGGGCGTGGTTCGTCAGTCACGCGGGGGCGGACCGGGCCTGGGCGGAGTGGGCGGCGTGGCAGTTGGTCGATGCCGGTTTCCAAGTGGAGGCTGGCGGCGCTGGGGCAGATCGAGGAGGCCCGCACCCTGGGTGAGGACACCCTGACCCGGCGGCGGCGGGTACAGGGCGAAGACCACCCCAGCACCCTGAACACCGTCAGGTTCTTGGAGCAGTTGGATAAGGCGCGAGAGGATCCCGACCCCGGGGAGTGATCAGTCAGCGTACCGGCGATCCCCCAGTCACGAGTTGTCCGATCTTGCTCCCGGGGGCGTCCGCACTCGTTCAGAAGCTCAGGTCAATCGGCCTACCTGGACGGATACAGAGGACAGGGGACGGGTGTGGAAGCCGCTGGGACCGAGACCGCAACTTGGGTTGGCAGGCCCCGGGACCCGGAACTGAAAAGCCGTCGGCCGGCTCTCCCGCGCTGGGAGAGCCGGCCGACGGCCCACAGACGGCCCAGGGGAGCGGAAGCCCGCTCTGACCTGGGGTCATATCACACGTCGAAGTACAGCTCGAACTCGTGCGGGTGCGGGCGCAGCTGGAGCGGGGCGATCTCGTTCGTGCGCTTGAAGTCGATCCACGTCTCGATCAGGTCCGGCGTGAACACGTCGCCCTGGAGGAGGAACTCGTGGTCGGCCTCCAGCGAGGCGAGGACGGCCGGGAGGGAGGTCGGGACCTGGGCCACGTTGGCGTGCTCCTCGGGAGCCAGCTCGTAGAGGTCCTTGTCGATCGGCTCGGCCGGCTCGATCTTGTTCTTGATGCCGTCCAGGCCCGCGAGGAGCAGGGCCGAGAAGGCCAGGTACGGGTTGCCGGAGGAGTCCGGGGCACGGAACTCGACGCGCTTGGCCTTCGGGTTCGAGCCGGTGATCGGGATACGCATCGCGGCGGAGCGGTTGCGCTGCGAGTACACCAGGTTGATCGGCGCCTCGAAGCCCGGTACCAGACGGTGGTAGGAGTTCACCGTCGGGTTGGTGAAGGCCAGCAGCGACGGGGCGTGCTTGAGGATGCCGCCGATGTAGTAGCGGGCGGTGTCCGACAGGCCCGCGTAACCGGCCTCGTCGTAGAACAGCGGGTCGCCGTTGCTCCACAGCGACTGGTGGACGTGCATGCCCGAGCCGTTGTCGCCGAAGATCGGCTTCGGCATGAAGGTCGCGGTCTTGCCGTTGCGCCAGGCGACGTTCTTCACGATGTACTTGAAGAGCTGGAGGTCGTCGGCCGCGGCGAGCAGCGTGTTGAACTTGTAGTTGATCTCGGCCTGGCCGGCGGTGCCCACCTCGTGGTGCTGGCGCTCGACCTTCAGGCCGTTCTTCTCCAGCTCCAGGGAGATCTCGGCGCGCAGGTCGGCGAAGTGGTCGACCGGCGGGACCGGGAAGTAGCCGCCCTTGTAGCGGACCTTGTAACCGCGGTTGTCCTCCAGGGCGCCGGTGTTCCAGGCGCCCGCCTCGGAGTCGATGTGGTAGAAGGACTCGTTCGCGCTGGTCGCGAAGCGGACGGAGTCGAAGACGTAGAACTCGGCCTCGGGACCGAAGTACGCGGTGTCCGCGATGCCGGTGGAGGCGAGGTAGGCCTCGGCCTTCTTCGCCACGTTGCGCGGGTCACGGGAGTACTGCTCACCCGTGATCGGGTCGTGGATGAAGAAGTTGATGTTGAGCGTCTTGTCGCGGCGGAAGGGGTCGACCCGGGCGGTCGACAGGTCCGCGCGCAGCGCCATGTCGGACTCGTGAATGGCCTGGAAGCCGCGGATCGACGATCCGTCGAAGGCCAGCTCCTCGTCCGGGTCGAACGCCTCGACGGGCACCGTGAAGTGCTGCATGACGCCCGGCAGGTCGCAGAAGCGGACGTCGACGAACTTGACGTCCTCGTCAGCGATGAACTTCTTGGCCTCGTCAGCGTTCTGGAACATCCAGCTCCTCCTACTCCCGACCGTCCGTGCCGGGGTGGTAGTTCGTTCGTGCGGCCAGTGCGGTGGCACACGCTGCAGCCGACCATAGGGACGGGGGATTTCTCGGGCGTGACCCATTTGTTTCTCCCAGGTTAACCAGCCGGAGGCCGACCGACCCACCCTCCTGTGCCCGAAATGGGGGGCAGTACCGTGGACGGGTGGACAACAGGCAAGCAATCGGATCGTGGCTCTCCGGTCCCCGCGCGGCCATGGAAGAAGCCGGGGCGGACTTCGGACACCGGGGACAGCAGCTCGGTCTGCCCGAGCAGGGGCCGGGCTCGATCGCCCGCCCGGGCCGGCGCGTCGGCGCCCTGGCCGTCGACTGGGGCCTGTGCGTCCTGATCGCATACGGCCTGATCACCGACGGCTACACCCGTGCCACGCCGAACTGGGCGCTGCTCGTCTTCTTCGTGCTGAGCGTCCTGACGGTGGGCACGGTCGGCGTCACTCCCGGCAAGCGCCTCTTCGGCATCCGGGTGGTGGCGGTGGACACCGGCCGGGTGGCCCCCCTGCGCGCACTCGCCCGCACGATCCTGCTGTGCCTGGCGATCCCGGCCCTGATCTGGGACCGCGACGGCCGAGGACTCCACGATCGCGTGGCCAAAACGGTGGAAATCAGAATCTGACCCCTCCGCTTCCCTTCGGACCGAGGGGAACCGCCGTTCCGTTCGTCCGGGGCCGCGGGAAACGAGCAGGACCTTCGGGGCGGGCCTTCAGGGGCGCGGGGAACTGCGCAAAACCCCCCACCGCCCCGCATACACCCCAGAACTCGCACCACCCCCACCCCCCAAAAAAACAGGACCCTCGAAGAACCGCACAGGTTCTCCAAGGGCCCCGAAACCCGGCCAGGCCCAGCGGCAGCGTCACCGCTGGCGACCACCACCCCGCGGCATCCGCATTCCCTTGGGCATCGGCCCCTTCGGCAGTGGCATGTTGCTCATCAGGTCGCCCAGCGCCCGCAGTCGGTCGTTGGTCGCGGTCACCTGCGGCCCGGTCAGCACCCGCGGGTACTTCAGCATCGTCGTACGCAGCTTCTTCAGCGCGACCTGGCCCTCGCCGTTGCCGACGACCACGTCGTGCACGGGTACGTCCGCCACGATGCGGGCCATCTTCTTCTTCTCGGCGGCCAACAGGCTCTTGACCCGGTTCGGGTTGCCCTCGGCGACCAGCACGATGCCGGCCTTGCCGACCGCGCGGTGCACCACGTCCTGGCTGCGGTTCATCGCGACCGCCGGTGTGGTGGTCCAGCCGCGCCCGATGTTGTCCAGGACTGCCGCGGCGGCGCCCGGCTGGCCCTCCATCTGGCCGAAGGCGGCGCGCTCGGCCCGGCGACCGAAGATGATCGTCATCGCGAGGAAGGCGAGCAACAGTCCGGGGATACCGAGATAGAGGGGGTGACCGATCAAGAAACCGACCGCGAGGAAGACACCGAAGGTGACAATTCCGATAGCCGCGAGCACAAGTCCGATCTTGGGGTCGGCCTTGCGGGTCATCTTGTAGGTCAGGGCGATCTGCTTCAGTCGCCCCGCATTCGCAGCGTCCGCTGCAGGTTCCTTCCTCGCCATGGCACGAAGTCTACGTGGCCCGGGAAGCGCCCACGACGGCAGTGCCGGGTGGGGCGCGGGGAGCGGGGGAGGGAAGGGGGGAGCGGTGGGGTCGCTCCCGGCGGGGAGAAAGGAAGGGGCGTCGCTACGAGCGGGACGCCGCGGACTCGAACACGCGCTGCGCCTCGACGCGGGCCTTGGCGCGGCGGCGGTCCTCCAGGACGGAGGTCCAGGCGTTCTGACGGGCGGTGCGCTGGCCGCCGCTCATGAGCAGCGATTCGATGGCACGGAGTGCATCGGTGAATGACGGGATCGCGGTGGCGCGTACGGGCGCGGCCTGCATGGTGGAGGTCCCCCCTCGGGTCGGCGGCTCGGGCAGGATTTGTACGTGGCGTGAGTCCAGCGTCACTGTTTGGTGTTACCAGGGCGTGACTCACCGGTCAAACGTCAATGAAACCTTGATGCAGGCCGCCAAAAGCCTGACGCGGCCCTGACGGCCCCCCAAGCTGCGGGGACGGTCGGGACCGCGTCGAACGACCACTACCGGGCGGTAGTCACTTGTGTGCGGACTCACACGCGGGAAGTGGCACGGGGTGCCACAAGCCTAGGCGAACCGGGGTCAGACGGCCTGCGAGGCGACGTACGCGCCACGCTTCTCGACGGCCATCTGGTAGAGCCGTCCGGCGCGGTACGAGGAGCGGACCAGCGGTCCGGACATCACGCCGGAGAACCCGATCTGCTCGGCCTCCTCCTTCAGCTCCACGAACTCCTGCGGCTTGACCCAGCGCTCCACGGGGTGGTGGCGGACGCTCGGGCGCAGGTACTGCGTGATGGTGACCAGCTCGCAGCCGGCGTCGTGCAGCTGACGCAGCGCCTCGCTGATCTCCTCGCGCGTCTCGCCCATGCCGAGGATCAGGTTCGACTTGGTCACCAGTCCGTAGTCGCGGGCGTCGGTGATGACCTTCAGGGAGCGCTCGTAGCGGAAGCCGGGGCGGATGCGCTTGAAGATCCGCGGGACCGTCTCGACGTTGTGCGCGAAGACCTCGGGGCGGGCGGAGAAGACCTCCGC
The DNA here is from genome assembly GCF_040680495.1 of Streptomyces sp. NPDC052036. Taxonomy (NCBI): domain Bacteria; kingdom Bacillati; phylum Actinomycetota; class Actinomycetes; order Kitasatosporales; family Streptomycetaceae; genus Streptomyces; species Streptomyces sp. NPDC052036. Next base: position 15,718 of record NZ_JBFAWW010000007.1, on the reverse strand, counting down.
GAGCTGCTCGGGTACCGCGTTGAAGTCGGGGGCGAGGAGCTCCACCTTCGTACGGCCGCTCTCGCGGTCCGCCGTCTGCAGATGGATCTGCCGGACCGTCTCGGCGTACAGCCAGGCGCCGCCGTCCTCGAGGTCGTCGCGGGCGACACCGGTGATGGTGGCGTAGTTCAGATCCATGGTGACGACGGACTCGCCCACCCGGCGGGGCTCGTCACGGTCCAGCGCCTCGGGCTTGCCGGTGTCGATCTGGCAGAAGTCGCACCGCCGGGTGCACTGGTCGCCGCCGATGAGGAAGGTGGCCTCGCGGTCCTCCCAGCACTCGTAGATGTTGGGACAGCCGGCTTCCTGGCAGACCGTGTGCAGGCCCTCGCTCTTCACGAGGTTCTGCATCTTCGTGTACTCGGGACCCATTTTCGCCCGGGTCTTGATCCACTCGGGCTTGCGCTCGATGGGGGTCTGGCTGTTGCGGACCTCCAGGCGCAGCATCTTGCGTCCGTCGGGTGCGACTGCGGACACGTCGGCTCCCTGCCTGTCTGCGTAGACTTTGGATTCTTCGGCGTACACAGCGTACGCCCGTGATGTGTGCGGCTCCGTGTGTGGGCCAACCTCGGGCAGCGGGGGTGCATTCCCCCTTTTGCCGTCAGGCCGACGTCCGCTCGATCTCCCGCGGCTTGAGCTCGGCGTTCTCCAGGATGTCCGTCAGATGCCGCTCCACCACCGGCAGCACCTCGGCGATGGTCACGTCCCGTCCCAGTTCGTGGGCCAGCGAGGTGACGCCCGCGTCGCGGATCCCGCAGGGGATGATGCGGTCGAACCAGGTGGTGTCCGGGTTCACGTTGAACGAGAAGCCGTGCATGGTGACGCCCTTGGCGACACGGATGCCGATCTGTGCGAGCTTGCGGTCCTCCCGGCGCTGGCCGGCGTTGGAGGGCGCGTACTCCGGACCGTTGAGCCGCGGGTCGAACTCCTCGTCGGTCAGGCGCGGGTCGAAGTCCAGGGAGAGGCCGCCGAGGGAGGGGCGCTGCTCCATCGGGTCGCCGAGCACCCAGACGCCGCTGCGGCCCTCCACGCGGGTGGTCTCCACGCCGAACTCCGCGCAGGTGCGGATCAGGGCCTCTTCGAGGCGGCGCACATGGGCGACGACGTCGACCGGGCGCGGGAGCTTCTGGATGGGGTAGCCCACCAGCTGGCCCGGGCCGTGCCAGGTGATCTTGCCGCCGCGGTCCACGTCGACGACCGGCGTGCCGTCCAGGGGGCGCTCGTCGGCGGCCGTGCGCCGTCCCGCCGTGTAGACCGGCGGGTGCTCCAGGAGCAGGCAGGTGTCGGGGACCTCGTCGGCGAAGCGGGCGGCGTGCACCCGGCGCTGCTCGTCCCAGGCCTCCTGGTAGTCGACGGCCTCGGCACCGAACCCCATACGGACGAACCGCAACTCACTCACGGCAAGCGCCTCCCTAGAAGCTTCGTAAGGCGCGAAAGGCGCCCACGCCACTGTACGTCCAGCCCCGAGTCCGGGAGTGCCCTGTGGTTCGTCAGCCGGACGGGGCAATCCTCACACGATCGGATGAATGCATGCCGAACGCTGCGATCGGCCGCTCACTCTCCGCTACATTCACGCCGTTCACGAGGCCATAAGGGCTGCTCACCAAGGCGATACGGGTACCGCGGCGACCCGGGAGGCAGGCATGCCTTCCCGGGAGCTCCGCGTCGGTGCCCGGGAGGCAGGAGACCGCACCGCAGATGACGGAACGACCCGCGCAGCGCACCCCCAACCGACAGCTCGCCGCGCTCATCGCAGAAGCGGGGTTCTCCAACGCCGGTCTCGCCCGTCGCGTCGACCAGCTGGGTCTCGAACACGGGCTCGATCTCAGATACGACAAGACATCCGTGACCCGGTGGCTGCGCGGGCAGCAGCCGCGCGGCACCACGCCCGCGCTCATCGCCGAGGTGTTCACCCGGCGGCTCGGCCGCCGGCTCACCGCGCAGGACCTCGGCCTCGACGCCTGCGCGCCGGTGTACGCGGGCCTGGAGTTCGCCGCCACCCCGGAGGAGGCCGTGGACATCGTCAGCGGTCTGTGGCGCAAGGACTCCGGAAGCCATGCCGAACTGCGCAAGATCGCGTTCACCCCGGCCGGTCTCGTGGTGCCCAGCCGGGACTGGCTGATCGGCCGGGCCGATGACCGGGTCGGACGTGGCGAGACCCTCGCCCGTGTCCCCGCCCAGGGCCGCCCCGCGTCCCCCAAGTTCTCGACCGCGCCCGAACCGGGAGGGTCCGCGTCCCGGCAGCGCAGCCAGTCCGAGCGCGGACCCGGCCAGAAGGTCACCGGCGGGGACATCGCCGCCCTCCGCTCGGTCGGTGAGCTGTTCCGGGCGCTCGACCACGCCTACGGCGGGGGCCACGCCCGCCAGGCCCTCGTGCGCTATCTGGAGCACGAGGCCGAGCCGATGCTCCGCGGCAGCTACGGCGAGCAGACCGGCCGCCGGCTGTTCGCCGCGGCCGCCGATCTCACCCGGCTCGCGGGCTGGACGTCGTACGACATCGGCGCGCACGGTCTCGCCCAGCGCTACTTCGTCCAGGCGCTGCGGCTCGCCCAGGCGGCCGGGGACCGGATCTACGGGGCCTACGTCCTGATCACCATGAGCCGGCAGGCCGTCTACCTCGGCCATGGACGCGAGGCCGTGCAGCTCGTGCGCGTGGCCCAGCAGGGCGTGGGCACCTCCGCGCCCCCCGTCATCCAGGCGCTGCTGCACGCCGTGGAGGCGCGCGGCCACGGCGTGCTCGGCGAGGTGCGCGCGTGCACCGCCTCGCTGGTGCGGGCCGAGCGGGCGCTGGAGTCCGCCCGGCCTGGCGACGAAGTCCCGTACTGGGCACGGTTCTTCGACGAGGCGCAGCTCGCCGACGAGTTCGGGCACTGCCACCGGGATCTGCAGCAGTACCGGGCCGCGGTGCAGCACGCCGAGCGCTCGCTCCAGCTGCGGGCCCCCGGCTACGCCCGCAGCCGGCTGTTCTGCCGGGTCGTGCTCGCCTCGGCGCGGCTCGGCCTCGGCGAGCTGGACCTCGCCTGCCAGTTGGCGGCCGAGGCCGCCGGACAGGCGTCGGAGATGCGGTCGGTGCGGGCGGTGGAGTACGTACGGGACTTCGAGCGCCGGCTGGAGCCGTACCGGGACGCGGCACCGGTGCGCGGGTACCGCGACAAGGTGGCCGCGCTCAGCTGAGCCTCAGGCCGCCGTGGGCAGCGGGTCCGCCAGCCGGGTCGGGCCCGCACCCAGGTCCGCGAGGAGGGCGGACGCGGCCCGGCGGCCCGAGTGCAGCGCGCCCTGGACCGTACTCGTGTCCCGGTGGTCGCCGCACACGTACAACCCGGCCAGCAGCCGCACCGGCCGCCGCAGATCGTGCGGCGGCCGCATCGCGGGTACGGCCCGCGCGGTGTGATGCACGGCCAGCGTCTCCCAGCGGGTGGTCGAGGTGCCGTACAGCCGCGCCAGATGGGCCCGTACGGCACCGTCCACGTCGTCGGGGGGCATGCCGAGGACGGTGGAGGAGACCAGGGCGCGGCCCACGGGCGCCCGGGACGGATCCACCAGGCTGACGACCGCCGTGTGGGCCACGGGACCGTCGCGGTCCGCGTCCAGCAGCAGCGAGGCACCGGTCGACGGCGGCTCCTCCATGGTGTGGTGGACGACGGTGACGGGATGGAAGTCCGGCACGCGCAGCCCCGGCAGCAGCTCGGCGGCGGCGGACGCGTCGGTGGCCAGCAGCACGGCCTGGCACCGCAGTTCACCGTGTTCCGCGGTGGTCACCGAGGTCGTGGAGACGGAGGTGGCGCGCACCCCGGTGTGCACGGTGCCCGGCGGCAGCGCCCGGGCCAGCAGCTCCGGCAGGACGTCCGCTCCGCCCTCCGGCATGCACAGCCGGCCGGTCGCGAAGGAGCGCAGCGCCAGATCGGCGCAGCGACTCGACGTGGTCAGCTCCGGGTCGCACAACAGGGCGGCGAGCAGGGGGCGGAGAAAACCGTCGACGGCACGGGCGGGGATCCCGCGCGCCGCGAGCGCGTGCCGGGCGGCGGACTCGGGCCGGGCCAGCAGCCGTTCCACGGGCGTCGTGGCGATCCGGGCGAGCTCGGCGCGGAGCCTCAGGGGCGCGACGATGCCGGCCGCGCGCGATCCGTTCGCCAGCGAACGGGCCGTGCGGCCCAGGCCCGTTCCGCTCACCGGCCGGGGCGCGGACGCCGTACGGGGAACGGCCGCGAGGGCGCGCACGGCGCTCAGCGCCGTCCGTGCGCCCCCTGCGCCCCCGCCCCCCACGGGGGCGCCCGCCCGGTGCCGGCGCCCCTCGCTGTGTATTAGGACGCCCGGTGCGAAGGAGCGGAGGACGAGGGAGTCGAGCCCCGGCGTCAAGTGCAGTTCGGGGTACGCGGTGGACAGCAGTTGTCCGATCCGGTCGAGCCGGAAGCCGTCGACCTTCTCGGTCGACATGCGCCCGCCGACGTAAGGGGCGGCCTCCAGGACCGCGGTGGTGATTCCTGCGCTGGTCAGCCGATGGGCCGCCGCGAGGCCGGCGACCCCGGCGCCGACGATGACGACGTCCGCCTGATACACGGGCTGTAGCACGTGCCCCTCCTCGAGGTTGTGCGGCCGGTGGAGACGTCATGCCCCCAACTGGCTGGTGAAATACCCGAGTTCGGATCGAGCGTAGGTCCGTGAACGGTCACGTGTAGTCGCGCATCAACAGAGCACGGTCGCACGGCGGTCGCATACGGTCGAATTCGGCGATCCCTGGTCTCCCGCGCCTCCCGCACCCCGCCGAACCCTCGTGACCGCGCCGTCCGCTACCGCTGCAACGCGGCCCGCAGTGCCTCCTCGATCCCCGGGAACGCGAAGGAAAACCCCGACTCCAGCAGTCGCTCGGGCACCACCCGCGCACTGCCGAGCACATCCCCGGACATCTCACCCAGAGCCAGCCGCAGGGCCGGGGCGGGCACCGGGAAGAGCGCCGGGCGGCGCAGCACACGCCCCATGGCGGCGGTGATCTGAGCGTTCGTCAGCGGCTCGGGGGCCGTCAGGTTGAACGGCCCGGACAGGTCCTCACGGTCGATGAGGTGGCGAAGCGCCGCCACCTCGTCGTGCAGCGCGATGTACGACCAGTACTGCCGGCCGCCCCCCATGCGCCCGCCGAGCCCCGCCTGGAACAGCGGGAACAGCCGCCCCCAGGCCCCGCCCTCGCGGGCCACCACCAGCCCCGTCCGCGCGAACACCGTCCGCACGCCGGCCTCCTGCACCGCGGCGGCGGCCTCCTCCCACTCCACGCACAGCGAGGGCAGAAAGCCGTCCCCGGGCGGTGCCGTCTCGTCGACCGTCCGGTCGCCGGTCTCGCCGTAGTAGCCGATCGCGCTGCCGCTCACGAACACCCGCGGCGGCTCGGGCAGCGAGGCGACCGCCTCCGCGAGCGCCGCCGTGCCCAGCACCCGGCTGTCGCGGAGGGTCTTCTTGTACGCGTCGGTCCAGCGGTGGTCGCCGATGCCGGCCCCGGCCAGGTTCACCACGGCGTCGCACCCGATGAGCCCCGCCGCGTCGACGTACTGCCCCTCGGGGTCCCAGCAGACCTCGTCCTCGCCCCGGGCCGAGCGCCGCACCAGACGCACCACCTCGTGTCCGTCCGCGGTCAGCGATCGCACCAGGGCACTGCCGATCAGACCGGACGCACCGGCCACGGCGATTCGGGAACGTTCCATGCGCCCATCCTGCCCCGTGCGTCCCGCCCGACCCGCCCGGCGCCCTGAAAAGCGCAGGACGGATCGTCGTGCCCCGGCCGTACAGTGACCGCATGTCCGCTCCCCGCATACGCCCCGCCACGACCGACGACGAGGACGTGCTCGGTCGCCTCGACCGTGCCGCCTGGTCCCCGCTGCACTCCGTACAGCCGCGCCCCGAGCCGCCGTACGACCCCTTCTTCTCCGATCGGTCCGGGCCGCGCGACCACCTCGTGGCTGAACTCGACGGCGCCGTCGTCGGCTATCTCCGGCTCGGTTTCCCGACGTCGCTGGCGTGCAACACGCACGTCCTGCAGATCCGGGGGCTCGCCGTCGCCGACGAGGCCCGTGGCACGGGGGCCGGCCGGGCGCTGCTGCGGGCCGCTCAGGAGGAGGCGAGACGGCGAGGAGCCCGACGCCTCACCCTGCGCGTCCTCGGACACAACGCCCCGGCCCGGCGGTTGTACGAGTCCGAGGGGTTCACGGTGGAGGGGATCCTGCCCGACGAGTTCCTGCTCGACGGAAAGTACGTCGACGACGTGCTCATGGGCATGTTCCTGTGAGCGTGAGCCCCGGCGGACGTATCCGCGCGCCGGGGCTCTGAGTTCCCGAGCTCCTACGGCGTGACGAGGTCGCCCGTGTCCACCGGTGCCGTGGCATGCGCCGCGCGCCCGGCGTCGCCCGCGACCTCGTCCGCCGTCAGCACGTAGCCCGTCTCCTGGTTCGAGGTGGAGCGGGCGAAGACGACGCCGTAGACCCGGCCGTCCTTGGTGAGCAGCGGGCCGCCGGAGTTGCCGGGCAGCACGGTGGAGCGGATGGAGTAGATGTCCCGGGTGACCGTGTCCGAGCTGTAGATGTTCTGGCCGGTGGCCCGGAGCCGGCTGGCGACCGTGGCGGCCCGCAGCGTCAGATCGCCGTCCTCCGGATAGCCCGCGACCACGGCCGCGTCGCCGCGCTTGGCCTCGCCGTCGAAGCGCAGCACGGGCGCGTGCAGATCCGGCACGTACAGCACGGCCACGTCCCGGTCCGGGTCGAAGAGCACCACCCGGGCCGTGTACGACGGGCCGACACCGCCGACGCGGACCGTCGGGTGATCGATGCCCGCCACCACGTGGGCGTTGGTCATGACATGCCGTGCCGCGTACACGAAGCCGCTGCCCTCACGGCCCTCGGTGCCGACGGCGCCCTCGATCTTCACCGTGCTGAACTTGGCGGCGTTCGTCGCGCTCGGGGTGACGTCGTCGCCCGAGGGCTTGGGCACCCCGGCCGTCGGTTCGTTCTCGAACGGGTTGAAGACCTGGGGGAAGCCCGCCTGGGCGAGCGCGGTCGTGGCGTGCGAGAACCAGGCCGGGGTGGTGTCCGGCATCACGTTCTGCACGGAGCCCAGCAGCCGGGAGTCCCGGATCGAGTCCGTGACCAGCGGGGAGGAGGAGGCGCCCAGCACGCTCGCGGCCACCCACGCCACGATCAGCACGGCCAGCGTATTGGCCGCCGCGCCGCCGATCCCGTCGGCCACCCGCAGCGGCCCGTGGTCCAGCTCGCGGCGCAGCTTCAGCGCGAGGCGCCCCGCCAGCTCGTGGACCAGCACGGCCGGGACCAGCACCGTGAACACCGCGGTGACCGTCGCCGCCGTCGTCCCCCGGGCCACCAGGTCCATCACCCACGGCAGGATCCACACACCGATGACGGCCCCGCCCACGAAGCCGGCCAGGGAGACACAGCCGGCCACCAGTCCGCGCCGGTAGCCGGACGCCGCATAGGCCAGGATGACCAGCATCAGCAGGATGTCGAGCAGGTCCACGAAGCCGCCTTTCTCTAGGACCCCTTAGTACGCGCCGCAGGAGCCCAGTGATCAGCCGCGCGCCGGGGCCGCCCGAAAAGCAGTCACGCGCGTCGACCTGTAGAAACGTCCCGGACCGGGACAATGGTTCCGCCAGGTGGCACAGCGCACATCGCCTAGGCGGCAGGAGCGGCCGAAAGTGGGGCCATGCGTGTCTTGCCAAGAGCCGGGCTGGTGCGACCACGGCGCGTACGGGTTCCGGGGACCACCCTGCTGCTGCTCGGCTGTCTGCCCGGGTTCGCCGCCTCCCTGACCCTGATGACGTGCGCGTCCCGGGTCGAGCAGACGGCGGCGCTCCTGCGCCCGCATCCGGTCGAGGCCCGGTCCGCCGTGCTGCACCAGGCACCCAGGCCGCGGATCGTGCCGCGGACGACCTGGGCGGGCGGCGGGGGTCTGCCGGGCCAGCCGCCGCCGCGCTACGACGACAAGGTCATCGCGGTGTTCGTGCACCACACCGACTCGCCCAACCGCTACGCCTGCGCCGACGTGCCCCGCATCATCAGGGCGCTGTACGCGGGCCAGATCGGCAACCGGCGGTGGGACGACATCGGCTACAACTTCCTCGTCGACCGCTGCGGCACGATCTACGAGGGCCGCGCGGGCGGCGTGGAACGTCCCGTCACCGGCGCCCACACCCTGGGCTTCAACCACCGCACGGCCGGCATCGCCGCGATCGGCACCTTCACGGCGGGCGTGCCCGTGCCCCGGGCCATGACCGACGCGATCGCCGCCGTGGCCGCGTGGAAACTGGGCCTCGCGGACATCGACCCGCGCACCAAGGTCCGGCTCGTCTCCAGCAGCGGCAAGAGCCTCTACAAGGAGGGCGCCGCCGTGATGCTGCCCGCCCTCGCGGCCCACCGGGACGGCTATGCGACCAGTTGCCCGGGCGCGGCCCTCAGCGCCCTCCTCCCGGCGATCAGGGAACGGGCGGCCCATCTGCAGGGCCGACGGTGACCGCTCCGGCCCCGCGGCCCAGGAACGCACCTTCACGGCGCCGCACGGCCCGCGGGTGCGCCCCGTCCCGCCGCGAGGCGGGACGGGGCGCACCCGTCCCGCCGCGAGGCCCACAGGCCCCCCACAGGCCAAGCGCAGCTTCCTCCGATCCCCGCGCCCTACGGTCGGGCGCGAAAGCCGACCGGAGGTGGGGATCATGAGCGGCGTCAGCCGTACGGAGACGAAGAGGACACGCACCTGGGCCGGGGCCGTGCGCAACCCCTGGACGGTGGTCTGCGCGGTGGCGACCGTCGTGCTCGGGCCGGCCGCGGCCACGGCGTCCGCCCTCGACCAGGCCAACCGGGCGCCACTGCACCACACGGCCGGGTCCGGCCGGGATCCGGGTCAGTCCTTCCGGGTCAGCCCTTGAAGCGGTCCCACAGCCTCGGGTACCGCTCGGCGAGCGCGGACTCGTTCTCCAGGTCGAACGGCGTCCCCTCCGGCTCGGAGGCCATGGGCGGGATGCCCAGGTCGGGCGCCACGCTCCCGGTGAGCTGCTCGTACGCCTCGTCCGCGGCATAGCCGAGCTCCTCGCCGTCCCCGTCGACCTCCTCGTCGAAGTCCCCGAGCAGGCCCGACAGCGCGTCGGGGTCGTGCAGGGCTCCCTCGAAGACCTCCCGGCCCTGGCCGATCAGCCAGCACCGGAAGAAGTCGAACGCGTCGTCGCTCGCCCCGTCCAGCAGCACCCAGGCGGCGCCCCACAGGTCCCAGCGGTAGGCGCGGTTGTAGCGGCACTCGAAGTGACGGGCGAAGTCCAGCACGGTGTCCGGGTCCAGCTGGAGCAGCCGTTCGACGAGCTGGTCGGCCTGCTCCTCGGGGTCGCCCCCGGCGGCCTCCCGGCTCGCGTCCACCAGCTCCCAGAACTCCGTCTCGTCCATCACGGGAACCAGCATCGGCCCTCGACGGGTGAGGCGCACGCGGAGTGCGGCCTGATCTCACCGGCCGTAGAGCCGGGCGATCCGCAGCGCGTCCCGCGCGAACAGGGCGCGCAGTCCCGGGGGCGAGAGCACCTCGACCTCGGGCCCCGGCGCCGTGAGTTGTGCGTGCGCGACCTCCTCGGACTCCACCGGCAGGGTCACCGTCACCCACCCCTGCCCGTCCGGGTCGCCCGCGGCCGCCAGTGCCGCACGGGCCGACGCGGGATCCACTGCGTACGGCAGCCTGCGCAGGCCCTCTTCGGACAGCCGCACCACGACCTCGGCCCGCAGGAGGGAGCGCGCGAACCGCGCGGCCTGCTCCGCCCAGAAGGCCGGCAGATCGAACCCCTCGTCCCGTGCGAACCGCTCCGCCCCGGGGTCCACGGCCGTGCAGCGGTCGACGCGGTACACCCGGAAGACCCCGGCCTGCGTCGCCCGTGCGCACAGGTACCACACCCCCGCCTTGAGCACGAGCCCGTACGGCTCCAGCTCCCGCTCCACCTCCTGTGCGCCGCTGCGGTAGCGCGCGGTGATCCGCCGGTCGTCCCAGACCGCCTCCGCGACCTCTGGCAGCAGCGGCGGGGTCTCCGGGTCCGTGAACCAGGCGGGCGCGTCCAGATGGAACCGCTGCGCTGCCGTACGGGAGGCGTCGCGCAGGGAGGGCAGGAGAGCCGCCGACACCTTCAGCCGGGCCGCGGAGGCCGCGTCCGCCAGACCCATCTCGCGCAGCGCGCCCGGCACCCCGCTGAGGAACAGCGCCTCGGCCTCGCCGCGTGCGAGCCCGGTCAGCCGGGTGCGGTAACCGCCCGGGAGCCGGTAGCCCCCGGCCCGCCCGCGGTCCGCGTACACCGGGACCCCCGCCTGAGCGAGGGCCTGCGCGTCCCGGGTGACGGTCCGCTCGGACACCTCCAGCTCACGGGCCAGCTCGGCCGCCGTCATCGAGGTCCGGGACTGGAGCAGCAGCACCATGGTGATCAGACGAGCGGCACGCATGCCGCCATCATGCCTCCGGCCACCGACAGCGCCAGGGGTACGACGAAGGGGTACGGCAGCTGCCGTACCCCTTCGTCGTACCTCGTCACCGGCCCTTACAGGCCGTACTTCTCCCGGGCCTCCTTGACGGCCGTCGCCTTGACCTCGCCGCGCCGGGCGAGCTGGGCGAGGGCCGCGACCACGATCGACGGGGCGTCGACACCGAAGTGGCGGCGGGCCGCCTCACGGGTGTCCGAGAGGCCGAAGCCGTCGGCGCCCAGCGAGGAGTAGTCCTGCTCCACCCACTGCGCGATCTGGTCAGGGACCTGGCGCATGTAGTCGGACACCGCGAGGACCGGGCCCTCGGCGCCCTGGAGCGCCTGCCGGATATACGGCACACGCTCCTCGCCCCGCAGCAGTGCCGCGTCCGCCTCCAGGGCGTCCCGGCGCAGCTCGCCCCAGGACGTCGCCGACCACACGTCCGCGGCCACGCCCCACTCCTCGGCGAGCAGCTTCTGCGCGTCGAGCGCCCAGTGGATCGCGGTGCCGGAGCCCAGCAGCTGGATGCGCGGGGCGTTGGGGGCACCTCCCTGCTCGAGCGAAGTCGAGAGCTCGGGGGACATGGGGGACAGGCCCGCCGACTCCGCCGTGTTGTAGCGGTACAGGCCCTTGACGATGCCCTCGTCGATACCGAGGCCGGACGGCTTCGCCGGCTGCGGCAGCGGCTCGTTGTAGACCGTGAGGTAGTAGAAGACGTTCGGGTCCTCGCCCGGCGCCGTCTCGCCGTACATACGGCGCAGACCGTCCTTCACGATCACGGCGATCTCGTACGCGAAGGCCGGGTCGTAGCTCAGCGCGGCCGGGTTGGTGGCCGCGATCACCGGGGAGTGGCCGTCGGCGTGCTGCAGGCCCTCGCCCGTCAGCGTCGTACGGCCGGCCGTGGCGCCGACGAGGAAGCCGCGGCCGAGCTGGTCGCCGAGCTGCCACATCTGGTCGGCGGTGCGCTGCCAGCCGAACATCGAGTAGAAGATGTAGAACGGGATCATCGCCTCGCCGTGCGTCGCGTACGACGACGATGCGGCGATGAAGTCGGCCATCGAACCGGCCTCGGTGATCCCCTCGTTGAGGATCTGGCCGTTCTTGGCCTCCTTGTAGTACATCAGCTGGTCACGGTCGACCGGCTCGTACGTCTGGCCCTTCGGCGAGTAGATGCCGAGGGACGGGAAGAGCGACTCCATACCGAAGGTGCGCGCCTCGTCCGGGACGATCGGCACCCAGCGCCTGCCCGTCTCCTTGTCGCGGACCAGGTCCTTGACCAGGCGGACGAAGGCCATGGTGGTCGCCACGTTCTGCGAGCCGGAGCCCTTGTCGAAGGCGGCGAAGGCCTTGTCGGCGGGCGCGGGCAGCGGCGCGAGGGGGTGGACGCGGCGGGCCGGGGCCGGACCGCCGAGGGCCGCGCGGCGCTCCTGGAGGTAGCGGACCTCGGGGGAGTCGGCGCCCGGGTGGCCGTAGGGCACCACGCCGTCGGTGAACTGCGCGTCGGAGATCGGCAGCTCCAGGCGGTCGCGCATCTCCTTGAACTCGTCCACCGTCAGCTTCTTCATCTGGTGGTTGGCGTTCTTCGACGCGAAGCCCGTGCCGAGGGTGTGGCCCTTGACCGTCTGCGCCAGGATCACCGTCGGGGCGCCCTTGTGCTCCAGGGCGGCCTTGTAGGCGGCGTACACCTTGCGCGGCTCGTGACCGCCGCGGGAGAAGTGGAAGCAGTCGAGGATCTTGTCGTCGGTCAGCAGCTTCGCCATCTCGACGAGCGCCGGGTCCTTGCCGAAGAAGTCCTGGCGGATGTAGGCGGCGTCGCGGGTCTGGTACGTCTGGACCTGCGCGTCCGGTACCTCGCGCAGCCGGCGTACCAACGCGCCCGTGGTGTCGAGGGCGAACAGCTCGTCCCAGGCGCTGCCCCACAGCGTCTTGACGACGTTCCAGCCGGCGCCGCGGAACTGGGCCTCCAGCTCCTGCACGATCTTGAAGTTGGCGCGGACCGGGCCGTCGAGGCGCTGCAGGTTGCAGTTGATGACGAAGGTCAGGTTGTCCAGCTGCTCACGGGCGGCCAGCGCGAGCGCGGCCGTCGACTCCGGCTCGTCCATCTCGCCGTCGCCGAGGAAGGCCCAGACATGGGACGCCGAGACGTCCTTGATGCCGCGGTTCGTCAGGTAGCGGTTGAAGCGCGCCTGGTAGATCGCCGACAGCGGGCCGAGACCCATGGAGACGGTGGGGAACTCCCACAGCCAGGGCAGACGGCGCGGGTGCGGGTAGGAGGGCAGACCGTTGCCGCCGGCCTCCTGGCGGAAGTTGTCGAGGTGGTGCTCGTTCAGCCGGCCGTCGAGGAAGGCGCGGGCGTAGATGCCGGGGGAGGCGTGGCCCTGGATGTACAGCTGGTCGCCGGAACCATCGCCCTCCTTGCCGTGGAAGAAGTGGTTGAAGCCCGTCTCGTAGAGCCAGGCGGCGGAGGCGAAGGTGGCGATGTGACCGCCGACGCCGTACTTGCTGCCACGGGTCACCATCGCGGCCGCGTTCCAGCGGTTCCAGGCCGTGATCCGGGCCTCCATCGCCTCGTCACCGGGCAGAGCCGGCTCGGCGGCGGTCGGGATGGTGTTCAGGTAGTCCGTCTCGAGGAGCTTCGGCAGGGCGACGCCGGTGCCCTCGGCGCGCTCCAGTGTGCGGCGCATCAGGTACGCGGCACGGTGCGGCCCGGCCGCCTTGGTGACGGCGTCCAGGGAGGCCTGCCATTCGGCGGTCTCCTCGGGGTCGCGGTCCGGGAGCTGGTCGAGCTCGCTCGGCTGGATGGCGTTGGGGTCGGTCATGTCGCCGCCTTCCTCAGTCGAAGGGGGTTCCCTCATCGGTAAGGGTCAGGGGGTGCCCTTGGTCTTTGGCAGGACAGGGCGATGGACTTCGGTGGAAGTCCGTCGGCGACTGTAACCCCCCGATCGATGATCGATCAAAAGGTCGAGGGCCAAAACCTCTCGATTTCGAGAAAGTCGGCACGCCGTGCCTTCGAACGAGACACCGAGTGTCGCGTTCTTCTACGGTTTTCGCAGGTCCGCGTGCGTCTGAGCGGGGAGATGCTCCGGTGATCGGGACCGGCTTTCGCACGGGTCGAAGGACATGGCTTCGCGGGTCCGTGGGGTCCGGCTTTCCGGGTCCCTGGGGTCCGGGCTTTCCGGGCCCACGGGGACCGGCTTCGCGGGTCTGTGGGGTCCAGGCTTTCCGGTCCGCAGGGTCCGGACCTTCCGGGTCCGCAAGTACTGCTTCCTAGGCGCGCGGGGCGCATCCCAGGACGTGTGCCTTCACGATCTCCGCGATACGGGGGTCGCGCCGCTGGAACGCGGCCACCAGCTCCTCGTGCTCCTCCGCGTACGACTGCTGCACCGTCCCCAGCCAGCGGATCGACAGGGCCGTGAACACCTCGATGCCCAGCCCCTCCCAGGTGTGCAGCAGCACCGAGTTCCCGGCCGCCCGCACCAGCTCCCGGTGGAAGCCCACCGTGTGCCGCACCTGCGCCGTGCCGTCCGCCCTGCGGTCCGCCTCGTAGAGGGCCATGACGTGCGGTTCCAGGGCCGAGCAGTCCTCCGCCAGGCGTCCGGCCGCCAGCTCCGCCGCGATGGCCTCCAGACCGGCTCGGACGGGGTAGCTCTCCTCCAGGTCGGCGGCCGTGAGATTGCGCACCCGTACACCCTTGTTGGGCGCCGACTCGATCAGCCGCAGCGACTCCAGCTCCCGCAGTGCCTCCCGGACCGGTGTCTGGCTGACCTCCAGCTCGGTGGCGATCCGCCGTTCCACGATCCGCTCGCCCGGCTTCCAGCGCCCGCTGACGATCCCCTCCACGATGTGCTCGCGGATCTGCTCGCGCAGCGAGTGGACGACGGGCGCGGTCATGAGGGCTCCTCAGTCGGGGCGTTCGACGCTTAGACAATACGGCCGCGAGCCCGGGAGGGAAGGGCGCATGCGGGGGCTTTCCCGCAGGTGAGACGAGACTTACACACCGCTGTAACGGGCAAACACGGCGCCCCCGCCCGGATCGTCCGGACGGGGGCGCCGTGGTTCAGGCCGGCTGTCGGCGGCCCGGAGAGGCTCAGAGGCCGAGCTCGACCTCGAACTCGCCGGCCTCCAGGATCGCCTTGACCGCGGTCAGGTAGCGGGCGGCGTCGGCGCCGTCCACCAGACGGTGGTCGTAGGAGAGGGTCAGGTAGGTCATGTCGCGGACGCCGATGACCGTGCCCTCCTCGGTCTCGATGACCGCCGGGCGCTTGACCGTGGCACCGATGCCGAGGATCGCGACCTGGCCCGGCGGCACGATGATCGTGTCGAACAGCGCGCCGCGCGAACCGGTGTTGCTGATGGTGAAGGTCGCGCCGGACAGCTCGTCCGGAGTGATCTTGTTGGCCCGGACCTTGCCCGCCAGTTCGGCCGTGGCCTTGGCGATGCCCGCGATGTTGAGGTCACCGGCGTGCTTGATGACCGGGGTCATCAGGCCCTTCTCGGAGTCCACCGCGATACCGATGTTCTCGGTGTCGAAGTAGGTGATGGTGCCCTCGGCCTCGTTGATCTTGGCGTTGATGACCGGGTGGGCCTTCAGCGCCTGGGCCGCCGCCTTCACGAAGAACGGCATCGGGGAGAGCTTGACGCCCTCGCGGGCCGCGAACGCGTCCTTGGCCTGGGCGCGCAGACGCATCAGGCGCGTCACGTCGACCTCGACCACCGAGGACAGCTGGGCCTGCTCGTGCAGGGCCTTGACCATGTTGTCGCCGATGACCTTGCGGATCCGCGGCATCTTCACGGTCTGACCGCGCAGCGGGGAGACCTCCAGGACCGGAGCCTTCTTCGCGGCCGGGGCGGCGGCGGGAGCGGCGGCCGGAGCCGGCGCAGCGGCCTTCGCGGCCTCGGCGGCGGCGATGACGTCCTGCTTGCGGATGCGGCCGCCGACACCGGTGCCCTTGACGGTGGACAGGTCGACGCCGTTCTCGGCGGCGAGCTTGCGCACCAGCGGGGTCACGTACGCGCCCTCGTCGGTCGCCTGGGCGGCGGCCGGGACGGGGGTGACCGGGGCGGGCGCCGGAGCCGGGGCAGCCGGAGCCGGAGCGGCAACGGCGGGGGCCGCGGGAGCCGGAGCGGGGGCCGGGGCGGCGGCGGGCACGAAGCTGATGTGCACCGCCGAGTTGAACGCCTCGCTCATCATCTGGCCCTGCAACGGCACG